>CAOJYR010000019.1 GCA_948465965.1 uncultured Mycoplasmatota bacterium
ATACTGACATTTTCTCAAAATGATTTTACTGACATTTTCAAAAAAATTTGACATTAAATTGGGCATATTTTATTGTAAAAAAAAAGCTTTTATGTTATTATAGTTAGCCATCAGGGGAGGTTTGTTTATGGATATTGAAGCTAAAATTGAAAATCCTGTGTGTATTAGACTTGGTGATACTGAGAACGTGATACTAGCAGATGAAGTAAATAGACAAAATAATCCTTTAGTACCTGGCGTAATGTTTGGTGGTAATCATTATGGATTTGTATTGATTACTGACATAAATGGAAAGCAAAAAGAGATGGTATATCCAACTCAATGTAGAATTGACGCTGTTGGTATTGAAGGTGGAGTTTTAAAAGTATTTGAGGAAGGTAAAAAAACTTCATGGAGATTTAATAAATCAGGTAAATTAGAACATTCTATATTTGGTGAATTTACAGACGAATATAGAAGTAGATTTAATACAATTGTTGAACATTATGATATGTTTATGGGAGAACCTATTCTTAAAAATCCACTATGTGTTAAAATTGCAAGAAATCCAGAAGAAAGCGTAATTCTTAAGGATGAACTTGTACAACAAGATTATCCATTATATCCAGGTGCAATATTGGGAACAGAACATTATGGGTTTATATTAATAATTGATACTGATAAAGGACAAAAAGAAGTTTTCTATCCAACTCAAAATAGAATTGATGCTATTGGTATTGAAGGTAATGAATTTGAAGATTTGAAAATATTTGAAAATGGAAAATATCATCCATGGCTTTTCTCTTATGATGGTAAATTTAAACAAGAAGCATCATATAATCCTTATTCCAGAAAAGATAAAGCATTCGTTGAAGATGTTTATGGATTAAATATGAAAGATGCATTGGATCGTTTTACATTAAAGATGAAAAAATAATTATAAAGGTGTTATATGCGATTTTGGAAATTTATAAAAGATGAATTAAGAAAAAATCAAAATCAACAAGAACTACAAAATAATTCATCAGAAGAGCAAGAAATGAGTGATAGTCAATCTCAGCAAAGTGATAATCAAGAACAATTAAGTCAATCACAAAATAACAGTTCTGAACAAGGTCAAGAATCATCTCAACAAGCAAGTGATTCACAACGAAGTGAAGAACAAGAAATGAGTGGTAGTCAATCTGATTCAAGTAATAATGAGTCTAATTCAAGCGATAGTAAAAATTTTGAAGAAGAAATTGATAATGGAAAATCAGAACAGCAAGATTCAAAGAATAGTCAAAACGATCAATTAAATGGCAATCAAAGTAATTCTAATGATTCAAATAATAATGAATCAAATTCATCAGAAGAGCAAGAAATGAGTGATAGCCAATCTCAACAAGGAGATAATCAAGAACAACAAAATCAATCACAAAGTAGTAGTTCTGAACAAGGTCAAGAATCATCTCAACAAGCAAGTGATTCACAACAAAGTGAAGGACAAGAAATGAGTGATAGTCAATCTCAGCAAAGTGATAATCAAGAACAACAAAATCAATCACAAAGTAGTAGTTCTGAACAAGGTCAAGAATCATCTCAACAAGCAAGTGATTCACAACAAAGTGAAGGACAAGAAATGAGTGATAGTCAATCTCAGCAAAGTGATAATCAAGAACAACAAAATCAATCACAAGATAGTAGTTCTGAACAAGTTTCTTCACAAAAAGATGAAGAAAAACAATTAAATAATAGTTCTCAAGAACAAGATGTAGGTAAAAATGACACTTCGCTTTCTCCAGATGAGATAGAAGATATTCAAGAGGAAATTGAAGTTCCTAGTGAAGAAGAAATTGAACAAACAAGTGATGAAATAGCAAATAATCCTAAATTAACAAATGAACAAAAAAAAGAATTATTAGAAAAATTAAAGAAAAGTATTGAAGAAATTAGAAAAAGAAAAGCAGAAAAATTACAAAGAGAACATATAAATCACGAAAAGAAAAAAATAGAAGAATCAAAAGAAGAAAAATATGAATTATCACAACAAACCAATAACTTTTTAAATCAATTAGGTGAACTTCCATCTTTTGAAGATAGAGATAGAGGTGCTGGATATTCAATTGATACTGAGTCTTATACAGAAGTTCCTGAAAGTATCATTAGAACATTAATTACAAAGTTCTTAAATCAGAGATTTTGTAAACATAATACAGATTTAAATATTAGATCTAATTCATTAGAAAAAACAAATGGATTTTATAAATGGGAAGTCAAGGATGTAATTACACATCTACAAACACATCAAGTAACTAAAGTTCTAACAGATAAATATGGTTATGAATATGCAAATGGTAAAAATGAAAATGTTCCATTATCTTTTTACTTTGATATGTCAGGTAGTATGAGTTCATATACTAATATGTTGGCAGTTATTGCAATAGAACTATTGAAAAAAGGGGTTAAAGTTTTAATTGGTTTTAATGAAAGAGTAAATGTTCAGATTGAAAGTATTGAAAAGAATATAACAGTATCAGAGCTTGCTGATATATTGGAGAGTGCAGGATATTGGAATGGTTGGGGAAGTTCTGGTAGAGATGGCTATATAAAAGATCCTAGAGTAAAATTTAAGTACATTGAAAGAAATATAGATAATTATTTAATAGAAAAGAAAGCAGAAAAATGCGTTGTATTTTCTGATTTTGATCCACGAAGTGAAGTTATTAATTTATCACAAGCAGCTGATGTATATTGGTTTTGCTTTGAATCAAGATACGATTCTTATGATATAGATGACTTTAATGGATTTATATATAAAGTTCAAAATATAAGAGATTTAGAACAAGGGCTGTTAAAAGTAAACGAAAAAAGATTTGAAACATTATGTTACACAGATAATCCAAAAAGTTTACAAAAGAAAGTGAGAGTGAAAAGATGATTTCATTTAATGAGTTAAAAAGTAAAATTGAAATAATGGGATATTATGCAACAAATGAATTGTTGTATGATACTTACAATGCGTTAGCATTATTTAATAATTTAAGTATTAATCCAGGGCAAGATATATTTGCAATTTGTTTAGAAGGCCCTCCAGGTGCAGGTAAAACTGAATTTGCAAAAACATATACAAAATTATCTAATGAACTTTTTCAAAATGTTGAATTAGTTGATTATCAATGTGATGCAACAACAGGAAAAACAGAGCTTTTTGAAGACATTAATATTAGTGCAGCAATTCGTGGTGATGCTGATAATGTTAATATTCCAGGTAAATTAATTGAAGCAATAAAAAAAGTTAATGATGGGAAAAGAGTAGTATTATTTATTGATGAATATGATAAGGCAAGAGAAGAAACTGATGCTTTCTTACTTCAATTTTTACAATCAGGTAAAATTAATTCAACACAACATGGTGATTTAGAGATAAAAGATGAATATAAAAGTAATTTACAAGTTATATTATGTAAAAATGATATGAGAGAAGAATTATCAGGACCTCTATCACGACGTATAAGGATTATTAGATTAGATTATATGAAACCAGCTTTATTCTATAAAGTAGCACATAGATTATTAATAGATGAAAAAGAAAATCCTGTAAATGATGGATTGTTAAATCTTGTTTCTTTAATGTATGAGAAAGCTTACGCAAACAAGGAAATGTATAATAGATTGCCATCATGTTCTGAAATGTTAATTGCAATAGAAGATGCAGATAGAGTTATAAAATTAGCAAATGCACCTCAAAGTGTTATTTACAATATTATTATAAGAAATATGTTTAAATCTCCAGATGATATTACAACATTTGAATCATCATTAGATAGAATGAAAAGTCAAGATGAATCAAAATTAGCTGCATTAGTAAAAGCAATGAAAATAAATACTGAAGAAAGTGAAGAAGGGATAAATCTAAATTCATTAATTGCTGAAAAGGTATTTGTAGATGAAAGTAAAAAGTTAGTTCAAAAGACACAAGAAATGCAAAAGTTAATTGAAGAATATAAAACTAAATTTGCAACAATGGAACAGGAAAGAAAAAAATCAATAAGTGATGAAATAGAAAAAATCAAATTAGAAAATGGTAAATTAGTTTCTACAACTAATGTGCCAAATGCAATCGATATTTTTGAAGATGAAAGTAGTCATATAAAAAGGGGACATAATATTTTTGAATTGTCAAATGGAGACTGGACTAATGTAGCTAAAATATTTAGACCACATTTATCTTATAATTATTTTATTTCTAAGTTAATTGAACATGTTGGTGATTTAGATATTAAAATTTATGAAAATGGGATTTTATTGAAAGAAACTGGAGAACAAAAACTAATTGTTATTAGTGATATAGATGATAATGGACAACCTCAATTTAGTGTTTTATCAAGTTATCCTGTTATTCCTTCTACATTTATGTCTGATATAGAGAATTTTATTAAATTTATGAATGAATGTTTTGATTCACAACCTAAAACTGCAAAAGCACTTACAGAACAAGTAACAGGGATAAAAGGAAGTTATACTATTGATACTCTTATATATGATGATATGAACCTTTCTTATCCTTTAGTAGATGAACATGTTTATCACATGACACTTGATGATAGTGATATTATTGGTATAAATAAATTACGTAGTCTTAATTCTTTTCTTGCTTGTGCTGATATAAATAAAGCATTAGAGGCTTCTAAAAAAATAATGTCTAGTCAAAGTAAGGTGTTGAAAAAATGAATAATTCAAGCTTAATAGAATTGGAAAATAGCAGATTAAAAAAGCTAGAAGAATATAAATTAGATGAGCAAAGTGTTGCTGAATTCAAGTCAAAAATAAAAAAAGTAAATGTGGAAGAAAGTAATAAGCTTGGTCAGGAATTGTTTGAAGAAGTTTCAAAGAAAAAAACATCTTCTAGTTCGCAAGATGAATTAGCAGATAAAGTTATAGAATTAATACAGAATGGTGCGAATATTGAATATAAAGATGAGAAAAAAGGCGATTTCCCATTGCTTGTATGTGCAAGAAAAGGGTACATTAATATTGCCTATATATTATTAAGAGCAGGAGTTAATGTTAATCAAGTAAATAACTATTTAACAACTGCTACAATGGCAGCTGCAAGGCATGGTCATAAAGATCTTTTACAATTATTAATAATACTTGGTGCGAATGTTAATGCTAAATGTTTTGATGGAGATAATGCACTTATGAGTGCTAAAAGACATGGGCAACAAGAATGTTTCGATATATTAATTAAGGCACAATCACATTTAACTCATAAAAATATAGCAAATCAATCAATTCTTGATATACCTGGCAATTTGTCATTTGATTTATCAAATATTGAAGATTCTAGTTTGTCAGCAACAATTGTTTCAAAAACAGAAGATGATGTCTTATCTCTTATTTCAGAGGCTGAAGATAAATTAAATGAGCTAAATTCATCAGTTAAAAAATTAACAAAATAAAACTACAAAATTGCAAATAATTAAAAATAGATAATTTGAGGTAAAATATCTATTTTTTTTACAAACTACTATTCAAATATAAATAGTTAGTGTAAAGAGTTTTGGGGGAGAAAGTTGAGTTTTAATAACTTGATTTTCTTTTTTATATTGTAGTATTACTATATTTCCTTCGTAATAATTTGTTTAAATAATTATTATAATTGTTTGTCTTGATTTCTTCTAATTCAGAAATATACTTGTTCTTTTTAGGTTTAAATTGAGAAAAATATTCTTCTTTTATATTTTTATTATTAGTTTTTAATAATCTTAATTTTAATAATTGTTTAATTCCTTTCTTTGAATACGCCTTAGGTCTTGAAGTAAATAAGTCAGCGAATATATGAGATATATGAGATTCCATAGAACATCTCATATGTGGAGAATTTTGATATAGTTGTCTTTCATTCCAATTGTTCAATATATAATCTCTTTTACTTTCTATTACTTCGCTTCTTTCTGGATTTAAATCTAAAAATTCATTACAAAGTCTTGTAAAATCATCCTTTTTATTAAACAGAACATATTCGTATAAAGCATAATAAACATCATCATATTTAGTAGTAGTTAAGTTACTTAAAGCTTGTGAAAAATGAAAACCATCCATCGCAAATTTAACATTAGTATCAGGATTAAATTTAAACCAATTACTTTTAGGAAAGTTTTTTATCCAAGTAGCACAGTCACCCATAAAAATGATTTCTTTTATGTAGTCAGTATCATAGGTATTATAAATATAGTCAACAGTATCATTAAGAAGTTTGTTTTCAATAGAAGCACAAGCATGAGAATTAACAAGTTTAAATCTATTCATAGAATTCTTTTTCTTTTTCGCTTTATAAACAAGCTCGGTATCTTCAAAGATAACAGTAGCTTTAATCATATGATCTTTACCATCATTAAATTGAGAGCCAACAAATTTTTCATCTAACATAACATAAAGACGTTCTATTCTTTTATTTTGTTCTTCAAAAGAATCACCAATATTGAACTTCATAACACAGTTTCTAGTAGAAGCTCTACCAATAAGAAGATTATTATTAATTCGTTTACCAACCTTATCAGAAACAATCTTACTAGCTTTAGAATAGGAAGTAGAAGCAGATTCATTATAGAGTTCAGCACAAACAAAGGGGTCAAAATATTTTCTTTTCGGAAGGTTAAGAAACAAATCGGTAAAGAAAAATCTATCTTCAAAATTCTTATCTAAATAATAGCGTCTTTTAAAGGCTATTTCTCCAAATAAAGTGAGAATTGTTCTCTTATAAAAACCTTTAGATTCACAAAAAGATTTGCGATAAGAAGAATGAAAAGAAGACATCATCAATATATTCAAAATAGAATTTAATAACATTTGTCATAAAAGAATAATTAAAGGAATCCAAGTTAGTCATAAAACTGACATAATTATCTATACTGCCTTTCTTATTCCAAAAGTTACCTTTATCAAAGAAATTTTTTAAGAAAATATTAAAATTATCCTCAACAAATTTATTAAAATGTGATATTATATCCATAGAAAGACCTCCGTTATTTTATGGTTTTCAAGTTTATTATAACATCAGGTCTTTCTTTTTTTTGTGTCTTCCCCCAAATGATTTTACACTATCCTATAAATACCAATTGTTGACAGTTATTTATATTTGTGATAATATAATGTCAATTTCAAAGGGTGTTATTATGTATGATTTAAGAAATAATCTTTCATTGTTAAATGATAAAGTAACAGGAGTTCTATCAGAAACTGAATTTGGGATAATAAAAAATAGTAATACTATAGAGATAGAGAAATCCAAAGAGAAATTATCACAATTAGATTCTGAAATAATTAATCTAAAATCTGATAAAAGTAAACAAACTGATAGAATCAAATTATTTGAACAATATAAAGATATTACAGAATTGAATAAAGTTGTACTTGATGCTTTTGTTACAAAAATAGAAATTGGTAAAGTAAATTCTCAAACATCCGAAAGGCCTATTAATATTGAGTGGAATTTATACTCTGCATAGCAAAATTATACCTTAGAAAGAATTTTGGGTATATCCTTAATTCTGGGGGAGATATTATTAAAACAGAGGTGAATAATCAGGATAAGTTTTATACTTGTAAATGGGATCATGCTTTTAAGGAAGTTATGCTAAACGAAAAGAATAAAGATATATTAAGAATTTTATTAGAATCTATTTTAAAAGTAGAAATTAATGAGATTAATATTAAAAATCAAGAAAGAAATAGTACAAATATACATATTGCTAGAAAACACTTAGATGCCATATTAAAAACAAATATTGGCACTATTGAAATAGAAGTGAATTCAAGTGAAAAAGGTTATGTACATCCAAGGAATATGGCCTATTTATGTGACTTATATTCTCATCATACATTAGTAGGAGAAAACTATGATGAGGATACATTCTTTATTCAAATAAATTTAAGTTATGGCCTAAAAGATAATGCATTAGTTCGGTGTTATAAAGTAATGGATAAAGATAAGAAACTATATGTAGAAAACTTTGAAATCTATGAATTAAATATGGATAAATATAAAAGATTCTGGTATGATAAAGACAAGAAGAAAATAGAAGATAATAAATACTTAATCATGTTAGACTTAGAGCCAAAAGATTTAGTGAAATTATCTAAAAGTGATAGGATGGTGGAATCATTTATGAAAACGATAGAAGAAGTAAATCAAGATCCAGAATTTAGAGAATATATGAGTGCTGAGGAAGACGCTAGAAAGATCATGAATTCTTTGAAGAAAGAATATAAGGAAGAAGGTCTAAAAGAAGGCCTAAAGGAAGGACTGGAACAAGGAATAGAATAGAGAATAGAGCAAGGAATGAAATATGAAAAAATAGAAATAGCTAAATCTATGTTAAAAGATAATGTAGATATTGAGATTATATCTAAATATACTAATTTAACTATAGAAGAATTAGAAAAGTTAAAATAAAAATCTTTCCTTTTGAAAAAAATATGATATAATATTATCTGTATCGACTAAGACGAAGACGTAGTAGTAAATGATGCTTTTATAGAGAGCTTATGGTTGGTGGAAATAAGTAGAGTTAATTTATGAATTCAGCTTTTGAGTCCTTATTAATAGTAAGCGTATTTCTTGCGTTAAAAGAATAGAGTGTATAGTAAGTAACTATAAAGTAAGGTGGTACCACGGAAAAATTTCGTCCTTATATATAGTTGCTTTTTTATTTATAAAATTTATATAAAGGAGATGTATTAAAATGACAGAAGAGATGATTAGAGAAAATTTATCAAAAGATAAAGAGGCTATTACTAATTTAGGTGAGCTTAACGATCTAAAGGTTAAATATTTAGGAAAAAAAGGATTGATTACCGAATTTAATCAAGAAATAAAAAATATACCAAATGAAGAGAAAAAAGCCTTTGGTATGAAGGTTAATGCTTTAAAAGAAGAATTCAATAGTTTTTATGAAGAGAAGAAAGCCTATTTCGAAGAACAAATGCTAAATGAAAAGTTAGCTAAAGAAGCTATTGATATAACACTTCCTGCCACAAAAGTAGTTAGTGGTGCTCCTAATATTTTGGAAAAATTAATAGAGGAAGTAGAAGAAGTATTTATGTCTATGGGCTATGATGTAGTAGATGGTCCTGAAATAGAGGAGGATAAATATAACTTTGAAATGCTAAATATACCAAAAGGACATCCCGCAAGAGATGCACAAGATACTTTCTATATTGAAGGAGAAGAGGTTCTACTTCGTAGCCAAACATCTCCTGTACAAGTTAGAACGATGTTAAAAGGAAATGGTGAAATTCCAATAAGAATGATTTGTCCTGGAAAGACTTATAGAAGAGATGACGATGATGCAACACATTCCCATCAATTTATGCAAATAGAAGGACTACTTGTAGATAAAGATATTAGCCTATCAGACTTAAAAGGAACTATTGATATTATTGCTAAAAAGTTATTTGGAAACGAGGTGGAGAGTCGTTTTCGTCCAAGCTATTATCAATTTACAGAACCTTCTGTAGAAGTTGATATCTCATGTTTTAATTGTAAAGGAAAAGGTTGTCATATTTGTAAAAAGACAGGATGGATTACAATAGCTGGAGCTGGTATGGTTCATCCAAATGTACTTCGTATGGGAGGATATGACCCCAATGTATGGAGTGGATTTGCCTTTGGCTTTGGTGCAGAACGTATGGCAATGCTTAAATATGATATAAATGACTGTAGAGTATTTTATAATACTGATTTAAGAGAAAGTAAAACATTTGATAGAAAGGAGACAGAATAAATGATAAGTTTAGAATGGGTTAGAGATTATATTGATATAAGTGATGAAGATTTGTGCGAGTTAGCAGTTAAAATTACTAAAGCTGGAATTAATGTAGAAAAAGTAATTACAAATCATATAAATAACTTAGTAATAGGCGAAATCGTTGAGTGTATAGATCACCCAGATAGTGACCACTTGCACA
The DNA here is from genome assembly GCA_948465965.1 of uncultured Mycoplasmatota bacterium. Lineage (GTDB taxonomy): Bacteria > Bacillota_I > Bacilli_A > RF39 > UBA660 > CAJMSU01. Next base: position 9,934 of record CAOJYR010000019.1, read on the forward strand.
TTTGTCAGGTTAAAATAAATGATGATGAAACGACTCAAATAGTATGTGGAGCACCTAATGTAAGAAGTGGATTAAAAGTAGTAGTATCACTTCCAGGTGCAATTTTACCAGGTAATTTCGAAATAAAGAAGAGTAAGATTCGTGGAGTAGAATCTAATGGAATGATTTGTGCTTTATATGAATTAGGATTAGAAGAAAAAACAGATGAATCCTACGAAAGAGGAATAGAGGAGTTAGATAAAGATGCTCCTGTCGGAGAAGATCCAATTAAATATTTAGGACTAGATGATACTTTATACGAATTAGATATACATAAACATCGTAATAACGACTGTTATTATCATATTGGTTTCGCTTATGAAATCGCAGCTATCTTAAATAGAAAAGTAACTTTACCAGATGATAAATATAATGAAATAGCTGATAGTATTGATAAACACTTTACATTGGAGGTCAAAACCAATAAATGCCCTTACTATTTAGCGAAAATGGTAACAGATATAAAAATAGGTGAGTCTCCTGACTTCATTAAAAAAAGACTTATATCTGCAGGCATGAGACCTATTAATAATGTTGTTGATATTTCAAACTATGTTATGCTTGAGTATGGTCAACCACTTCACTTCTTTGACAAAGATAAACTTGGAGACAAGGTCTTAGTAAGAGATGCTTTAGAAGGTGAAGAAGTTATAACCTTAGATGGAAAAAATAGAACTTTAAAAAGCAACGATATTGTAATAACAGATGGTAACAAACCTGTATGCATTGCTGGTGTTATGGGTGGAGAAAATACTGAAGTAGATGAAGGTACTAAAACAATTTTAATAGAAAGTGCTATTTTTGATCCAGTGAGTATTAGATATACAGCAGCAAATCTAGACTTAAGAAGTGAGGCATCTATTCGTTATGGAAAAGGATTAAGTTATGAATATACTGAAAAAGCCATAAGAAGGGCTTGCCACTTATTAGAAAAATATGCAGGAGCGAAAGTATTAACTGGTATAGTTAAACACGATAAAGTTGATAAAACAAAAAAAACTGTTACATTTGAACCAGTTGACGTTAATAAGATGTTAGGAATTACGATTAGTGAAGATGATATGAAAATTGAACTTGAGCGTCTTGATTTTCCATATGAACTAAATAATGGTAAATTTACGGTTACTATTCCTAATAGAAGACTTGATATTGATCCAAATGTTAATGATATAGCTGAAGAAATCGGTAGACTTTATGGTTATCATAATCTAACATCAACTCTACCTAAAGTCTCTATTAAAAGAGGTCAGTATGTGGGTGATGTGAAATATCGTAAAGCGTTATCTAAACGCCTTAGAAGTCTCGGATTAAATGAAGCCAAAACTTATACACTAACATCCCCTGAAATGGCTGAAACATTTAATTATGAGAAAAAAGAAAAAGTAATTTTACCAAATCCAATGAGTGTTGATAAGTCAGTTGTAAGAACAAGTCTAATTCCTTCACTTTTAAATGTTTATAATTATAATAAAAAACGTAAAGTAAAGAATATTGCAGTATATGAAATAAGTAAGACATATGACAAAAATTATAATGAAGACAGTAAAGTAGCAGGGTTAGTCTCTGGAAATTATTTAGAAAATGGCTGGATGAATCCTACGAAAGTAGATTTCTATTTAGTTAAAGGAATAGTAGAGAATATACTTGATTATATGGGATTTAAAAATAGATATGCATTTGAAATATCTACAGAAAAAGATTTACATCCTGGAATAAGTGCCAATATCCTACTTGATAGAGAGACAATCGGTATAATTGGTAGAGTACACCCTAAAATAGCAAAAGATGAAATCTATATTTTTGAACTTTCAATGAATGCCCTTATGAAAAAAATCAAACCATTAAAATTTAAAGAAGCACCTAAATATCCAGAAATGGAAAAAGATATGGCTTTTGTATTAGACAAAAAGATAAAAGCGGGGGAAGTGGTTTCTACTATAAAAAAGGCTGGAGGAAGACTTCTAACAGATATATCAGTATTTGATGTTTATACTGGGGAGCATATTGATAATGATAAAAAATCCATCGCTTTTAAATTAACATTCATGGACCCTAAAAGAACATTGACTGATGAAGAGGTCATGCAAGTATTTAATAATATTATTGAAAAAGTAGAAACTACTCATAATGCAGAATTAAGAGATAAAAAAGTGTAATTCAAAAAGGTTATACTTTTTTAATTGTAAATACATAGAAAAATATTGATATAGTTAAAAATAAAAACTATGGATTTCATTCCATAATTTTTATTTTTCTATAATAGTAAGTTTTTCACCAACTTTAAAGTTTTTAGCTGTATGAAGTGGTAAAAAGTAAACATTATACACTTTACATTTTGGTAAAATATATTGTTCAGATTTAAAATTTTCATATATATATAATATTTTATCCTCTCTATCGGTTAAAATAATATCAATTTTTTGACACAAAAAGTTAGTAGTAACAAACTTCTTATGAGAAAACTTAACCACATAATCAATTGGATCCAAAACAAATTTTAATCCTTTAAATCGATTCCAAAATCCAAAAAGCTCCTTTATCATAATTTTCTTTTTCTTAACTCTTAAATACATATAAACCATTCCTTTATTTAATTTTAACATACCTAATATAGCAATACAAACGCAATTGACACAAAGTTCAATGAATATAACAATAAATAAAGAAGTAAGGTAAGAAATAAATGAAATAAGGCCTTTTTATTATAGTTGTATAAAAGACTTAAATTCGACAGCTATATATAATATAGTTATGATGATATATAGTAAAGAATAGGAGTAATAGTAATGAGAAATAATAAGAAAAGTATATATTTAATAATTATATTTATGATAGCTATAGTAATAGGAGTAGGATATGCTTATCTAAGTAGTAACTTAAATATTCTAGGAAATACAACAATTAATAAAGCAAGTTGGGATGTACACTTTGAAAACTTGCGTATTACAGATGGAAGCATCACTGCAACAACTCCAGCTACGATAGACGCCAATAGTACAACAGTAAACTTTGGAGTAACCCTAACAAATCCAGGAGACTATTATGAGTTTACAGTAGACGAAGTAAATAAAGGAACAATCGATGCTATGGTATCGAGTCTTATAAAAACAGGTTTGACAGAAGAACAAGCAAAATATTTAGATTATAGTGTAACATATGATTCTGGAACTATTGTTTCTGAAAAACAATTACTAGCAGCAAATAAGAAAGAAACAATAAAGGTGCGAGTAGAGTTCAAGAAAGATTTAATAGCAGCAGACCTGCCTCAAGTAGAAACAACACTAAATTTAACATTTAGCTTAAATTATATCCAAGCAGATGACTCTGCAGTAGCAATAACTCATCCAGTATGTAAACGCGCAACAACACTACATACTGAGGTATGCAATCAAACAGATACTACTGGTTGTAAATCGAATTCAGCAACATCAAGTATTGTGACTTATGGGAATCTAGGAACTGCAGGAACATTAGCAAGTGGAGATGCCTTTGACTGTGATGTGAATGGAGATGGAACTTATGATCCTCTAACAGAAAGATTTTATTATGCAACTGACTTAGATATAGATAGTAAGTATGCTGTATTGATATATTATAGTAATGTATCAAGGGGAGTAGCAGACAACAATGCAACACCATATGCCTATAATACACTTACAGACTCAAAAGCAACAGAATATGAAGGACCAATCGTTGTGAAGGATCAACTACCAACAACAGAACAATGGAGTAATGTAAGTTTAAGTAGTGTAAAAAGGAATATATTAGATGAAAGCGGAACAGAAAGGGTATTAGATTTTGCTTATGCAGGAAGTGCCGCAAGACTGCTAACATATCAAGAAGTAAATAGGGCATGCAATAATTCACTAGGAGCAAGAGGAGGGTCAGCAGGAGCCTTAGATGGTTGTCAATATTTAATGGAGAATACAGAATTTTCAAATAATTCATTACTAGCTGGATATTGGTTAGAATCTGTGCATTCGTCTTATGCGTATGGCACATGGTACGTGAATAGCGCTGGCAGAAGAGTGTTCAGCTACTTCGGCGGTAGTGCGATTTACTCTGGTGTGCGTCCAGCAATTGAAGTTCAAAAAAACAAAATATCTTATTAAACTAGAAAGTATAGAATAAACTAGTGTATAAATGAAAATAAGCACAAACACTTCAATAATTTAATAATTTATGTTATCATATTATTGAATTGGAGGTATGAATATGAGTGGACATTCAAAATGGGCAACCATACATAGGAAAAAAGGATTATTAGATGCAGCACGAGGTAAAGTATTTCAAAAATTAGCTAAAGAAATTTTAGTAGCAGCAAAATCAGGTTCTCCAGATCCTGATCAAAATGCAGCACTTCGCTTAGCAGTTGATAAAGCCAAAGCGCAAAATATGCCAAAGGATAATATATTAAAAGCAATAGAAAAGGCAAAAGGTGCAGCAGAAGGAGAAAACTATGAAAGTGTAAGATATGAAGGCTATGGACATGGAGGAGTAGCTTTCATGGTTGACTGCCTTACAGATAATAGAAATAGAACGGCATCACAAGTGAGAAGTTCTTTCACAAAAGCTGGAGGAAACTTAGGAACAGATGGTTCAGTTAGTTATATATTTTCTCGACGCGGTTCAATTGTAATTCCTGCTGACTATGATGAAGATACAATGATGATGACATCTCTTGATGCAGGAGCGCTTGACTTTGAGAAGGTTGGAGACAATTATCTAATTACAACGGATACTGAAAGTTTTACTAAGGTTAAAGAGGCTTTAGAAGAAGTAGATGTTAAAGAATTTTTGGAATGCGAGCTAACTTATATTCCAAATATGGAAGTAACACTTGATGAAGAGGGAGCAGAAAAAGTCCATAAGTTAGTAGAAACATTAGAAGACTTAGATGATGTTCAAGAGGTATATTACAATCTAAAAGAAGATTAATCCCAACAGCTTATTAAGTTTTATAAGATAGAAGTAATGGGTTGATAGGTGAATTAAATTCCGAAATGAATAGAAAGATATAGTAAGTATTGTTATATCTTTCTTTTTAAATGCAATATCACAGTTATACTGAAATATTTATAAATATAAAGAATAAATATAGATATATTCGATTGCAGACTTTTTTGTTTTATTATATAATTATATATGGAGTTGATTATATGTACGATTATATAAAAGGAACAATTACTGAAGTAAAAAACAATGCTATCGTTCTAGATAATAGTGGAATTGGCTTTTTAATTTATGTATCTAATCCCTATTCATTTGATATAGGAAGAGAGTATCAAGTGTTTGTTTATCAGCAGATTAAAGAAGATGAAAATAGTTTATTTGGATTCAAAACGAGGGAAGAAAAAGAATTGTTTTTAAAATTAATCAGTGTAAAGGGATTAGGATGCAAGATGGCACTTCCAATACTTGCAGTAGGGTCAATCGATGGAATAATGGATGCTATCGAAAGAGAAAATATTCTATATTTAAAGAAGTTTCCTAAAATTGGTGAGAAACTAGCTAGACAGATCATTTTAGACTTAAAAGGAAAATTAGAATTTATTGGCACTGGTATTACTGATGATGTTATGAAAGACGAAGAAGAGCTAAAAGAAGCACTGCTAGCTTTAGGATATAAAGAAAAAGAAATTAAAGCAGTTATTACTCATGTAAATACAGATCTTTCCATAGAAGAACAAATTAAAGAAGCATTAAAGTTACTATTAAAGTAGAAAGGTGAAGTTTTATGCAAAATGAAAGCGTTATAACGAATTACACATTAGAAGAAGATAATATTATTGATAACACAATTAGACCAGAATCAATTGAAGAATATATTGGTCAAGAAGATGTCAAAGAAAATATTTCTATATTTGTTTGTGCCGCAAAAATGCGTAACGAGCCCTTAGATCATGTATTACTCTATGGACCGCCAGGACTAGGAAAAACGACACTCGCTTTTATTATTGCCCATGAATTAGGAACAAAAATAAAAACAGCTAGTGGTCCCAGTATTGAAAAATCAGGTGACTTAGCCGCAATTTTGTCTTCACTTGAACCAGGGGATGTATTGTTTGTTGACGAAATACATAGAATGCCAAGATATATTGAGGAAATCCTATACCCTGCCATGGAAGATTATTCTCTAGATATAATTGTTGGTAGTGAAGGAAATAGCAGAAATATAAAAATAGATCTTCCGCCTTTCACTCTAGTAGGAGCAACAACACGAGCAGGTGACCTATCAGCCCCTCTTCGTGACCGGTTCGGAATTGTATCAAAATTACAATTCTATACCGAAGAAGAACTAAAAGATATTATTAAAAGAACAGCTAGAGTACTAGAAGTAGAAATCGATGATGATGCAGCCTTAGAACTTGCCAAAAGAAGTAGAGGAACTCCTAGAATTGCAAATAGATTATTTAAGCGTGTTAGAGATTTTGCCCTTGTAAAAGGGAATGGTAGAGTGGATAAAAAAATAACAGAAGAGGCATTAAATAGACTAAAAGTTGATAAAATGGGACTAGACAATACAGATCATGAATTACTTCTTGCCATTATAAATAAATTTAATGGAGGGCCAGTAGGAGTGGAAGCGTTAAGTAGTTCCATAGGAGAGGAAGTAACTACAATAGAAGATGTTTGTGAACCGTACTTATTACAAACAGGACTACTTAAAAGAACTGCACGAGGTAGAGTTGTAACAGATAAAGCATATGACATTTTAGGAATAGAAAGAAATAATAAATAATATTAAGGAGGTAAGTATGAAACTATTTTCCAAAATAAGAAATAAAAGTGATATAAAGGATATATTTTTAGAATACTATGACGATACAAGCAGTCAATACTATCAAGATACGATAGAAGAAAGTTTAACTTCACTAAATAGATTAGATAGCAAGAAAGAGAATTTTTTAATCGCACTTAGTCAAAGCGTTGATACCTACTTTGTAGAAAAAGAAAGCGATAAAAAGGAAGTAGCTAACAAATTAAATACAATTATGACAAGTGCTCTCATTTTAGATAAATTTTATCAAGAAACAGAGTCACTTAACGATAAAGAATTTATATCAATAGCATTCTTTTGTTCAAGCCAAATCCCTGAATTCATCGAAAGTAAAATAAATATATATAATAAAAATATTTTATCTTTGCTGTGTTCAAGGTTTGAAAATTATGATGACAAGGAACATCTTCTAGAAATTATCGATTATAAAGTAGAAAATAGTAAAATAAAAGGAGAAGAAGATATAATCAGTTTTATTGGCACAACTTCCCAAGAAGATATAAATGATTTATATAGTGAGTATGGAAATGACTTAGTAGCTGATATGCATAATAGTGGGGTATTAAAATGAAAGTAGAAGATTTTGATTATAATTTGCCTGAAGAACTAATTGCTCAAACACCTCTTAAAAAAAGAGATGAATCACGTCTTTTAGTACTAGATAAAAAAACAGGTAATATAGAACACAAACATTTTAAAAATATAATTGATTATCTAGAAAAAGGAGATACTCTAATATTAAATAATACTAAGGTATTACCTGCCAGACTAATTGGTATAAAAGAAGAAACAGGTGCAGTGATTGAAGTTTTACTTTTAAAAAATACAGAAAAAGACAACTGGGAGTGCCTTGTTAAACCCGCTAGAAGAATAAAAATAGGTACGATTGTATCATTTGGAGAAGGTAAATTAAAAGCTAAATGTATTCAAGAAGAAGATGAGGGAATAAGACATTTTGAATTCATTTATGAAGGAATATTTTTAGAAATATTAGAAGAGTTAGGTACTATGCCACTTCCCCCTTATATTCATGAAAAATTAGCTGATCAATCCAGATATCAAACAGTATATGCAAAGGAAGTAGGATCTGCAGCAGCTCCTACAGCAGGGCTTCATTTTACAGAAGAACTATTAAAAGAAATTAAAGAAAAGGGGATAAATGTCGCCTTTATAACCTTACATGTAGGGCTTGGCACCTTTAGACCAGTTGCAGTAGATAAAATAGAAGACCATGAAATGCATAGTGAATACTATCGCATGAGTCAAGAAGTGGCTAATCTTTTAACAAAGACAAAACAAAGTGGGCATAAGATAATTAGTGTGGGAACTACAACAACTAGAACATTAGAGACAATAATGACTAAATATAATGAATTCAGAGAATGTAGTGGTTGGACAAATATTTTTATTTATCCAGGATATAAATTTAAAGCCATTGATAATTTAATTACTAACTTTCATTTACCTAAATCAACATTAGTAATGTTAGTCTCGGCTCTAGCTGGAAAAGATAACATCTTAAATGCCTATAAAATCGCTGTAAAAGAAGAATATCGTTTCTTCTCATTTGGTGATGCCATGTATATAAAGTAGGTGCTCTATGAATCAGGAAATACTAAATATATTTTATAATGAAGTATATGAAAAGGTAGACTTCATCCAAAGTAGAAATAAATAATTATTTCAGATATCAATATAATAGTTGCAATTTAAAGATTGTTGTGTTATAATTTAAAGCGTCTGTAGGAATGATCCGATTTTCTTTAAGCAAATTCTGCTGAATATGATCATTTGAAAAACATATATATAGAGAGGAGAACTTTTATGAACGTTATTGACAAAATTAATGAAAAACAAATAAGAAAAGATATTCCTGAATTTCGTGTAGGAGATACTGTAAGAGTAGACTACAAGATAATAGAGGGAAAAAGAGAACGTATCCAAGCATTTGAAGGTGTAGTAGTGGCAAAACGTAATGGTAGTGTTTCAGAAACATTTACAGTACGTAAAATGTCAAGTGGAGTTGGAGTAGAAAGAACTTTCCCAGTTAACTCACCTAAAATTGATAAGCTAGTAGTAGTACGTCAAGGTAAAGTAAGACGTGCCAAACTTACATTCTTAAGAGATATGGTTGGTGGATATCGTATCAAAGAAAGAGGTCAAAGACAGTCTAAAGAAGATAAGAAAGCAGCATAATAGCTTTCTTTTTTCTATTGAAAGAAACAAAAGAATAATCTATAATAAAAGTGAAATAGGTGATAAAATGGAAAAGGCAAAAAAATTTTTTAAGGAATTATGGATATATATAGTAATCATTTTAATAGTAGTAATAGTAAAACTTTATATTGTTGCTCCAATCAGAGTAAATGGTCCATCCATGGAAGATACTTTGCATGATAAGGACATAATGATACTAGATGAGATTAGTTATCGCTTTAATGATATTAAAAGATTTGATATTGTAGTGATTCATTACAACAATGAATATCTAATTAAAAGAATAATTGGTCTTCCAGGAGAAAAGATTAAATATGAAAATAATAAATTATATATAAATGGGAAATACATAAAAGAAAACTTTACACATAAAGAAACAGAAGACTTTAAAGAAATCAAAATTCCAGAGGATAAATATTTTGTATTAGGAGATAACAGAACAAACTCTACTGATAGTAGAATTATAGGATTCATTGATAAAGATAACATCAAAGGAAAAACAAATCTAATCCTATATCCATTTAATAGATTTGGTAAGAAATAGTGTATAATAAACAAATAAATCTTTATATTATTTAGAGTACAAACCTCTATTATAAATATTTGTTATTATAAGTGAAAAAGAATCAGAAAAGGAAGTAAAGCAAATGAATAATGACAATCGACAAAATCAGGCAAATATAAACTGGTACCCTGGTCATATGACTAAAACCAAAAGAGAAATTAGTGAAAAACTAAATTTAATTGATATTGTATATGAAGTGATTGACGCAAGAATGCCTAAAGCTTCTAAAATAGTGGATATAGATGATTTAATTAAAAATAAACCGCGTATTTTAATTATGACAAAATATGATCTATGTGATAAAAAAGAAACAGATAAGTTTACTGAATTTTATAAAGAAAAAGGATATAAAGTTATCCCTGTTGATTTAATGACTGGTCTAAATGTAAAAAAAATTATTGAAGAAAGTAAAGATATCTTAAAAGAGGAAAATCAAAAAAGAATCGCTAAGGGAATGAAACCAAGAAGTATCAGAGCATTAATTATAGGTGTTCCTAATGCAGGAAAGAGTACACTGATTAATAGATTAGTAGGAAAAAAATCAGCAGGTGTTGGTAATAAACCTGGATTTACGAAAAGTCTTTCTTGGATAAGAATTAATAAAGATATCGAACTTTTAGATTCCCCTGGAATCTTATGGCCAAAAATAGATAATCAAGAATCAGCCTATATATTAGCAAGTCTTTCATCAATTAAAGAAGAAATACTTGATAATGATGCTATCGCAAGCTTTATCTTAAGAAAACTGTATGAACTATATCCTGAGAGATTAGAAGAAAGATATGGCATTAAAGAACTTGATGAGGACTTAATAGAAACCTATGACATAATAGCAAGAAAAAGAGGAGCCTTAACAAAAGGTGGAGTAGCTGACTATGAAAAAGTATCAAATATTATTATTAGAGATTTAAAAAATGCTTATTTTGGCAATATCACATTTGATAGATTAAATAACTAATCTTATAAACGAACAGGAAGAGATTATATTTTTAAATATATCCTTCTTTTCTTTCTATTCGTTTAGCGTTAAAATGGGAAAGAGAGTCAAGACTATATAGAGGTAAGTATGAAAAAGTTAGAAATTTTACAAAAATTAGAGGAATTATCAATAGAAAAAGATAATTATATAATTGTAGGGGATAGTGCCTTAGTATTACAAGATGTATTAGAAGAAACTGATCACATCAATTTAAGCTGTTCTGAAAACACATATAATACCATTAATTGGACTTCAAAAACAAATGAATTTGAAGAGAAAATCAAATATAGAGATTGTTTTGAAGTAGAAACAGATTTCTATGATAGGGGTAATAGTATAGAAATATTGGGATATAATGTTTTAAATCTAGAATCTTGCTATGAACTAAAAGTGCTAGAAAAAAAGAAAAAGAATAAAAAAATAATAAATGCATTAGATTTAATATTATGTCAAAAAGACAATCTACGTTATGAAAAAAAATTAAAGAGTAAAGGATATAAACTGATAGCTGGAGTAGACGAAGTAGGACGAGGTCCATTAGTTGGACCAGTAGTGGCAGCTTGTGTTATTCTACCAGACAAATTTCATTTAGAGGGGTTAACTGATTCTAAAAAATTATCAGAAGCAAAAAGAGATGCATTTTTTGAAGAAATAAAAGCCCAAGCTCTAGCAATTGGTATTGGCATCATTGATGAGAAAAAAATAGATGAAGTAAATATATATGAAGCAACAAAACTTGCGATGAAAGAGGCAATAAATAATTGTAATATCAAACCAGACCATATATTAATTGATGCAATGCCATTAGATATAGGTATTCCTACTACTTCTATAATTAAAGGAGACATAAAAAGTATAACTATCTCAGCTGCCTCCGTAATAGCAAAGGTCACAAGAGATAGAATGCTTTATGAATTAGATAAAACATACCCAATGTATGATTTTAAAAACAATAAAGGTTACCCTACAAAAAAACATTTAGATGCAATAAATAAATATGGTATAATTGATGAGCACAGAAAAAGTTATGGACCAGTAAAAAAGTATTTAGAAAATAAATAATACAAATAAAATAAACTACATAGAATAATCTTAGTTAGGAGTTGGTATTATGACTTCATTTAGTGACGTTATAAATGATTATAATAGTAGACGAAAGCAAAACAAAGCTAATGGATTAGGAATATCTACAAATATGTTAAACTTAAAAGTAAATACTTATTCTACTAATTTTAATAAAATAGTAAAGGAAGTAAATACAAAAGAACAATTAGATAAAATACTAAGAAACGAGTTAATAACAAAAGATAAAAGCAGTTTTTATACGTATAGTATTATAATGGGACTATACTTTGGGATATATAATCTTTATTGTTATATACCACTATCAAGACCGTTAGTTAACAAAATATTAAAGACAAGTCCAAATAGAGAAGACACCCTAATCTTTTTTGAAAATTATCATAATGAAATAGTAAACCTTCTAAACTCTAAATACAATTTGACGGAAGCAGAAACCAATAATATAGTGAATAAAATGTTCCACATCATAGAAGATAGTTCACTATATAATAATGAAATAGTTAGTGATATAGCAAAAATACTTATAGGTAGCAATTTATTATTTTCCAAGGAAGAAATAAATAGAAATAGTCCTAAAGTAAAATTTAGTATTACCTCTGGAAAAGCAATAGAGTGCTTTGATAAGATAAATAACCAAGAGAAGGAATATCCAAGTATAATTCCAAAAAAATAATTTGACAAAAACAAAGAATATGAGTATAAATAATTGAGTGAGGAGATGTTTTATGGCGAAGAATTTAGTTATAGTCGAAAGTCCGAGTAAAAGTAAGACAATTGAAAAATATTTAGGAAGCGATTATAAGGTTGTCTCTTCAAAGGGACATATTAGAGATTTAGCTACAACCGGAAAGTATGGACTAGGTGTAGATTTAGAAAATGGTTTTGAACCCAATTATATACCTATTAAGGGAAAAGGATCAACTATCAAGGAATTAAAAAAAGACGTTAAAGACAGTGAAATCGTCTATCTTGCATCAGATCCAGATCGCGAGGGAGAAGCGATTGCCTGGCATTTAAAGGATGCTTTAGGTATCAAAGATAAAGGATATAAAAGAGTTCTATTTAACGAAATTACACATGATAAAGTAATAGAAGCTATAAACAAGCCAACCGTTATAGACGATAATTTAGTAAAAAGTCAAGAAACAAGAAGAATTCTAGATAGAATTATTGGATTTCGTCTCTCTAAGCTTTTACAAAGTAAAATAGGAGCAAAATCAGCTGGACGTGTACAAAGTGTAGCACTAAAACTTATTGTAGATAAAGAACGTGAAATAGAAGCCTTTAACCCTGAAGAATATTGGACAATAACCGCCATTTTTAAAGAGTGCGAAGCGAACCTATTTAAATACAAAAAAGAAGACATAGAATTAAAATGTGAAAGTGATGCAAATGAAGTTTTAAAACAAATAGATGACAATTATATAGTGGAAAGTGTTGATAAAAAGGAAAAAGCAAAAAAGAGTAAGTTCCCATTCATCACATCAACACTTCAACAAGAAGCATCAACAAAACTAGGATTTCCTGCAAAAAAGACAATGAGTATTGCACAAAAATTATATGAAGGAATTGATTTAGGAAGCGAAACTGTTGGTTTGATCACCTATATGAGAACAGACTCAATCCGCCTGTCAGATGATTTCACAACTCCAGCCAGAAAATATATTGAACAAAACTATGGTAAAGACTATGTTGGTTATATTAAAAAAAGTAAAAAGACAGAAAATGTCCAAGATGCACATGAAGCAATACGTCCAACAAGTATTTTAAGAGAACCTTTAAAGGTAAAGGAACATTTAACTGCTGATGAATTTAAACTTTATAGCTTAATCTATAAAAGAACACTAGCATCCCTAATGGCTGATGCTAAGGTAAATCAAACAACGATTATTTTTGATAACAATGATTATAAATTCAAAACAACAGGACAAACATTAATCTTTGATGGATATTTAAAGGTATATAAAGATTATGAAGATAGTGAAGATAAAATATTACCAGACATCAAAGAACAAGATGAATTGATAGCAAAAGATGTAGAAAGCAAACAACATTTTACTAAACCACCCGCAAGGTATACAGAGGCAAAACTAATCAAAGAAATGGAAGAATTAGGAATTGGTAGACCTTCTACATATGCAAAGACAATTGATACACTAAAAGAAAGAAATTATGTAGAAATAGTAGAGAAAAAATTCAAACCTACTGAAATTGGCATTGATACAACTGATAAACTCCAAGAATTCTTTAGTGATTTAATTAATGTGGAATATACACGTGAAATGGAAGAAGATTTAGATAAGGTAGCTGAAGGAAAGGCAATTTGGAATAAAGTTTTAGAAGATTTCTACAAACTATTCGAACCACGTGTTGAGAATGCTTTTTCGGATATGGAAAAAAAATCTCCCGTAGAAACCGGAGAAAAATGTCCAGAATGTGGAAGTCCTCTAGTTATTAGAAGTGGTAGATATGGTGAGTTTGTAGCCTGTTCGAATTATCCAGAGTGTAAACACATCAAAAAGGAAGAAAAAGAAGAAACGATAGTTATGGATTGTCCATTATGTGATGGTAAAATAATTGAGAAAAAAACACGACGTGGAAAAATATTTTATGGCTGTAACAACTTTCCAAAATGTAAATTTGCATCCTGGGATAAGCCAGTAGAAGGAACATGCCCTGATTGTGGGAAACATCTTGTTGAAAAAAATGGTAAAATCAAGTGCAGTGAATGTGCTTATGAAAAGTAGATAAGCAAAATCGAACTTATCTACTTTTTGTTTGTAAAAAGAAATATTTTATATTATACTTAAAATAACAGAGGTGATCTTATGACAAATTACTATATGTATTATGATAAATTAAATGATGTGAGAAATTGGAAGGAATACAAAGAAGCAAAAAAGGCTGCTAAGAGGAGCGCAACAGATAAAAAACACGACCAAGAATCTGTTGAAAATGCCCCTAAAGAATGTATTCCAATTAAATTCCAAAAAGATAATGAACTAACCGATAAATTTACTCTTGAAGAGCTAGATAGTCTAACCAGTGGATATAAAGATCAATATGATTTTTTTAAAACACTGAAAGAACACAATATATATGATAATCTATTTCTTGATGGAATCGATAAAGAATTTATCATAGTATATAAGAACAAAGGAGAGTATAGAAAACATGACGTGATCTATAATAATTCACTTTTGATGAGTTGTGCCTTTGAAGTAAGACAAGAAAAAAAGAAACACAAGCAAGAAAGCGAAATAGTATTAACACTAACCAAAGAATTAGAAGCGTTCATTAAGCAAATAAAGGAATATGCTGTAAATAATACAGAAGGATTTATGCAATCAAGACTTGTAAGCTACAGGCTCAAAGAGGTCCTAGAAGAATATATAATTTTAAAACAAAATATGACATATCAAAGTAGAGAAGAGTATGAATATCTAAACGATGTTAAAAATAAAATTTCCAAATATATTAGAAATTATAAGACCCTTAGAAAACTAATTGTCTGGCAACAAAAGAATATTTATAATAATAAAAAGAACCAAAAAGAAGAATATATTCAACAGGAACTTGATATACTAGAACCTAATTATAATGAGACCAAACAGAATAGTGAAAACGAAATAAATCTAATAATAGGAGAAGAAGAAGGAGATCTAATGAAATGGTATAAAATAGGTCTACAAGAAAATCATGGTGATAAAGCAGCCGCATTAGATATGGTATTTAGAAATGTTGAGGATATATATAGCTATCCAGAAGAAGAACTAGAAAAAATTGGTATATTAAAGAGAAAGAATAGATAATGGATGAATTAAATAAATATTTAGATTATCTTAAATACCAAAAAAATTACTCTGATTATACAATAGATAATTATAAAAGAGATATTTTAGAGTATTTAGAATATTTAAAGCAAGAATCGATAAATTACAAAGAAGTTATGTATAGTGATATTAGATTTTATTTAATGTATCTAAAAGACACAAAAAAAGATAGTAATGCATCAATCGATAGAAAACTAAGTTCTCTAAGAGGGTTTTACAAATTTTTAGCAAACGATAATATTGTTAAAACGAATGTGTTCTCACTTGTGAATGGACCTAAAAAAGACAAAAAATTACCTAGATATTTTGAGTATAACGAGTTGGAGGAATTATTTAATGCCTGCAAAACAAATACTAGTCTAGGACAAAGGGACTTACTAATCTTAGAAATGTTATATGCAACAGGAGTTAGAGTAGGAGAACTCGTAAACATTAAGGAAAAAGACATCGATAAGAAAGCAAGAAAGATATTAATTCTAGGCAAGGGTAATAAAGAAAGACTTGTAGAGTATGGTGAGTATTGTGAGGAAATATTAAACTTATATTTAATGGATGGTTATCAAAAATTAAACACACAAGGTAGTACCTATATATTTTTAAATAAGAATGGAGGAATTCTTACTGAAAGAGGGGTCAGATATATTCTAGATAAGATTATAAAAAAAACAAGCTTAAATAAAAACATATCGCCCCACATGATTAGACATTCCTTCGCAACACATCTATTAAATGAAGGATGTGACCTTCTGACAGTACAAAAATTACTAGGACATGAAAGTATTAGTGCAACACAAGTATACACACATGTTTCAACAGATAGACTAAAAGAGGTATATTTTAAAAGTTTCCCAAGAGCTAAAAAAGAAGATTAGCTCTTTTTTTATCTTTAAGATATGAAATAGATAAACATGCTATTATAAATAATATTTCAAATTTACATATGTACTCTAAAAATTGTGTTAAATTAAAAGTTAAAGTCACGATTAAATAAAAATTATGTTTTAATAGTTAGGTTCCCATAAAATGAGGACTTTTAATCATTTTTTGAGAATAAAATTTGAAAAAATATTAATGATATGATAGAGTTTAATCTAATTAAAGTCATTTTATGTCACACAAAAGGAATGAGAAGTTTAAAAAATTTTTTTGAAAAGACCTAACTTCCCGCATTGTGTATATGAAAATAGAATGTATTTTGGCTTAAATTAGTATTTTGAGTTAGATTATTTTCTCAATAATCTGTAGGAAAGATCGATGGCGTCATATTCGATCTTTTTTATGTTTAATTTATCAATATTATTTTGACCTAAAAATAATAATACACAGTCATAAGGGGAATTATTATTTAAAGATAGTCTAGGTGTGCATTAGTCAAGAAAAAGTAGACAATAAGATTATTTAATATAATATAAATTTTT
>CAOJYR010000020.1 GCA_948465965.1 uncultured Mycoplasmatota bacterium
GCTCATTTAATATATCAAACAAAGATGGCATTGTCAACTATTATTTTTATTTTTTACAAAAATAAAAAGCATATATAAATTATGCTCATACTAAATTTTATTTGTTATTCTTTTTTTCCTCGTATATCTTATTATAATCTTCTATTATATGTGGCTCAAATGC
This sequence comes from uncultured Mycoplasmatota bacterium, assembly GCA_948465965.1. Classification (GTDB taxonomy): domain Bacteria; phylum Bacillota_I; class Bacilli_A; order RF39; family UBA660; genus CAJMSU01. Next base: position 164 of record CAOJYR010000020.1, read on the forward strand.
CAATTCCTTTTTTCTTACCATTCCAATTAGATTGCTCAATTCTGTTTTCAATATATGATCTAATGTATCAGAATAGTCCATTAGATTCTTGTGGTATTTATACTCTCCCCTATCTAGCACCTTAAAACTGCCATCAGGAAAGACTCTCAAATCCAAGTCATAATCTATATACTTTATTGTATCTTCTTCAATAATATAAGGAGAGGCAATATTACAATAATAATATATCCCATTTTTTTTACACTGTCCTATTATATTAAACCAATTTTTATTAAAGAAGTATAATACAGCTGGTTCTTTTGTATGCCAGGTCCTGCCATCTGATTCTGTTACTTTAGTCTTCTCGTTTCCAAATATTAAATATTCATCATGTATTTCTAATAAAACTGCTTCATCCCATGATCTATGTATTTTATTATTATGCTTATAGCTGTGAATTTGATATCTTTTCCCTATTTCTAATTCTTCCTTATTCATTTTATACCTCGTCTCTACTGTATTATAACTTTTTTTTACTATTTTATCAACAAAAAAACAGCTTGATAAACGAAGTATGTACTTAATATCGTCTAAAACTGCTTTTAATTATTTTTTATTAAGATTTGATACACCCCAACATCCAAAAAGAAATAATGCAAAAACTGCTATACCTCCAAAAATTGGATTATCCATATATCTACTAGCTATTTGATTCAATTTGTCGTTCCACTCATCAATGATTGTAGTGAATATAATAATATTGTTTATCATTTATCCTGCTCTTTTTATTTCTTTTTGTTTCTTTTAGAATTTTTCTTTGGCGCTTCCTTTGTTTCTTCTTTTATTATTTCGGCATCCTCTATTGTTTCTTCAATTGTTTGATGAATTTTATTAACATTTGTTTTTATAGCAAAAGTAGAGGCCATATCTAATACTGCATATATAATTATAAAAACACCTACAATTTTAGTTATGCCTACTGCTGCTTTAAATGGATTAAAAAGTAAAATAATTCCACATATGGTGCTTACTACTGATATTATCATTGTGGCTTTCCATAAATTATCTTGATTTGATCTAAGTTGAAATGCATATTGCATTTTAGTACAACTACTGATAATTATACCTATTCCTAATACTATTGGAATGATACTAGCTATTGCTTGTGGATTAGTAATTATTAGCACTCCTAAAATAATTGTTACAACTCCATATATTATATCTAAGTTATAGTGATTATCTGTATTTGATGCATGTCTTATAAAATTTATAATAGCAAATCCCCCTAAGGCAATCAAAATTCCTCCTATTATATAAGATATTGTAAATATTGTTGCTTCTGATTCAAATATGAGTAATAGGCCTAAAGCCATTAATACAATTGATGTTATTATAGATGATTTTAAAAATCTTTTCATTAGTACTTCCATTTTTACCTCCATTATTCTGTTCTAAGCGCTTCAACTGGATCTTTTTTTGATGCAATACTTGCAGGAATTAATCCACCTATAATTGTTAATAGAACACTTATTCCTATTAATAGTATAGCATGAATTGGGTTTAATTTTGCAACATTTTCTAATTCTGATAGCTTTTCAATAATTATATTTGTTGGAATAATTAAAATTCTTGCTATTAGAATGCCTAGAATTCCAGAAAACATTCCAATAATAAATGTTTCTGCATTGAAAACTCTTTTTATATCTTTTCTTCTTGCACCTAGTGCTCTTAAAATTCCTATTTCTTTTGTTCTTTCTAAAACTGATATATATGTTATTATTCCAATCATAATAGAAGAGACAATTAAAGATATTGAAGAGAATGCTATTAATACGATTGTTATTGCATCCATTATATTACCTGAAAGTGAAGAAATCATTCCAGCCATATCAGTATACTTTATTTCATCTGTTGAATTTTTACCTTTGTTATATTCATCTAAATATGAAGTAACATTATCTTTTGCATCAAAATTTTTAGGGTAAATATAAATTGCAACTGGTATGCTTTCAGCTCCTAAATAGCTTAAAGTTAAATCTTTTGTATTATCTAGACTTTCTTCATCAAATGGTTGATGTGTTAAAACATTATAATCTTTTTCTTGTTGTACTTGAACAATATCAGAGTTTTTATTTTTTTCTATAACAAGTTTGGTTAACGCATTTGTATAAGCTATTCCACTTCCTGATGTTATCATTTCTTTATCTTTCTTTCCTCTTATAATAGCCTGTACTTTAATAGTAATACTATTCTCATTTTTATACAATTCTTCATAGTCTGTATTTGGAACAAAGTAGTCTCCTACTTGTTTATAGTAGTCATCATTTAAAACTACTTTTAGCTCTTTATCTAAGATATCCTGAAATTTGACTTTTTTTCCATCTAGACCAAGTTGTTTTAGTGTTGTTTCGTATATTTGATTTTTACTATCAATTTGCAATATCAATCCTGGTTCATCATAATTTATTTCTCCAGCTATGATATCGTAGTTGTTTTCTAATACACCATTTTTAGTATCATCTGTTTTGGATGGTAACAGAGTCCAACCTTGCCCACCCATATTAGTGGTTGTTATAAGGTTATAACCATTATTCTCATTATAATTAATAATATTGAATCCGGTTCCTTTTTGATAAGAAATTCCTGAGATATCTTTTTTATCTATATTTTTTAAATAGTTAATATAATCTTCTGTTATTTTATTAGTATGCATCATTGTTTCTGTAACATCTTTTGCCACATAGACTTTTTCTTTATCTGTATACTTTTTTAATTTTGCAGTTTCTTTATTCATCTTTTGGATGGATTCTTCATCCATAGCCATCGCTTGTTCAGAAATAATTATTGGTGCTTCGGATAAGGAATCTTTCTCAAATTTATCAATTTCAATATTAAACCCATTTGATAAGGATAGTATTAATGCAATACCAATAATTCCTATAGATGAGGCAAATGCAGTAAGTGCTGTTCTTCCCTTTTTTGTTTTAATATTATTAAATGATAATTTTAAGGCTGTTATAAAGTTCATAGAAGTTTTTCTTATTGTTAAATTATCATTATCATTTTCTTTTTTTGTAATTGGATTTGAATCCTTTATTAGCTTTCCATCTTTTAATTCAACTACTCTTGTCGAATACTCTTCTGCTAGTTCTCTATTATGTGTAACCATTATTACTAATTTATCTTTTGCAATTTCTTTCATTAGATCCATTATTTGTTTACTAGTTTTAGAATCTAAGGCTCCTGTTGGTTCATCAGCTAAAATAATATCAGGATCATTTGCTAAGGCTCTAGCAATCGCAATTCTTTGCATCTGCCCACCTGATAATTGATTTGGCTTTTTATGTCTATGCTCATAAAGTCCTACTCTTTTTAAAGCTTTTTCTGCTTTTTCTTTTTTCTCTTTGGACTTTACTCCACTCAAAGTCATTCCCATTTCTATATTTTCCAATACTGTGATATGACTGATTAAGTTATAATTTTGAAATATAAATCCAATGCAGTTATTTCTGTAGGCATTCCAATCTTTTTCTTTAAATTTTTTAGTAGACTTATTACTTATAATTAAGTCTCCTTCGTCGTAATGGTCAAGTCCACCAATTATATTTAATAAAGTGGTTTTTCCACTTCCTGAAGCACCTAAAATGCTTACAAACTCTGTTTTTCTAAATTTTAAGCTAAACTTATTTAAGGCTTTTTGTACAAATTCACCTGTTTTATAGCTTTTACTAATATTTTTTATTTCTAACATAAAATTCTCCCTTTATCCTAATATATATTCTTAATTTTTATTATTTTTCCACAAGAAATGTTAATAACTCTTTGGGATTCCTACCATTTACTGCTATATCATAAATTAAATCGATAATTGGGATAGAAACTTGTTTATCTTTTAATAATTCATAGATTGAATCTAAAGTGTAAAAACCTTCTACAGTTGTTTCTTTTAAATATTTATCTATTTCTTCTTTTGTTTTCCATTCACCTAATAATTTTCCAAAACTGTAGTTTCTGCTTTTTTCTGAAGTACAAGTTAGGAGTAAATCACCAAATCCAGCAAAAGATAAAACAGTTCTTTTATTCGCATCAAATGCTTCCAATATTTCTTCAATATCATGCACTGCTTCAGTTAATAGCATTGCTTTTGTCGACTCATTTGCACCTAATCCTTCTAATATTCCAGATGATATTGCGATTACATTTTTTATTGCCCCACATATTTCTGTTCCTATTATGTCTTCAGTACTTCTTAGTTTAACATAAGGCGTTTGCAAAGCTTTTTTTGCTAATGCCTTAGTATCTTCACTTTTAGTTGCTAGAGTCAAGCCAACTGGCATTTTGGAAACTAAGTCAACAGCGAAGGATGGTCCACTTATCACACCAATATTTTTTGTATCTAAATGTTTTTCAATAATTTGATTTATAAACAATCCTGTTTTTTGCTCAATTCCTTTAGAAGCAATTATTATATGATTATCCTTAATATATGGTTTCATTTCTACAGCTAATGAATCTATAAAAGCTGCTGGTATAACTACTATTAATAAATCTTTATCTTTAATACATTCTTCTACACTTGTTGTTAATTTAATTTTATCTGATATAGAAAAGTTTGGAATTAATTTTTCATTTTTTCTTGTTACTTCCAATTGATTCTTTTCTTCTTCAAATTTTGTCCACATAGTTATGTCGCAATTATTATAATCTAATACACTGCTTAGAGCCATGCCATAAGCTCCACAGCCAAATATTCCTATTTTCATATGTTGTCCTTTCTTATTACCTTTGTTTATTCTATAGTTGGAGAGTATGTAGTAGGCATAATCTGGATAAAAGTATTTCCATCATTTATTTTTACTTTACTTCCATCACTATAAGTATATATAGTTTTACCACTTCTTTCCTTTTTTGTCCACTTTATGGGTAGAGCATATCCATTTGTAATATAATATCCCTCTCCTGTCCCTGTTGTATCTAAATCTTGTCTGCCATAGCTATCAAGCTGACTATTACTTACTTTTTCAATAATAATATTTTTATAAGATAATTGTTGATTTGTTGTTTTATCTATATGTGCTTCTTTATTCATATATCTTAGGTAAACACCTTTTTCATTATCATATGTGTAACTTCTAATTTGGTAATTAGAATAAGGAATGCTTACTGCATTTGCGGTTAATAATTCTGGATTTTCTATCTCTATTTTTTCTTTTTTTCCAGTTTCCTCATTCACAACAGTTTTAGTACCTATTGGCTTATTTAAATTTACTTTATCTGTTGTATAGTTTAAAAGTTTCCAATCATCTGTTGTTTTTTCATACTTTTTTGTATCTGCATAAGAGTAGATTTTCTCAATAGATGTAAACACATTATGAGGAGCGGCAATTTTATTATCTCTCCAAAAAGGAGCATCGTCATAAAGCCCATTAATATTATTTACGCCAAGACTTTTTATATCATTTTCTGCATAAGTACTCCAACCATAATGTGTATATATTGCATCACTTTCTAAAGCATAATCTAAAAAGTAATGTCTAGAACTTCTCACTGGTCCTATTAATGATACATCCTTATCTTTGAATAGAGCCATAATTCTAGTTAGGCCACCTTCTACTATCATTTCATAAGTGATGTAGGAATCTTGTAACCCGGCATGAGCGCTATTTCCTACATTATTGTCATACATGACCGCAATCGGTCTTTTGTTACTATCTTCATCTACTATAGTTAACTTTTTTATTTCTTTTTCTGTTGGTGTTTTTCCGCTTTTTAAGGGTTCATTTTGATAAAATAGGAAGTAGTATGCTATTAGTCCTAAAATAATTAAGAAGAGTATTATTAGACATATTCTTTTTTTCTTCTTATTTTTCTTGTTTCTTCTTTTTTTCATTTTTTTCTCTTCTAAAGTAAAGTCCATATTATCACCTATATTTATTTTATCATACATTTTAATTTTTGTAATTATATAGTTATATAGTTGTTTTTTATTATAATTCAAATGTGTAAATTTTTATTGAACATTTTTTTTTAATATGCTATACTGTTATTGTCTTTTGACACATAGGGGATTAGTTAAATGGTATAATAATGGTCTCCAAAACCACTGTTGGGAGTTCGATTCTCTCATCCCCTGCCAGTTGTTAATAAACTCCAAAAATTTGGAGTTTTAATTATATATTGAGGTCTGATAATATGCCAAAGATTTATATTATTGGTTCAGTCGGTAGTGGAAAGACTACTTTAGCCAAAAGATTGTCAAGAGAACTAAATATAAATTATTATGAATTAGATAATGTTACTTGGGAGCATAATCCTAACGGAAATGATAGAAGAAGAACCAGTAAAGAGATAATAGAAATTTTTGAAAAAATAATAAACCAAAAGGATTGGATTATAGAAAATGTCGGTAAAGATATATATTCCTTGGCATATAAAAGAGCCAATACTATAATATATATAGACTTGCCCAAAAGGATTTTGTATAAAAGAATTATCTACAGATGGATAAAACAGAAATTAAAGTTGTATCCATCACCAATGAAACCAACATTAGGGGCATTGAAACAAATGTTATTATGGGCGAAAAGGGAAAAACAAGATAGTAAACTAAAAAAATTACATAAATATAACAATAAAATAGTTATTTTAGATGAAAAGAGACTTAATGAATATAAATATGTAGATGAATAATAATTTGGAAACTCGTTCAGTTTCCGTGCCATTTGAATTTTAAGCAACAGCAATGTTGTTTTTTTGTTGCAGTATGAAATACGAAAACAATTAAAAAGATAACTGTTCTTAAAACTAGTTACCTTATTTTAAATTTACTATATTTTGAGTTAATATTATTTTACATACTAATTTTTAATAATTGACCTACACTTAATGTGTTACTTGTTAGGTTATTGAGTCTTTTGATCTCATCTACTGTTGTATTGTATTTACTTGCTATGGAGTACAGTGTATCTCCGCTTTTTACTGTATACGTTGTTGATGTAGTTCCTCCAGCAGATGGGATCTTTAATACCTGTCCTATACTTAATGTATTACTTGTTAGGCTATTGAGCCTTTTAATCTCATCTACTGTTGTATTGTATTTACTCGCTATAGAGTATAGTGTATCTCCACTTTTTACTGTATAGGTATTTGTTGTGGTTCCACCAGTAGATGAGATCTTTAATACTTGACCTACACTTAAGGTGTTGCTTGTTAGATTATTGAGTCTTTTAATCTCATCTACTGTTGTGTTATATCTACTGGCTATAGAATATAGAGTATCTCCACTTTGTACTGTATAAGTATTCGTTGTAGTTTCACTAGTAGATGGTATTTTTAATACTTGGCCTACACTTAAGGTGTTACTTGTTAAATTATTTAGTCTTTTGATCTCATCTACTGTTGTATTGTATTTACTAGCTATAGAGTATAAAGTATCTCCGCTTTGTACTGTATATATATTTGTTATAGTCTCACTAATAGATGGTATTTTTAACACTTGGCCTACACTTAAAACGTTACTTGTTAAATTGTTTGCTCTTATAATTTCATCTACTGTTGTATTATACTTACTAGCTATGGAATATAGAGTGTCTCCTTTTTTCACGCTATATGTCAAGTAATTATTTTCACCACTAGTGTTACCTGTTACACACTCATTTAAATTTCCATATAGGAAATCAACCAATTCCCAGGTTTGATTATTAACTACTCCTGTTGTAGTTAATTTATTGTTATATTGAAGGCGTTTCACTGCATTCTCTGTTTCTAAATCAAAAGAAGAATTAATTGTACCTGTATAATATAAAAGAGCTTTTAGCTTTGTTTGTAAATCTTTAACATATGCGCCACTAGATCCAAAACTTAATGTTGGATAATTACTAGTCGCATAATAACTAACCTCTGTAAATCCTAATAACATCTCCCACATTTCGTTGTCAACTATTCCAGTCTCTTCTAAATCATACTCTCTTTGAAAAGCCTTAACTCCCTCTTCTGTAGCCAGCCCAAAACTGCCTGTTATGACTGGGTTATAAAAACCTAATATTTTTAACTTTTCCTGCAAGATTTTAACATTCTCTCCGCTATCTCCTAATTGTAAATTTTTTTCTAGCAATTTAGCCACCTCACTAAATTATATTCATTTATTTTAAAGTTATTATATATAATATAATGAGGTGAAATATGGCAAAGGGATATTTAATAGTGAATGTATATAGTGATAGTGTTGCCAATCCTATTAAAAATGCTACTGTTACAGTATCAAAGAATGGAAATGATATCACTACTACTACAACGAATGAGGATGGACAAACGAATATTATCGCTTTAGATACTGTAGATAAAAGTTATTCAGAAGTAGAGCAACATGAAACGCGCCCTTATGAAACATATGATGTTTTAGTATCTGCATTGGGACTTACAAATACTAGAATAGAGGGAGTGCAAATTTTTGATGGTATTACTTCTATTCAAAATATTTATTTAACTTCAATCGACGAAAATACAGGGGAAGATATTTCAGAGGTTACTCCGAATACATTATGGGGAGAATATCCGCCTATTATATCGGAAGAAGCTAATAATGAGCAGGGAATCTCTCCGTTTGTCCTTCAGCGAGTTTTAATACCAGAAAATATAATTGTACATGATGGCACTCCAAATAATTTTGATGCTCCAAATTATACTGTTCCTTTTATAGATTATATAAAGAATGTAGCTAGTAGTGAAATCTATAGTACCTGGCCAGTAGAAACAATAAGAGCTAATGTTTTAGCTATTATATCATTTGCATTAAATAGGATTTATACTGAATGGTATAGAAGTAAGGGGTATAATTTTACTATAACTTCTACTACTAATTATGATCAGAAGTATACTAGAAATGGTACTATTTTTGAACCGATATCTAAAATAGTAGATGAAATATTCACAAAATATATTAAAGGAAGTATTAGGAATGAACCCCTACTTGCCCACTATAAAAGCAGTACAACCGAACCCGGTTATTTAAGCCAATGGGGTTCAAAACAATTGGGTGATAAAGGATATATGGCAATAGAGATTTTAAGGAATTATTACGGAAATAATATAAATATTTATGAGGCAGAAATAACACAAGAGTACCCTTATTCATTCACAAGCGCACTAAAAGAGGGAGACTGTAGTAATGATGTTTACATACTGCAAAATACCCTAAATTATATTAGGGGAAGCTATCCAGGAATTCCGGTTATTGAAAATCCATCTGGTTTATTTGATCGTAGTACAACTGATGCAGTAAAGAAATTTCAAAGTGTGTTTTATTTGTCTCCAACGGGAACTGTTAATTATCAAACTTGGTATATGCTTTCTTATATTTATATAGCTGTGAGTAAGATGACAAATAGTATTTATAGTTAGTTCTTGTACTATTTATTCACATAAGGAATTTACTATATTAATATTTTAAACAGTTGCATTTAGGTAGCTGTTTTTGGTTCATACTATATTTTTCTGTTTTTCTTTATACTCTTTCCATTCTGTTTCGCTCATCGATGTATTTAATAGCTTTCCTTCATACTCCTTTAATTCATGAGGGGTTTCATTTTCATTAAGAATAATCAACTCATCAGGGATAGGATCTTCTAATTGTGTATATGGATTATAAATTGTGACAAGTGGAAGATGAATTTCAGTATAATAATAAAGTAAGTTTTGTAATATAAAGTAAAATTGTAATTCCCACATATCGTGATCAAATGCACCATTTTCTAAGCGATGTCCATCAATATCTAAAAATAAGGCTCTTCTTTGATTTGGGGCATTTTTTTGTGCTGTTCTTGTTAGTTCCATTAAATCCCTTGCTGCATCATTAAAGTTTTCTTGTTCATAAATCACATGATAAATCGCAGCCATTTTTTTATTACTAGATTTTGCCTTTGTAACCACTTTTATTTTTTCATATACGTGGTGATGCTCAATAATTTGGGGCGTTTTTTGGGCGCTGACAATTTGATACCAAGAGTCACGCATCTCTTTTAGTTGTTTTCTTTTTGTAGGATTATCACCGAATAAATCGTGACAATATGCACAAAGTGCAACTGCATTATCAATTGTATCTTTTCCATTTTCTTTCTGTGGTATAATGTGATGAATTTCTACAAATGGTTTATGACATATAGCACACTTTCCATCTGATTTCATTCTTACTTCTTTTTTTAATTTTTCTGTAAAAGCCATAGCGATCACTCCTATTTATTATAATAACAGATCAATTCAAAAAATGCTATAATATGAGACTTCTTATATTACTTTTGAAATTCATTTCTTAATTGAATAACTTGTGTTATAATTTTATTAGGTGGTAAATTATGGAAAAAGCAAAAGATGCTGTATTAGAATTTAATAAGGAAAGGGATTGGGACCAATTTCATAGTCCAGAAAATTTAGCTAAATCTATAGCTATAGAGTCTGGTGAACTATTGGAGTGTTTTCAATGGAATAGTCATTTTGATAAAGATAAGGTTGTTGGAGAATTAGCTGATGTAGTCAATTATTCTATTCTTTTGGCAGATAAATTAGGTGTTGATTTAGAAACTATTGTTTTAGATAAACTTGAGGTTACAAGAAAAAAATATCCAGTTGAAAAATGTAAGGGAGTAAGTTCAAAGTATACTGAACTTTAATTGTTAATATGATTGAAATACAAACATTTAATTTTGATGAGAATGTTAGAAATAGTATTGCTAAAATGAATTATGGAGCTAAATGGCCTATGGTATATATCATTGAAGGAAACAAGGAGGCCTATATTGGGGAAACTGCGAATGCTACTGTTAGATCCTACCAACATCTTCAAAATTTAGAAAGACAAAAACTTAAAAAGATTACTTTTTTAACAAATAAAGAGTTTAATAAGTCCGTTGCTCTAGATTTAGAATCCTTTTTAATACGATATATTGCTGCTGATGGGAAGTATAAACTCCAAAATGGCAATGCTGGTCTCCAAAATCACGAATATTATAGACGTGCAGAATATCAAAAAGAGTTTTTTGAGTTATGGAATCAGTTAACCAAGATTGGTATTGTAAAAAACAAGCTAGAAAAGATTGTGGATACTAGTCTATTTAAGTTTTCTCCATATAAAGAACTCACTGATGATCAAAATATTATTATTACTAATATTTTAAATGGACTTATTCATGATATAGAAAAAAATCAATTAAGTACTACTTTAATAACTGGTTCAGCTGGTACTGGTAAAACGATTGTAGCTATCTTTTTGACTAAATTGTTAGTGGATATTGATAGAGGTATTATTCCACTTGACTTTGATATCCATAATTTGTCTGAATTAACAAAGTTAAGGGGAAATAAAGAGAAATTAGAAATTGGTTTGGTTGTTCCTACACAAAATCTAAGGGATACTTATCGAAAGGTTTTTAAGCAAGTTGCGGGTTTAAGAGCTAATATGGTTATAACACCTAGTGAAGTTATAAAAAAGGAATATGATATTTTAATTGTTGATGAAGCTATCAGACTTAGACAGCGAAGAGGTCTTGCACAGGATGGTTATGCTACATTTAATCGCGTGACAAGTAAGATGAATTGGGAGAAGGACACGCCTGAATTAGAATGGATACTAAGACGTAGTAAGTATCAATTATTATTTTATATTGATAAACAAAGTATACGTCCTGCAGATATTAATAATCAAATTATAAAGAGTAGTTTAACTGATCGAGTAGTACGTGAATATAAATTATACGAACAACTAAGATGTTTAGGTGGAAATGATTATATTAAATATACTAGAGATTTACTTGATAATAAAAAGCCCAAGGAAAAGTTAACGTTTAAAGATTATGAATTTAAGATATTTGATGATATAAATGATTTTGATAAACAAATCAAAGAGATGAATAAGCAGTTTGGTTTATCTAGAAGAATGGCTGGTTTTGCTTGGCCATGGAATACTAAAGGAAAAAATCTAAGTGATATAAAAAACATGAATCTCTATGATATTGGAATACAGAATAATCAATACATTTGGAACACAACTGATGTTGATTGGATTTATTCAGAAAATGCCATTAATGAAATTGGATGTGTACATACTGTTCATGGATATGATTTAAATTATGCAGGCGTTATTATTGGTCCCGATTTAAAGTATGATATTAAGAAGAAAAAAATTATTGTTGATAAAACTTGTTATTTTGATATAAAGGGGAAAACACAACTGGAAAGTGAAGAAAAACTATTCGAATACATTACGAATGCTTATCATATTTTACTTACTAGAGGTATTAAAGGAACTTACCTTTATATATGTGATGAGGCTTTAAGGAACTATTTAAAGCAATATATTGATACATACGAAATTTAAAATTTATTTATGATTCATAAAAAGATATACATAAGAATATTTATGTATATCTTCAGACTGTTGACAAAGTCAACGGTCTTTTCTTTTTTATAGATCATCAGATGAGATTATTTCAATGCCATTTTTTCTTAATAATTCGGCTGTAACTCCATCTCTATCTATTAATGTATTTGTGAATGTGCCATCGTAATTTTTATCTTTTCCACATGATGGACTGCGAGATTTTAGAATCACTTTTTTTATATTAAATTTCTTGGCAATTTTTGAAATTCTTTCGTGACATCTTCTCCCTCTTCATTTACTACCTTATCACCCTTTCGTTTAGCTCCTATTCTAGGGGTTGTCAATCCTCCTAGTTGTTCTGGACATACTAAAATTGCATTACCCTTTCTTATTATTTCTAATATCTTTTCATTTTCATTATTGCCACCATCGTATTTACAGTCTACACCTGCTAGGCAAGCACTAATTAATATTTTTTCATTATCTTTCATACTTATCACCAAATTAATTATACATCTCTTTATTTTAATCTGTCTAATATTGTTAATTTTTTTATTTTTAGATTGTTTCTTTTTCCTGTTCCTATTTCTATATCTGGTTTAACTATAGGACCATGATAGTCGCTTCCTCCACTAATTAAAAGGTTTAATTCAGTGGCTATTTTTGAATATTTAGTCATTTCTTCTTGTGTATGTCTACTGTGATATGCTTCTATTCCTTGCAATCCATCCTTTATCATTTCTTTTATTAAGGTTAATAATTCTTTATCAGTTTTGTTTAAAGTTTTAGGATGAGCTAGCACTGGAATTCCACCTGCATGTTTTATTAACTCTATACATTCTTCATAGGGAATCCCTTTATTTGTTTGTTTTGTTTTGCGATTTGCATCTATTAGATATTTATCGAAAGCCTCTTGTACTGTATTAGCATATCCATATTTCATACATAATCTGGCTAAATCAGGTCTTCCGATATTACGATTAGTAGTAAGCAATTTTTTTATATCTTCTGTTTGAAAAACTATACTATAGTCTTTTTTTAATTGACTCATTAGTGCCATAATTGAATAAATACTATTATTCTTTAACTCAATGGTTTTATCATTTAACTCTTTATTATTAATATCAATTCCATAACCTAGAATATGCATTGTTCCATTATCTGTTTTGGCAGATAGTTCTATGCCTGGGATAATCTTTATTACAGAATTTTCCTTTAGATTATAGGCTATATCTTTATTCCCTAAAAGTGTATCATGATCTGTTATGGCTATGGTTCCTACATTTCTTTTTTGGGCCATCTTAATTAGTTCGTAAGGTGTATACTCTCCATCTGAGTAACAGCTATGGATATGAAGATCTATTAGGTCTAATCCTTGTTGATAATTGCTTGTTACTAATTTGTTTTCTTTATTCATATTTTACCTCCTTGATAGTTTTAATACTTTTCCTGGTTCTGCCGCTATAGTATTTTCAAGTATTTCTTTTGCCTCATCCACATAACATTTTTTATCTATTTCTGGCCAGAAATGAGTTAATACAAGTTGTCCAACATTGGCTTTTTTAGCTATTTTTGCAGCTTCATGGGCATATAAATGATAGTTCTCCGCTCTTATTTGTCCTTTTAAAAACGAAGATTCACATAAGAATATATCCGCATCTTTTGCAAAATTCACGAGATTCTTTTCTTCATACCCAGTATCTGCTGAATAAACAAAAGTACCTGTTTTATCTTCTATCTTTACGGCGTACGTATTTATTGGATGAAGAGTTTTCATAAAAGTAATTAGCATATTTTCTAATTCTATTTTAGTACTTTGGTTATATTCTTCTGTATCAAAATAATGATTCTTACCAATTGCTCTTACTAATTCATCATCAATTATTGGCGCTTTTACTGTTCTTGAACTTCCCCATCCGTCTTCATCTTCATAATATTCTTCTTTATCTATATAATTTATTTCAGGTAAGTATAATTTAACTTTATCACTTATATAACCAAATTTACGATAAAGATCTACCGTAGGAGCAAGGGACAATAGGTCTCCATAATGATCGGGATGAACATGACTTATAATGATTACTAAATTTTCTAAATCTTTTGTCATATCTAATTGATTTGTAATACCATTTCCACAATCTATTAAGATTTTTGATTTCTCTGTTGTTACTAAATAGCCAGGACAATAATCCCCATTCTTACAATAAGGGGCTCTTGTTCCTAAAATTCTAACTTCCATACTCTACCTCCTTTTTTGATATACCTTTTGTTTTTCCTCCATAGCTTCTTTTATAGTAGGATCTACATAATCTTTTATATCCTTTCCTAGTTTAAATATGCCTTTTACCATGCTAGATGATATATACTTATATGGTTCATCTGCAAATAGGCATATTGTGTTAATTCTTTCATTACTTATCTTTTTATTAATACTAGCTAGTTGAATCTCTTCATCAAAATCTGTTACGCCTCTAAGTCCTCTAACCATAGCTTTACATTCATATAAGGATGCAATATCTACAGTTGCTCCTTCTCCTGTAACTACTTTAATATTGGTTTTTCCTTCATAAATTTCTTCTATTAATTTCATCCTTTCTTCAATTGTGAAAAATGGGTTCCTTTTTGCCTCATTTTTCATAACTGCCACTACTACTTCGTCAAACAATTCACTTGCTTGTTCTATTACATTCATATGTCCTTTTGTTATAGGATCAAAACTTCCTGGATACAATACTTTTGTCATAAATTTTTTCCACCTTTCCTTTTGTATACGCAAAATTATCATTTTCTATTACATAGTCAAAATTTTCTCTATTAAAATTTAGTGAGGCTTTTTCTCTTTCTAAAAATTTTTCTTCTGTAATGGAATCTCTTTTTACTGCTCGCTCTTTTCTTACTTCTATGGAAGCATCTACTAATATTTTTAAATCACTTCTTTCAAAGTATTTAGTTTTGGGTAATAGTTGCCAATCTAGAATAATTATTTTATCTTTATTAGAAGTAATATAATTATCAATTGTTCTTTCCATACTCGTCCAAGTTATATCCGTTAATACTTGCATCTTCTCTTCAGAGGCAAAGACTATTTTATTTAATTTCTTTCTATCAATTTCATTATCAGTTAAGATTTCTTTTCCAAATGCTCTAATTAGATTTTCTTTTACTTGGTCTAGTAACAATACCTCATGTCCAATCTTATCAATATTTAAATGTTTAATATTTTTTGAATAACTCGATAGAGTATCTGCTATATAGCTTTTTCCACTGCCACTTTTTCCAACTATTGAAATTAACATTTTTATCACCTTCTAATTGCATTATATGATAAAATTTATTATAATTAAAATACATATATGTCATATCTATCATAACTGGAGGTTATTATGAATATTAATTTTGAATTATATCGCATTTTTTATTCCGTTGCGAATAATAAAAACATTACTAAAACATCTAAGGAGTTAATGATTAGTCAACCAGCTATCAGCAAATCAATTAAAAGACTCGAAGAACAATTGGGAGGGCAACTTTTTGTTAGAACCAAACGAGGAGTTGTTTTAACTGAAGAGGGAAAAGAATTTTATCGGTATATTAAACAGGCCATGGAATTTATTACTAATGCAGAACATAAATTTTCAGATTTAGTCAATCTTGAAGTGGGCACTATTCGTATTGGGGTTAGTACTACGCTTACCAAACAATTTCTTATTCCTTATTTAGAAAAATTTCATCAATTATATCCTCATATTAATATACAAATATTTACTAATTTTTCTTCTGAGTTATTTTCAAAGTTAAGAGATGGATTAATCGATTTAGTTATCCATAATCTTCCCTATTCAAAAACTAATGATATAGAAATTAAAGAAGTTAAAAAAGTTCAGGACTGTTTTATTGTTGGAAAGGCTTATAAAGAATTAACAAATAGGAAGATATCCTTGGAAGAAATTAGTAACTATCCTTTAATTTTTCAATCTAAGGGTTCTACTACCAGAGGATTTCTTGACAACTTTGCTTTAGAGAATCATATTGTTTTTCAACCCATAATGAATTTAACTAGTTACTCATTGGTAGTTGAGTTTACTAAGATTGGTTTTGGGATTGGTTATGCGACTGAGGAATTTATTAAAGAGGAACTTAAAAACAAGTGTTTATTTAAACTTGATGTGGAACCTAAAATTCCTAATAGGGGGATTGGTATTGCGTATTCCAAAAAAAATCTTCCTAGCTTTAGTACTAGAAAGTTCATTGAAATGATTTGTAATGAAGCTAGGTTTTAAAACAAAGAAAAATGAAGGAAAACATTTCCTCTTTTATACATAAAGCTCTAAATTATATTAATATTTAGAGTTTTTCTTTTCGCTTATTTATACTCCTATTGCTTTCATTTTTTTGTGAATATATATTTTTCTAAGCCAATCTACTGGTATAACAGTAGCGGCAAAAAGTAGTGTTATTTCTAATTCCTTTAATGATAATCCATAGGAGCGAAACATTGAACCACCAAAATAGATGAGATAAAGTTGAACAACAACAATGAATAAAATAACAACTACAAAGACCTTATTTTCTCTTATATTAGAAAGTAGATTGATTCTCGTGGTTCTGGCATTGAAGCTGTTGAATATTCCCATAAATATAAATAGGGCAAAAAAGGCTGTCATTAAATACTTATAATCACTACTGCTTCTATATAAGCTGGCTATAAAATTGCTTTTTAAAAAGAAAATACAAAATAAGGCTGAATAGATTCCTGTAAATAATATTTCTCCATACATATACCTATTTATAATTGGTTCATTTTTCTTTTTTGGTTTTTCCTTCATATAGGATTTTAAAGCTGGCTCATAAGAAAAGGCAATTCCGGCAAGAGTGTCCATAATCATATTTATCCATAGCATTTGAATCACAGTTACTGGGGTTTCTATTCCAATGAACGGTCCAATTACAGATAGACTTACTGCACATAAATTGATAGTTAACTGAAATACAATAAATTTTCTAATACTTTTGAAAATTGTTCTTCCATAAAGGACTGCTTGTGATATGGACATAAAATTATCATCTAATATTACAATATCTCCTGCTTCTTTAGCAACTTCAGTTCCACTTCCCATAGCAAAACCAACATCTGCCTTTTTTAATGCAGGGGCATCATTTACTCCGTCTCCTGTCATTCCAACTACTAAACCTAACTCCTCTGATAAGCGAACCAATCTACTTTTATCTTGGGGAAGGCTTCTTGCGACTACTTTTAATCTTGGTATTATCTCTTTTACCTTTTCATCTGACATCTTGTTCAATTCATCACTTGTTAAAACTATGTCTTCTTTATTTGTTAACAATCCTATTTCCGTTGCAATGCTTGTTGCGGTTTCTTTGTTGTCTCCAGTTATCATAACGGTTTGAATTCCTGCACTCTTAACTAATTCCACACCAGTTTTTGCTTCAGGTCTTATATCATCTTTTATATACAGAGCACCTATCAAAGTTAATCTTTTTACTCTTTCTTGATTATAGCTATCATTCATGGCTAATAAAATTACTCTGATTCCCTTGTTTGTAATCTTGTTTAAATACCTTGTTATTTCACTATGTTTCGTTAATAGTTTTTTATCCCCACTCTCATTTATATATGTTTTGCATAATGGTAGTAATTTTTCTGGTGCTCCTTTTATATATGTTGTCTTTTTTCCTATATCAATAGTTACAGATGAATATTTATTTTTACTATCAAAGTCTGTAGTAGAAATCTTTTTATATTTTAATTCATGATCTGTTTTTATAAATTCTAAAACTGCTCTATCCGTAATATTTCCGCCTAATGCTTTATGGTCCTCATCATAATAACTACTATTGTTATATAAACAATTATTTTTGATATGATAGTGAAGTTCTCGTTTGTTCATTAGCTCATGCTCTGATGTATACTCTTTTAAGTCACCTGAAAGAAATCCTACTACTTCAAGTTTTCCTTTGGTTAATGTTCCTGTTTTATCAGTATAAAGAATATTTAGGCTACCTGCGGTTTCTATTCCTACCATTTTTCTTACTAAAACATTATTTTTTAACATTCTTTTCATATTGGATGATAATACTAAGGTTATCATCATAGGTAGACCTTCTGGTACCGCTACTACTATTATAGTTACACTTAATGTTAGGGCATATAAAATAATATTAAACATTTTAGGTAAGTTTGTAATCGTTGCGATAATTTTTGTCATATCAAAAGAATTTTCTATAAATATTTCAGAAAACAAAAATGATACTGATACTAGTATTGCACCTATATAACCTATTTTACTTATGATTTGTGCAAGTTCTCTTAATCTAATTTTTAGAGGACTATCTGGTGTTTTTTCTTGTAGTTCTTTGGCCATTTGCCCATAGAATGTTTGATCTCCTACTTTTTCTACAAGCATATATGCTTCTTTAGAATATACTACAGTTCCTCTATATACTTTACTATCTTTTTCTTTTTTCGCTTCTTTTGTTTCTCCATTTAAACTAGATTCATCTACTGTAATACTTCCTGATACTATCTTTCCATCAGCTGGTATTTTATCCCCAGTTTGTAATATTACTAAGTCATTTACTACTACTTCTTCTATAGGAATTTCCATTACCTTATTCTCTCTTTTTACTTTACAATTTATTTTTGATGATTCTTCTTGTAGTTTATTAAAAGCTTCCTCACTTCCATACTCTGATATTGTTGAAATAAATGAGGCTATAAAAATAGCTATAACTATTCCTAGTGTTTCAAACCAATCAAAATCATGAAATAAGAATAAAGTTTTTATAGCAAGTGCAATTAGCAATATTTTGATTATAGGGTCTCCTAAAGCTTCTAAAAACAGTTTTAAAAAACTGTTTTTTTCTTTACTACTTATTTGATTTGTACCATATTTTTTTCTGTTTTCAATAACTTCTTTTTTACTTAGTCCATTTAGCATATATATCCTCCTAGAAAATTCTATGAGTTAAATTGTTTTTATAGACTAAAATATTTAAAAATTAGATGTTTTATCTATTTTATATTATCTCTTTTTCCACAATAACTGTGGAAATCTGTCTAATTAAAACTATCTCTCTTTTGGCGTTTTATAATTATAGTTCTTTTCTTCATATTATGGTAAAATAATCATGAGGTAATTTTATGGATATTTTAGAAAGATGCAGCTTGTGTCCCAGAAATTGTTTTGTTAATCGTTATCAGGAAGTTGGTTTTTGTGGCGCAACAGATAAAATTAAAATAGCACATTATAGTCTTCATATGTGGGAAGAGCCTGTTATATCTGGTGATAGAGGTAGTGGGACTATATTTTTTTCTAATTGTAATTTGAAGTGTATCTTTTGTCAGAACCAAAAAATTTCTAATGGTGGCTATGGAAGGGAAATTAGTAATGAAAAATTTCAAGAAATTTGCCTTAAATTGCAAGAGAGGGGAGCTCTTAATATTAATTTAGTCACCCCTACTCATTATGTTCCACAAATTGTTAGTTCACTACAAAAATTAAAAAATAAAGAACTTAAAATACCTGTTATTTATAACACAAGCAGTTATGAAAATGTCGAAACAATACAAATGTTAGATAAAATTGTTGATGTATACTTAGCAGATTTAAAGTATTTTGATTCAGATCTTGGAATTCAATATTCACATTGTAATGACTATTTTAAGTATGCCTCTTTAGCAATTGATGAAATGTATAAACAGGTTGGCTCTTTTGTAATCGGGGATGATGATTTATTAAAACGTGGTCTTATAGTTAGAGTTTTAATCTTACCTAATCATGTCGATGATGCAAAGAGAATTATTAAATATTTATATAGTAAATATAAAGACCATATAATTATTAGTATAATGAATCAATATACACCTATTAATAAATGTGATAAGTTTCCTAATCTTAATAGAAGAGTTGCTAAGGATGAATATGATGAAGTAATTAATTATGCTCTTGATTTAGGAATTACTAATGCTTTTATCCAGGATGGAGAAAGCCAATCTGAAAGTTTTATTCCTGAATTTGACTGTAGTAATATTTAATATTATAATTTATATATTAGTAATGGAGGCGAATTTTCTTGAAAAATTTTAGAATTAACCCTGATCAAAAATATGTTGATATTATTATCAAAGGATTAGAAAAAAAAAATGGACATTGCCCTTGTCGTGTTAATGTTGATGATACTACTTTATGTCCTTGTGATGAATTCATAAATGAGGGTATTTGTAAATGTAAGTTATATATTCCTATCGAAGATATTGATAAAGATAATCATAAATAAAGATATTTTGTGAAGAATAGATGAAATTTTATTTAATAGTGTATTTTTACACTATTTTATTTTTATATTTTTTTAATTTGTGGTATCATTATTTTAGGAGGTATAATATGAAAAAATTAAAATTATTATTAGCTATAATGGTAGGGGTTTTACTTATTCCTTGTTCAGTATTTGCAGATGAAGCTGGTACTTCTAGTACTTCAGAGGAAGACAATAAAGTTAATATTTATTTCTTTAGAGGTGAGGGATGTTCTCATTGTGCTGAGGCTGAGGAATTTTTTGAAAGTATTCAAGAAGAATATGGAAGTTATTTTAAATTAGTTGACTATGAGACTTGGTATAATACTGAAAATGCTGATTTAATGGAAAAGGTTGCTGAGGCTCGTGGAGAAGAAGCTCAAGGTGTTCCTTATATTATCATTGGTGATCAATCATGGAATGGTTATTCTACTGATTATGATGATGAAATAAAATCTAAAATTAAGGAAGTATATGATCAAGCTCCATCTGATAGATACGATATTATGAATTATTTAGATAATACTACTTCTAAGAGCAAAAAGGATTATTCTAGTGATATTGTTGCGGTTATTTTAATTTTACTAGTTACTAGTGGAATTATTGGTGGAGTATGGTTTGCTAGAAAGAAAACTGCATAGTATATAAGAGACTTGGGTCTCTTTTTTTTGTATAAAAAAGTTCCTATATACCCTATCTTGGTATTATAAGAACTTGCCCTATACTTAATAAATTTGAAGTTAAGTTGTTTGCAGATTTTAACTCATCTACAGTAATATTATTTGATTTTGCAATTGACCACAAAGTATCGCCATTTTTAACTGTATACGTTTTGCTATTATTAGAACCTGGTACCTTTAATTGGTCACCTATTTGAAGGTTTATTGATGTTAAATTATTTAGATTAATTAATTCGTCAACTGTAATTCCAAATCTTTGCGCTATAGACCAAAGACTATCTCCCTTTACAACTTCATATATTATATATTCTTCTTCATCTTCTATTTCATTCGCTGGTACCCTTAGTTCTTGACCAATATAAATATTATTTGAGGTTAAGTTATTTAACTGTTTAATAGTATCTACACTTGTATTGAATTTATTAGCAATATCATATAAGGTATCTCCTCTTTGCACTGTATAAATTGTTATGTCATTTGGTAATTCGGGCAGACTTTCTTGTTCTTTAACTCTCAATACTTGACCTACACTTATTATGTCTGAGGTTAAGTTATTTAATCGTTTTATTTCCGCTACTGTTGTATTAAACATATCTGCTATTTTATATAGAGTGTCTCCCTTTTGTACTGTATAAGTCATAGTATCAGATGGTATTTCAGCTTGTTGTCTAATTTGTAATACTTGTCCTATAGTTAATGTGTCTGAAGTTAGGTTATTTAATCGTTGTAACTCTGCCACTGTTGTGTTAAACATATTTGCTATTTTATATAGTGTATCCCCTCTTTGCACTGTGTAGGTTTCTCCAGTTACTCCTGGTGGGGTATAAGCTACATTTGAATATTCTGCAATGGCCTTTACAACACCTTCTACATAACTATCCAAATTATTTTTTAGTTTTGCAGCGTCTTTTGCATTATCTATGAAACCATATTCTACTAAAATAGCTTCTGTAGGTTTTGTTTCTCTAATAATATAGTAATAATCTTGATTAGGATTCTCTGGTAGCCTTCTTTGATAAACTTTGCGTTTTATTTGGCCCGCTTCTCCTATATTATTTAAAGCCATATCGGCTAACGTTGAATCGTTTCTTAAAGCATAGACTATTTCGGCACCTTCACCACCACCTGCATTAATATGGTTTGATACTAATATAACGTCGGGATCTTTTCCAAATGTAAATGCACTATCTATTCTTTCCTGACGTGATAAGCTTTCATCTGAGTCTCTAGTAATGGAGGCAGGTATTCCTAGTTCTTGTAATCTTTTATACATATATTGTGCTGCTTGTAATGTTAAATCTTTTTCTTGCATACCATTACCTATTGCGCCAGGATCATTACCACCATGGCCAGCATCTACAACAACTCTTTTTGTTGCGCGTTCATACATTTTAATCACCTATAATAATGTATGAAAAAAAGAACTTTTCGTTCTTTATATTTTTTTCTGATATTGTATTCCAATATTATCAGCCATTTCCTGTCCATTTTTTTGTAACTGTTCTCTTATAACGGCCCTTGTATAATATACAGCACCCTCTAAATCTATCTCTTTATCTAGAAAATTATATTTTCTTTTTGTAGAATCCCAAACTCCTTCATGCTCATTTATAAATTTCTTATTTAAATAAAGTGTTTTAGCATCTTCAATGGCTATTTTTCCTCTTAACTTTATCATTTGTTTAAAGTATTCTGTTAATTTATCTGGATCATACTTACCACCATGTAGTTGATATATATCATAAAAATCTTTTACTCTTGTATTTAAAATGTCTGGCTTATTACTTTCTAGGATAATGCACATTTTTTCGGCAAGGTATTCTTCAAAAGATGGAGTTATTATTTCAAAAGGTTTATCTCCTTCAAATATTGCGGGCATTACTCTTATTTGGGGTTCTATTAATCTATTATAATTTTCTTGTAGGTCAACTCCTAAAGGCTGTCTCATTTGGTCAAAGTCAACTTCTAGTGGTATTTTATATATTCCAGTTCGTGTTTGCTTGGGGTCTCTTACTAATTTAAATTTCAACCTATCTGTAGTTTCATCAGATAATACCCTTTTAAATAGTTCTTTATTTGACGAAAAACTTTTTATAGTAGCTAGATCTACATCTGTGATAGACCTTACTAGGCTTCCTAAATAAGCTACCTCTGCTGAGCTGCCTTTTACTAATATATCGTTATTATTGTATTTACTTAATCTCTCTAAAAAGCTTCTTGAAACATAGGTGCTATAGACATTTTGAATGCTAATATTTAATCTTCTTGATTCTTTTTTCATAAAATCTTTCATTTGATTACTATTTCTAAATTCTATCATAGCACTATCCCCCTTTTGTGGGCATATTATACCATATTTTTCGTTGATTTTCAAGTGCTATGATTACTTTGATAGTGTAAAATGGTTTGGGGAATGCATACAAAAAGAGAAATCTCTGTT
>CAOJYR010000021.1 GCA_948465965.1 uncultured Mycoplasmatota bacterium
GCCATACCAACAGCAATACCCATAGTACCATTAACTAAAATATTAGGAAATCTACTAGGTAAAACAGCAGGCTCATCTAATGATTCATCAAAATTTTTACCCATTTCAACAGTATCTTTACCAATATCACGTAATAATTCAAGAGATATCTTTGATAATCTTGACTCTGTATAACGCATCGCTGCAGCACCATCACCCTCAATATTACCAAAGTTACCATGACCATCAACCAACAAATAACGTTGATTAAAATCTTGTGCCATTCGAACCATAGCTTCATAAATAGAAGAATCACCATGAGGATGATAATTACCCATAACTTCTCCGACCGTTTTAGCACTCTTTCTGTGAGGTTTATCAGGAGTATAACCAGATTTATACATACTCCATAAAATACGACGATGAACTGGCTTTAAACCATCTCTAAGATCAGGTAAAGCACGAGAAGTAATAACACTAACTGCATAATCAAGAAAAGAATCCTTTACCTCTGTTACAATATTATTTTCAGATAAACTATCTCTTTCATGAAAAGCCTCACCAAATTGAGAGTTTTGAACCTCATCTATTACATTGTTATTTTCATTTTCCATAATTTACCTCCTACACATCCAAGTTTTGTACATACTGTGCATTTTCTTCTATAAATTTTCTTCTAGGTTCTACATCTTCACCCATTAATTTTTCAAAAATTGCATCAGCAGCCATACAATCATCTACAGTTATTTTTCTTAATGTTCTTTGATTAATATCCATTGTAGTCTCGTTTAATTCTTCAGCATCCATCTCTCCTAATCCCTTCATACGAGCAATTTCAGCCTTTCCCCTTACATTATCTGGTAATGAATTTAAGTATTCATTTAATTCTTTATCATCTAATACATATTTTCTTGTTTTACCATGCATAATTCTATATAAAGGTGGTTGTGCAGCATAAATATGCCCTGCTTCTACAATAGGTTTAAAAAATCTATAAAATAAAGTAAGTAACAATACTCTGATATGAGATCCATCAACATCAGCATCGGTCATAATTATAATTTTGTCATATCTAAGCTTTTCTAAATTAAATTCATCACCAATACCAGTACCAAAGGCTGTAATTATTGTTCTTATTTCTTCATTCCCTAAAGCTCTATCCAATCTATTCTTTTCTACATTTAAAATCTTACCTCTAAGTGGTAATATAGCCTGAGTCATAGCATCTCTTCCCTTTTTAGCAGAACCACCAGCTGAATCTCCCTCGACTATAAATATTTCAGATACTTTAGGATCCTTACTCTTACAATCAGATAACTTACCAAAGAAATTAGTAATTGCTAAATCACTCTTTCTAGTAATTTCACGTGCTTTTTTAGCTGCATGACGAGCACGACAAGCAAGCATAGCTTTTTCCACAATAGTTTTAGCCTCATCCGGATTTTCCAATAAAAACTTCTCAAATCCTGCCGCAAAAACATTATCTGCAAGCTTACGAACCTCTGAATTACCAAGTCTACCCTTAGTTTGTCCTTCAAATTGAGGATTTGGATGCTTACAAGAGACAATCATTGTTAATCCCTCTTTAACATCATCACCTGTTAATGACTCATCCTTTTCCTTAAGTATATTATTCTTTCTTGCATAACTATTAATTACCCTTGTAAGTGCCCTCTTTACACCTTCCTCATGAGTACCACCATCATGTGTATTAATATTATTAACAAAGGAATAAATGTTTTCGTTATATCCTGTATTATATTGTAATGCCACTTCAAACATTACATCGTTTTCTGCACCTTCTAAGTGAATAATATTTTCATGAATTGGTGTTTTTCCCTGATTTATAAATCTAACATATTCACTAATTCCACCCTCATATAAGAAAGTCTCACCTGTTGTATCTTCTTCATCTCTATCGTCTCTTAATGTTAGTCTTAACCCCTTATTCAAGAATGCTAATTCCCTAACTCTAACCATCAAAGTATTATAATCATAAATATCAGTATCAAAAATTTCTGGATCAGGTTTAAAAGTTACATAAGTACCAGTTCTATTCTCCTCACAAGTATCAATAACTTGCAATGGTTCTACAGTATGACCACCATTCTCAAAACGAATATAATGCACCTTAGAATTTTTATATACTTTTACTTCTACCCATTTAGATAAAGCATTTACAACACTAGCACCTACTCCATGAAGTCCTCCAGAAACTTTATATCCTCCACCACCGAACTTTCCTCCAGCATGTAGGACTGTATAAACTGTTTCAACAGTACTTTTTCCAGTCTTCGGATGAACTTCAACTGGTATACCTCTACCATCATCTTTAACAGTAATACTGTTATCTTTATTAATAACAATTTCAATATTATTACAATATCCAGCTAAAGCTTCATCTATTGAGTTATCAACAATCTCCCAAACTAAATGATGAAGACCTTTTACATCAGTAGTACCTATATACATTCCTGGTCTCTTTCTGACAGCCTCTAATCCTTCTAAAACCTGTATCGCTGATGAATCATAAGCTTGTTCTACCTTTTCTTCACTCATTTTATTACCTACTTTCTTTCTATATTTCCATTTTCCACTTTGTATATATAAGCATCATTTAAATATCTTTTATTAATACTTTTTAAATCAGTGGTTGTAATTATACTTTGAATATCACTACCAACTAACTTCAACAATTTATTTCTCTTTTTTACATCCAATTCACTAAATATATCATCTAAAAGTAAAACTGGTAAAGTACCACAAACACTTTCAAATATTGGAATCTCTGACAACTTATAAGCAAGAACCGCTACCTTCTG
The DNA here is from genome assembly GCA_948465965.1 of uncultured Mycoplasmatota bacterium. Lineage (GTDB taxonomy): Bacteria > Bacillota_I > Bacilli_A > RF39 > UBA660 > CAJMSU01. The sequence goes on from CAOJYR010000021.1 coordinate 2,802, forward strand.
TTGTCCCTGTGATCCAAAAAACTTTAAATTAATATCATTAAGTATAAAGGAAAAATCATCACGATGAGGACCATATAAAGTCATGCCATAATTTAATTCCTTTTGATAATACCTCTTATATTGATGTTTTAATTTTTTTCGAATAGATTCATTATCATAATTAGCAAACTCAATATTTGGAATATACTCTACTCTTAGAAACTCTTCTCCAGTAATATTCTTATAATTATTATTAATATTCTCATTAATCAAATCCAAATATTCCTTTCGCATCTGATATATAATGATAGCCTTTTCTATTAATTTATCTGTTATAATATCTAGATAATTAACATCGGCTATGGAATTATTAAATAATATTTTTAAATATTCATTCCTCGTCTTTAAGAGTTTATTATATTCATTATAAGTATTTAAATAAACTTTAGATATTTGTGAAAGCTGAATATTTAACAAATTTCTTCTTATGCTAGGTGATCCTTTAATTATTTCTAAATCATCAGGAGTAAATACAATCACATTTAAATTTGAAATGTAATCTGCCACCTTTCTTATCTCATCCGTATTAACAGTAAGCTTTTTACTATCATCTGTTAATTCTACTCCCAACTTAGTAATAATCTTATCTTTCTTTATTACTCCTTTTATTTTAGCCTTCTTTTTATTAAACATAATAATATTAGGACTTATTCCAATTCGATGTGACTTAGTCAAAGAAAGAATTGTTATAGCCTCCAATATATTTGTTTTACCCTGAGCATTGTCACCTAGAAAAATATTCATATGATCTCCTAATTTTAATGCAACAGAGTTATAATTTCTAAAATTTATTAAATTAATTTTAGTGATTTTCAATCAGAACGTAAAATAAGACTCATTAAGGTCACCTATCCCCTATCTCAGTATTCCTATACATACAAGAATATTATACCATAAAATCCTCTATAAAGCACTAAAAAATAGTTATAATATCATTATTTTTATAACTATTTTAATCATTTATATATAATTGCATTTAATTCTATTTTTGTTTTCTGTTTCTCATAATCAAATCTAGCCTAGAAGCTCTAGAAACTTGATTTTCTATTGACCTATAAGAAACAGGAACTATTATTTCTTTATTATTATCAAAAACAATTTTTGTATTATTACTATCGATTTTTTCAAATTTTTTCACCCTTTTTAAGGAAATCCAAGCACAATCATCCGCCTGTGGTGAAGTTGTTGGAAATACAATCAAATTATCACTATCTTCAACTATAATAGGAACTTTATATTCCGCACCTAAAATAGATTTAGAACTTTCCTTTCTTCCACTATAACTACTTCCAAAATACTTACAACTTTCTTCCATTATCTTAAAAGGCTTTTGATTTATAAAATATCTTTCTTCATCTTCATAAACCAAACTAGTCTCTGCATCATTCGGTACAATTGCTAAAGTACCATTACTAATCTCATATTCCATAATTTTCCCCCTTAGAAAACACTCTTCCGTGCTTCAGCTATAATATAATACCTTCTTTTGTCTGTTTGTGTCGATTTATAAACAAAAGAAGCTTTCATATATATTATTATCAATAAAAAATAAAATTCCAAAAAAAAAGCTAATAAATTAGCATTTTTCCTAATAAGTTCTTATTGGTAATACCAATTGAGTTAATGTTTCATCTTCACTAGATTTTATTAAAATTGGCTTAATTTCTCCTACAAAATGAATATCCACAGTTTCTGTTGAAAAACTTTTTAAAGCTTCCATCATATATTTTGCACTAAAAGATATCTTAATATCTTCATTATTATTCTTATTTATTGCCATTTTCTCTTCTACCCTACCAATTTCTGCAGAAGAACTTCTAAGAATCAATGTATCACCATTAGTTTCTAATGTAACAATATTTTTCTCCTTATCACTAGTTAAGATACTAACACGATCAATTACATCATAAAAGGCATTTAAATTAGTACTAACAACTAAGAAAGAATCATCTGGTAATAAATTAGAAGTATTAGGATAAGTCCCATTTATAAGACGAGATTCAAATTTTAAATTTCCAGTCTTAAATAATATCTTATTATTAAAGATATGTAATTCAACATCCTCATCTTCACCAATAATTCTTGAAAATTCAACAATATTATGACTAGGTATAACAATGTTATAATTTTCTTCACTTGCCTTATCTAATTTTATAACTTTACGAGCAAGTCTATAAGAATCTGTAGAATTACATTCTAAAACATCACCAGCTATATTAAAATTAATTCCTGTTAATACAGGTTTACTTTCTTCATTTGAAGAAGCAAAAGCTGTTTGATTAACAATATTTTTAAATAACGAAGAATTAATAACTATTTTTTTCTTACTTTCCTCTAAACCTATATTAGGATATTCACTTTCACTAATACCATTCAAATTAAACTCACTGTTTTCAGTATATATTAATATTTTTAATTCATCGATTACTTCTATATTAATATACTTATCAGGTAACTTTCTAACTATATCTAATACATATTTACCTTGAATAATAATACTTCCTTCCCTTTCTACCTTAAAATCATCATCATTAGTAGATTCTATAATAGTTTGAATAGTAATATCATTATCACTGGCAGTTAATGTTAATTTATTCTTTTTTAACTCAAATTTAATACCAGCAAGTACAGGTATTAAGTTCTTTGTTGAAATAGCCTTTGACACCTTATTTAATGATTCCAATAATAATTCCTTTTTAATTGTTAATTTCATATATATTCCTTCTTTCTTTTTAATTATTTTTATTATTACTGTGGAAAAAGTTAAAAACCCTTCTTTCCTTTATCTATTAAAGATTTTAGCATATTTTTTCCTGTGGAAAAATAGTTAATAATTATTTTTTTTACACAATTCCTATATCTTTCTTAAGTTTTTCTATAATATTAGCTAAATCTTTATTAACCTTTATTTCTTTTTCTATCTTTTCAACAGAATGCATCACTGTAGTATGATCTTTTCCACCAAACTCTGTTCCTATTTTAGGAAAAGACTCACTAGTCATTGTCCTACATAAATACATAGCGATTTGTCTTGGAAAAGAAATATTAGAACTTCGCTTCTTACTTCTTATATCTTCAACAGAAATTTGAAAATATTCAGAAACGATTTTCTGTATTCGATGAACATCATTTTTTTCACTCATTCCTTTACTGATAAAGTCTTTAAGCGCCTCAATTGCTAGATCAAGTGTTATCTCAGCTCCACCCATAATTGTAGAATAAGCAATAAGCCTTGTAATAGAACCTTCTAGTTGTCTAACATCAGTACCAATATTAGATGCAATATACTCTATTACATCCATTGGTATCTCCTTTTCAAAGTTACCAGCAACTATTTTTTTCTTGAGGATTTCTGTTCTTAAAGAAAAGTCTGGTGGAAAAATATTAACAGTCAGCCCCCAACAAAACCTTGTTCTTAAACGATCTTCTAATAATTTCAAATCATCTGGTGATCTATCAGATGAGATAATAATTTGTTTACTATCATTATATAAAGTATTAAAAGTATGGAAAAATTCCTGTTGTGTTTGTGTGGCCCCTCCCAGAAATTGAATATCATCAATAATTAAAACATCTATATTTCTATATTTATTCTTAAAAAAATCAACATAATTAAAGTTAGTTCCCTTATCATCTTTTTTATTAATACCAATAAAATCCTGAATAAATTGGTCACTGGTAACATATAAAACTTTCCTATTACTATTGTTAACTATATAATTACCTATCGCATGCATCAAGTGCGTTTTCCCAAGTCCACTATTCCCATATATAAATAAAGGATTATACATATTACCAGGATTTTCTGCAACCGATAATGCCGCAGCATGTGCAAATTTATTACTATTACCTACTATAAAATTCTCAAACGTATATTTATTTTTTAAATTAGATTGAATTTGATTCTGTGGAACCCCTTCATTAATAACCTGCTTTTCTACTATATTATTAAGTGACTTTTCTTCTTCAATCTCCTCTTTTAACAGAAATATAAGTTCAAAATTAGTTCCTGTAACATCATTTAACCTTTCTGTTATTAAATTAGAATAATTATCAGACAAATGTTTTTTATGTATTGGCATAGGCACAATAATATAAGCTTTACCATTATCTAATTTATGTAATTCTGTATCTTTAAACCAAGTATCAAAAGACAGTGAAGTCAAATCGTCTTTAACTTGAGCTAAAAAATTAGACCACAAAATGTCGACATTCATTCCACCATCTCCCCACAAGACAAAATTTATACCAATATTTTAACTTAAATTGTTGAAAAAATAAACAAAAAAAACAAAAAAAAAAGAATTCACAGATAATTCACAATTTTTTCCACTGTTTATTCATATATATAATAAGGATAAATAATAGTTTTCCACATTTTCCACAGATTTTAATTAACATTATAAATTTTTCCTTTCCACAATATTGTGGAAATTGTAGAAAACTCAAAATTTAAGGAAAATCATAAGTTTTAATTGACAAAAAGCCCATATTATTATTATAATAATGTAGATTTATGTCTGGAGGTGGAAGGAATGAAAAGAACATATCAACCAAACAATCGTAAAAAAGCTAAAAAATTAGGTTTTTTTGCACGTAAAAAAACAAACATTTTAAATCGTCGTCGTCGTAAGGGGCGTAAGAACCTTTGTAAATAATATACCGCTGTTAATCAGTGGTTTTTTACTACTAAAGAATAGGTGATATAATGAAAAAATTATATATAGTAAAAAACAAATATGATTTTGATAGAATCATAAAAAAAAGAAATATCCTAAAAAATAAAAGTTTTATAATATATAAGGAAAACAATAATTTACCTTATAGTAGATTCGGAATATCTGTCGGAAAAAAGTTAGGAAATGCTGTATACAGAAATAAAATGAAAAGAAAAATAAGAGATATTATTGATAAATCTAATAAATTACAGATAAAAAATAATGATTATATTATAATATTAAGAGCCTTTGCAAAAGATGCAGATTATAATAACTTAAAGGAACAACTACTATCATTATTATATATAAAGAAAGGAAATTCCAATGAAAAAAAATGCAAAAAACAAATTTAAACTATTATTAGTCTTAGTTTTACTATTAATCGCAACTGGATGTACAACAACATTAACTGATTCTAATAAGAAACCTGTAAAAAATGAAATAACAGGTCAAAATCTAACTAAAAATATAATATGTCAACCAACTAATAAAGAAACATTAAAAGCATATAAGAAAAATGGTGTGAAAGTGGACAAATTACCAACTTGTGATGAATTCAAAATAACATCAGGAAAATATGAAGGATTATGGACAAGTATCTTTGTAAAACCATTAGCTTTTGTTTTACTAGCCTTAGGAAGAGCAATTGGAAATTATGCTATATCATTAATAATAATAAGTTTAATAATAAGATTAATAGCTTTTCCAATAACGAAAAAGACTGCTATGCAATCAGAATTATTGAAAAAAGCGCAACCTGAGATTGATCGTATACAAAAGAAATATAAAGATAAACAGGATCAAGATTCTATGATGAAACAAAGTCAAGAGATGATGATGATTTATAAAAAATATAATATAAATCCTATGTCCGGATGTCTATTTTCTATGATTCAATTACCTTTATTTATAGCTTTCTTTGAAGCGGTACAAAGAACTCCAGCCATTTTTGAAGACAAATTTTTATTCTTACAATTAGGAACAACTCCATCTGTTGGAATAACATCAGCTACTTGGTTTGCTTATCTAATCCTTGTTTTACTTATCGCAGTTACAACTTTCTATTCATTAAAGATGAACTTAACAGGAAATGCACAAGATCCAAATATGAAAATGATGCCGATAATGATGAGTGTAATGATTATAATAACTTCATTATTCATGCCATCAGCATTAGGAATCTATTGGATCACTTCAAATTTATTTACAATAGTTCAAAATATATTAGTGAAAAGGAGTAAGGAAGTAAATGGAAAAGCATAGATATACAGGTAAAACAAAAGAAGAAGCAATCAATAACGCAAAAATAGATTTGCAAGAATTAGAAGAAAATCTAATTATAAAAGAATTAGAAACCACAAAAGGCGGTCTATTCAAAAGTAAAAAAGTAGAAATAGAAGTAATAGAAAATAGAGAAGTAGTAAAAGAAATCAAAGATTACCTAAATAAATTATTAAAAGATTTAGGTTTCACTGCAAATATTGAAGTGAAAACAAAAGAAAATATTCCAACCTATACAATTTTCTCTGATAATGATGGATTACTAATTGGTAAAAATGGAAAAAATCTACACGCTTTATCAATTATTACTGGTCAATATATAAAAAAAGAAATAGGAAAATCTTACAAATTTCTAATAGATATTAATGCCTATAAAGAAAAACATGAAAAATCCTTAGAAAGACTAGCTAAAAACATTGCAAGAGAAGTATATCAAACAAAGGTAGAAGCTAAATTAGATTCTATGAATTCCTATGAAAGAAGAATAGTTCATAATATTTTAACTAATAATAAAAAAGTATATACAGAAAGTGAAGGAGAAGAACCTAATCGCTATGTAATAATTAAACCTAAAGAAGACTAAAAATCTTCTTTTTCTTTTAAATTAAACTTTTCCTAACCAATATGAATTAACTATGCTATAATATACAGTGAAAAAGGAGGAATCATAATGAACGATACAATAGTTGCAATATCAACTGCTATGGGAGTAGGAGCTATATCCATTGTTAGACTAAGCGGTAAAGATGCTATAGAACTAGTTAATAAAAGTTTTAAAGGAAAAGATTTAACTAGAGTATCTTCCCATACTATAAACTATGGTCATATAACAGATAAAGATGAAATAATAGATGAAGTATTAGTATCAGTTATGAAATCTCCAAAAACTTTTACAACAGAAGACGTAGTAGAGATAAATTGTCATGGTGGAATTTTTTCTACAAATAAAGTTTTAGAAACAATGCTAAATAATGGAGCACGACTTGCAGAACCAGGAGAATTTACAAAACGAGCATTTTTAAATGGAAGAATAGACCTATCACAAAGTGAAGCAGTAATGGATATAATCGATAGTAAAAGTGAAGAAGCAAGAAAATTAGCCTTATCCCAATTAAATGGATCAGTTTCTAATATGATTAAAACGTTTAGAGAAAAACTAAAACAACTTTTATCATCAATAGAAGTAAATATAGATTATCCAGAATATTACGATATAGAAGTAGTTACAAAAGAAAAAATAAAAGAAGAAATAACCTATATGAAAAAAGAATTAGAGAGTGTTATTGAAGAGTCTAAAAATTCTAACATTATAAAAGAAGGAATAAAAACAGTAATAATTGGGCGTCCTAATGTTGGAAAGAGTAGTATTCTAAATAAATTATTAGCAAAAAATAAAGCGATTGTCACAGATATAGCTGGAACAACTAGAGATATTGTAGAAGGAGAAATCTATTTAGATGGAGTTCTTTTAAATATAATTGATACCGCAGGAATAAGGGAAACAGAAGATGTAGTAGAAAAACTAGGAGTAGAAAAAAGCCTTTCTATGATTGATGATGCGGATTTAGTAATAGTTGTATTAAATAGTAATGAACAACTAACTAAAGAAGATAAAGAAATACTAGAAAAAACAAAAGATAAACAAAGAATTGTAGTCTTAAATAAAAATGATTTAGAGAAAAAAATTGATATGAGTAATTATAATATCAAAAATAGCATAGAAACAAACACAAATAGTTTAGAAGGAATTAACTCATTAAAAGAGAAAATAAAGGAATTATTTAATTTAGAAACTCTAACCAGTAAAGACTATACTTATTTAACGAACGCAAGACAAATCTCCCTAGCTAAGAAATCGCTAGAAAGCTTACTAGAGGCAGAAGAAGGAATAAAAAATAACTTACCAATTGATATGGTAGAAATAGATTTAAAGAACTGTTTTGATACATTAGGAGAAATAATAGGAGAAACCTATAGTGAAGAAATAATAGACAATCTATTTGAAAAGTTTTGTGTAGGAAAGTAGGTTAATATGGAAAAAATAACAAAGAAAAATTCAATTTTATTTAATCAATTGTGGATAAATAAAGCAATAGAAGATGGAAATTCATATTTATTAATAAACAAAAAAATAAGTGACCAATCTATAGGTGAAATAATAGAATACAACTATGAAACTAATAATTTAGAACAAAGAAGTCCGAAGGTAAAAAAACATGATTCTCTTCTTTTCACAAGAGAATGGGTAAAAAAATTTCAAGCAGAGGGACTAACTATACCAAATAGAAGAATAACAACGAAATATAGTTTAGGAGAAATATTAGCCTTAAAATATTTTGAAATTGAACTTGCAAGAAAGCAAAAAGAGAATAATCGAGAAAAAATTTTAAAAATAAGTTTTAATAGGAAGTGAATAAAATGGAGTATGAAATAATAGTAGTAGGAGGAGGACATGCAGGATGTGAGGCCTCTTTAGCTTCAGCAAGAAAAAATCATAAAACCCTACTAATAACAGGAAATATAAAAAATATTGCTGATATGCCATGTAATCCATCAATTGGAGGACCAGCTAAAGGGATTGTTGTAAGAGAAATAGACGCTCTAGGTGGAGAAATGGGAAGAAACGCTGATAAAGCAGCCCTTCAAATGAAGATGTTAAATACTAAAAAAGGTCCAGCCGTTCAAGCATTAAGATTTCAAGCAGATAAAATAACTTATCCCAAAGAAATGTTAAAAACAATACAAAATACTAAAAACTTAACAGTACAAGAAGGAATGGTAGAACATTTAATAGTAGAAGATAAAAAAATCAAAGGAATCAAATTACTTGACGGAACCCAAATATACGCAAAAGCTGTAATTTTAACAACAGGAACCTACTTAAAAGGAACTATTTTAGTGGGAGAAAATAAAACACCAGGAGGACCTCATGGAGAAAAAGAATCTAAGTTCTTAAGTGATGATTTAAGAGAGTTAGGTTTTACTATAAAAAGATTAAAAACAGGAACTCCACAAAGAATTGATAAAAACTCAATTGATTATACGAAAACAAAATTAGAACCCGGAGATAGTATCCCTCATACCTTTTCATTTGACAATAAAGTATATAAAGATATAGAAGACCAAATTAATTGTCATTTAATTTATACAACAAATGAAACACATGAAATAATAAAAAAACATTTAAAGGAATCAAGTATGTATGGAGGTTATGCAGAGGGAGTAGGACCAAGATACTGTCCATCAATTGAAGATAAAGTTGTAAGATTTAGTGATAAAGAACGTCATCAATTATTCCTAGAACCAGAAAGTCTTTACTATGATGATATCTATATCCAAGGATTTTCTACTAGTATGCCAAATTATGTTCAAGACATGATGGTACATAGCTTACCAGGATTAGAAAATGCCAAAATACTAAAATACGCTTATGCTATTGAATACGATGCGATAGATTCAAAACAGCTATATCCTTCACTAGAGACAAAGATAATAAGCGGATTATATACTGCAGGTCAAATCAATGGAACAAGTGGTTATGAAGAGGCTGCAGGACAAGGATTAATCGCAGGAATTAATGCCTCATTAAAATTAGAGGGAAAAGAACCATTAATTTTAAAAAGAAATGAATCCTATATTGGTGTATTAATAGATGATTTAGTAACCAAAGGTGTAAAAGATCCATATAGATTATTAACTTCACGTGCAGAATATAGACTATTACTAAGACATGACAATGCGGACTTAAGGTTAAGAGACTATGGTTATCAAGTAGGATTAATAAATGAAGAAAAATATCAACAATTTACACAGAAAAAAGAAGATATCAAAAAGTTATTAAACACATTAAAAGAAACAAGAATAACTCCTAAAAAAGAAGTAAATGAATATATAGAAACACTAAATACTACACCACTAAAAGATGGACTATCTCTATATGAGTTTTTAAAAAGGCCAGAAATAAAAATAAATGACTTACTTCATTTTATAGATATACCATATTCAGATGAAGTAAAAGAACAAATAGAAATAAATGCTAAGTATGAAGGATATATCAAGAAAGCAAATAAAGAAGCTACAAAGATGTTATCTTTAGAAGAAAAACAAATCCCAGAAAATATTGATTATGAAAATATTCCTAACTTAGCAAGTGAGGCAAGACAAAAACTAGCTGAAATAATGCCAAAAACGATAGGGCAAGCATCTCGTATAAGTGGAGTAAATCCCGCAGATATTTCAATATTAATGGTTTATTTAAGAAGGATGAAAAAGAATGACTAAAGAAGAATTTATGAGTGAATTAGAAAAATTAAATATAGTTTTAACAGAAGAACAATTAGAAAAACTAGAAAAGTTTTATAATTTATTAATAGAATGGAATAAAAAAATTAATCTAACTAGAATCACAGAAAAAGAAGATGTATATCTAAAACATTTCTACGATAGTCTAACTATAACTAAAGTAGTTGATTTATCAAAAATTGAAACCCTATGCGACGTTGGAACAGGAGCAGGATTTCCAGGAATTATATTAAAAATAGTATATCCAAATTTAAAAATAACCTTAATAGATTCTCTTCAAAAAAGAGTAAATTATCTAAATGAAATTATAAAAGAACTAGATTTAAAAGATATAAAAGCTATTCATACAAGAGGAGAAGATTATCATGAAAAGTTTGACATAGTAACTGCAAGAGCTGTTGCGAATATGGAAAAGCTTACTAAATATACAATGCATTTAGTTAAAAAAGATGGTTCGTTTATCGCAATGAAAGGAAATATTGAAGAAGAATTAACAAAAACTATGGAAAATAAAATGAATAAAAAATATAAAATAGAAAAAATAGAGAAATTCACTTTACCAAAAGAAGAAAGCCTAAGAAGTTTAGTTATAATTAAAAATAGATAATCTAAGAGAAAATAGGGCAGTAGAAGAATTATCACAAGCTAAAAAAGTATATTGAATTGAAAGAATTAAATACCTTATCAAAGGCAGAATTAGCTATAGAAAAAATATGGATAACAAACTAAAAAAATCAATAATATTTACATTCATGTAGGATATAAAACACGTGATGAGGTGATATTCAAATCAGTTAAACATAAATAGAAAAATATTATAATTGACTACTTTCCTCATAATAAATTCACAGAGGATGAAGTAAAGCGAATAGTAAATGAGTATTATAAAGAACTATCTAAAACATCACAGGAAGAAGCAGTATAAAAGGTAAAGTCTAAATACATTGAAAAGAAGAGATAAAAATCTTCTTTTTCTTTATAAAATAGAAAAATAGTTATTGAAAGAACAAAAAAAATAGTCTATAATGATAATATAGGGATACTAAAAAGAATAAAAAGTGAGGGATGAAAATGAATCAAGAGAACAAAGATGAAGTTGTTTATTTATATTTAGACGATATAATTCCAAATAGATTTCAACCTCGCGAAGTTTTTGATGAAAGAGCTTTAAAAGAATTAGCAGTATCAATAAAAGAACATGGTGTAATTCAACCAATTATAGTTAGAAATGTAAATGGAAAATATGAAATAATAGCAGGTGAAAGAAGATATAAAGCTTCAGCCTTAGCGGGTCTTACAAAAATACCTGCAATTATTAGGGATTTAGATGATAAAGAAAGTTCTAAAGTCGCTTTACTAGAGAACCTTCAAAGAAAGAATCTTAATGCTATAGAAGAAGCAAGAACCTATCAAAAAATATTAGAACTAGATCAAATGACACAAGAAGAACTTGCTAAAACAATGGGCAAAAGCCAATCTGCTGTAGCTAACAAAATAAGGCTTTTAAGCTTGCCGGATGAAATTCAAGATGCGGTATTAAAAGAAAAAATATCAGAACGTCATGCAAGAGCATTACTAAATGTACCTGATGCCAAGAAGCAAAAAGATATGTTAAAGAAAATAATATCAGAAAGAATGACCGTAAGAAATCTTGAACAATTAATAAAAGATACTTATCAAAAAGATTCAAAGAAAGGTATGGAAGATATTGTAACTATGAATAATGAAACTATGCAAATACCAGACTCCAAAGTAGTAGCGTCAACAGCAGATTTTGTAAATAATAATCCATTAATGCCAACAACAGATTTACCAGAGGAAAATTCTAACTATGGTAAAGTAGTAATTGCCCCACCAGAAGGGGAACAAATGGAAAACACTCCGAAATTTATAAATTATGGAGAAATAGATGATGATGAAGATGAGATGGATTCAAGTAATAAAGTGGATCTGATATCTACTACAAATCCTAATATAGAGGATATAAAATCAAAATCAATGGATATAAATAATACATCTAAACCAACAGGAGATCTAGATAGTTTATTAAATATACCATCAGTAAAAAATAATAACAAGGAAAACAGTGATTATAAATTTATAACACCAGCAGAAGGAATCGTAAAAAAAGACTTAGAGAAGGATCAAGATGAGAAAACAGAAGACTACTTTAAAACACCAGACCTAATATCTGTAGAATTACCACCAGAAGTTCATACGAAAAATGTGGAGAATATTCCGCTTAATACATCAGAAAATCAAAATGAATTTCCAGGATTATCTTCAAATCTAAGAAAACCAACGGATATTAATAAAACACTATTTTTAGATGCTAAAGAAGAAAAAGCTGAAAATATAAACCCAGAAAATTATAGTGTCCAAGAGTCTGTAGAAATGATTAGAAACTTAGTATCAGAATTAAGAAAACATAATGTAAAAGCAGATATAGATGAAATGAACTTTACAAAATCATATCAAGTAATCATTAAATTAGATAAAACGAATATGCAATAAAAGTAGACAAAAATCTACTTTTTTTCATAAAAGCATTTAAAAAAACAATAATATTTGATACAATATATTAAGTAAAAAATGGAAAATGGGTGATTAGATGGGAAAGGTTATTTCGTTAGTAAATCAAAAAGGTGGGGTTGGAAAAACTACAACTAGTATAAATCTTTCTGCATCATTAGCAGTATTAGGGAAAAAAGTATTATTAATAGATTTGGATCCTCAAGGAAATACAACTACTGGTGTCGGAATAAATAAAGGGGATATAGAGAAAAGCGTTTATGATGTATTAATTGATGAATGTAAAATAGAAGAAGCAATGATTAAAACAAAATATAAAAATTTATATGTTTTACCAGCAACTATTAACCTAGCAGGACTAGATATAGAATTGGTAGAAAAAAGCAAACAAGAATCAGGTTTTTTAAAGGGTGAACAATTAAAAAGACATTTAATTGATTTAAAAGAAAGTTTTGATTTTGTAATTATAGATTGTCCTCCTTCATTAGGACTAATTACAACAAATGCCCTAACAGCATCTGATTCAGTTATAATACCAGTACAATGTGAGTTTTTTGCCTTAGAGGGTATTACTCAATTATTAAAAACGATAATGCTGGCACAAAAAAGTTTGAATCCAACATTAAACATTGAAGGTGTTCTATTAACTATGTTAGACTCTAGAACAAATTTAGGATTTGAAGTAGTAGACGATATAAGAAAGTTTTTTAAAGAAAAAGTATATAATACTATCATTCCAAGACTAGTTAGATTGACAGAGGCTCCATCACATGGAGAACCAATTATTGCTTATGATCCAAAAAGCAGAGGGTCCGAAGCTTATATAAATTTAGCAAAGGAAGTGATTGAACGCAATGGAAAACAACAGTAAGAGAAGAGCGCTAGGCAGAGGATTAGAAGAATTATTTTATAATGAACCAATTGCCTATGATAAAATGGAAGAAAAAATTTTAACTGAAACTCCAAAAGAAGCAATTACCAAAGTAAAAATAGCAGAGTTAAGAAGCAACCCGTATCAACCACGTCAAGTTTTTGATCAAGAAGCACTAGAGGAACTTGCAAGTTCAATAAAAGAACATGGTGTATTTCAACCAATTATAATAAAGAAAAGTATAAAAGGATACGAAATAATAGCAGGAGAAAGAAGAGTAAAAGCATCTGCTTTAGCGGGTCTAGATGAAGTTCCAGCGATTATTAGAGACTTTACAGATGCCGAAATGATGGAAATAGCTTTACTTGAGAACTTACAAAGAGAAAATCTAAGTGCAATCGAAGAGTCTACAGCATATAAAAAGTTACTAGACTCCCTTGCTCTAACACAAGAACAATTAGCAAAACGTCTAGGTAAAAGCAGAAGCCACATTACAAATATGTTAGGACTTCTAAACCTACCTCAAGATATTCAAGATGCTATCGCATCAAAAAAAATCACAATGGGACACGCTAGAGTTTTAAGTAAGCTAGAAGATGAAAATCAACAAAGAGAATTATCTAAGAAAGTAATAGAAGAAGAATTAAGTGTAAGACAATTAGAAGAACTAACAAAATCAAAAGATAAATTTACTAGAACTCATAAAATGAAAACACATTCTAAACAAACAAATGAATACCAATATTTAGAAGAAGAATTATGTGATAAACTAGGTACAAAAGTAAAGCTAAAATCAAATAAAATAGAGATCAGTTTTGTAAATGGTAATGATTTAAATAGATTATTAGAAATTATGAACCTTGATACGAGGAGTTAATTATGATTAAAATATTTGATACTTTTATAATTGATCTTAACTATATAATATATCCGATAGTTTATATAATAATAGGCCTAATTTCCTATCACATTATTAAAAACATAATTAACAAAATAACAGGTAACAAAAAAGGTATAAAAAAACACCAGCAACAAAAAGTAAACACTGTAAGAATAATAATCTTAAATATTATTAAGTATATTATAGTAATATTAGTATTATTAGCTATCCTTAGTGTATTTGGAATAAATGTCAAATCCATTGTTGCAGGCTTGGGAATAACAACAGCAATTATTGGTCTTGCTTTCCAAGATTTGGCTAAAGATTTAATTGCCGGAGTCTCTATCATTACAGAAAATCAATACGAAATCGGAGATACGATCGAAGTTGATGGATTTATGGGAGAAGTTGTGTTTATAGGATTAAAGACTACTAGAATTAGAAACTTTAAAGGTGCAACTAAAATTATTGCAAACCACAATATGGATAATATTATAAACTATAGTCTACATTCTTCTTTAGCTATAGTTGATGTTGGAGTAAGCTATGAAGATGATTTAGATAAAGTAGAAAAAACACTAAACGATTTAGCTGATGAATTATATAATAAAATTCCAAAAAGTAAAGGAAAAATGCAAATACTAGGAATTAATGAATTATCAGAATCTAGTGTAGTATATCGTATAGTCTTGGAAACGCTTCCAATGGCTCATATAGAAGTAGAAAGAATATTAAAAAAAGAAATAAAACAAGCACTAGATAAAGCAAAAATAAAAATACCATACAAACAGATAGAGGTACATAATGGAAAATAAGAATTTAAATTATACTTTAGGTAGTAAAGTAGTTATGAAAAAACAGCATCCTTGCGGAACAAATGAATGGGAAATAACAAGAATTGGTGCTGATATAAAAATAAAATGCTTACACTGTGGACATACGGTTTTAATACCTAGAATAGATTTTAATAAAAAACTAAAAAAAGTTATTTCCTTGGAGGGATAAAATATGAATGAAAAAAGAAAATTAAAACTAAAAAAATTTTACTTTCATCCAATAACAGTATTCCTTGCATTAACATTCTTAATAATAATATTAAGTGCAATTTTGTCAGCATTGCAAATGCAAGCAACTTATAATACTATAAATGTGAACACAAATGATTTAGAACCTACCTTAGTAGCAGTAGAAAACATGTTAAGTTTTGATGGAATAAAATTTTTAATAGGAAATGCAGCAAAAAACTTCATTAGTTTTGCACCACTGGGAACATTATTAATCTCCTTAATAGGTCTAACTGTCGCAGAGGCAAGTGGATTTATAGAGGCCTTGACAAAAAGACATCTAAAAAAAATACCACGTCCAACACTAACATTTTTAGTATTGTTTATCGCAACAATATCATCATTAATAAATGAAGTAGGATATGCCATACTTATTCCATTAGTAGCCTTAATTTATTTTATTAATGGACGCAATCCGATTTTAGGAATTATAACTTCATTTTGCGGTGTTGCCTTTGGTTATGGAGTAACTATCTTTGTTGGTTCAATGGAAATATCTTTAATGGATTATACAAAAACAGCAGCAATGTTAATAGATAAGGAAATACATATTGCATTAACTTCAAATTTAATATTTATTATTATTGCATCAATAATAACTTCAATTATAGGAACAATAATTATCGAAAAACTAATTGCACCTAAAATAGGGAAATACAAAAAGGAAGAGGAATTTGCCAAAACTGAACAGTATAGAATTATTAATTTAGAAGAAGAAGAGCAAAAACAAATAGAACAAGAAAAATATGAGAAAAAGGGGTTAAAATCCGCTTTAATAGTATCAATAATAGTAATACTTGTCTTTATATATATGTTAATACCAGGGCTTCCATATTCTGGAATATTATTAGATATGAGTGAAAAAACATATCTAAATCAATTGTTTGGTGATACATCATACTTCCAAGATGGATTTACATTTATGGTAGCACTATTGTTATTGTTAACTGGTCTAGCATATGGAATAAGTTCAAAAACAATTAAAAGTGATAAAGAGCTAATAGAAAATGTTGGAAAGCATTTTAGTAAAATAAGCTATATAATTGTATTAATATTTGTTGTTTCACAATTTATTGCGATATATAAAAAAACAAATATCGGTATTATAATTACAGGTTGGTTAGCAAACTTATTATCTCACTTAGAATTTAGTGGAATACCACTAATAGTAGTAACACTAATTCTAATTGCTGTAGCAAATTTATTCTTAACGAGCCCAACAACAAAATGGATGATTTTTGCACCAGTAGCAGTACCAATGTTTATGCAATCAAATATTTCACCACAATTTGCTCAAATAGTAATGCGCGTGGGAAATTCAATAACGAATGGATACACACCAGTTTTAGCCTCATTTGTTATATATATAGGCTACTTAAATTTATATAATTTAAATAAGAAAAAACCAATAACAATCAAAAAATCACTAAGAATGATTACACCATACTTTTTATTAATGTCAGCAACTTGGATATTATTAGTAATAGGCTGGTATATAATAGGGCTACCTATAGGTCCAAGTGTTTATCCAACAATCTAAATACCTTAGAGGTATTTTTCTTTTACAAACAATTTATAAAAAGTAAAAAATGTGTGATATAATAAAAAACAGAAAAGAGGTATGAATATGAGTTTACGAGCAGGAATAGTAGGACTTCCCAATGTAGGAAAATCCACTTTATTTAATGCAATTACAAATCAAAAAATTTTAGCAGAAAATTATCCTTTCGCAACAATCGAACCAAATGTTGGGGTAGTAACAGTGCCAGATGAGAGAATGGATAAATTAAAAGAAATGTATGAACCAAATAAATTTATTCCAACTGCCTATGAATTTACAGATATTGCAGGACTTGTAAAAGGAGCAAGCAAAGGAGAAGGTCTAGGTAATAAATTTTTATCACACATACGAGAAGTTGATGCAATTGTTGAAGTAGTCAGATGCTTTGATGATGGAAAAATTATTCATGTAGATGGAGAGATTAACCCAATAAGAGATATTGAAACAATTAATCTAGAATTAGCTATATCAGACTTAGATATAATAAATAATAGATTAGACCGTGTTTCAAAAAAAGCTCGGACTACTAAAAATAAAGATGACTTATTAGAAGTAGAAGCCTTAGAAAAATGTAAGAAAGCTTTAGAGGAAAACATTCCATTAAGACAAGTGGATTTATCTGATGATGAAAAGAAAACCTTAAAATCATATAGTTTTTTAACGTTAAAGCCTATTATCTACTTAGCTAACATAAAAGAAAGTGAACTAGGTAATCCAGACAATGAATACGTAAGCCAAGTAAAAGACTACGCGAAAAAAGAAAATGCACAAGTGGTAAGCCTATGTGCCTCAGTAGAGGAAGAACTAAGTGAACTATCCAAGGAAGATAAAGAGGAGATGTTAGAAGGATTAGGTTTAGATGGATCAGGATTAGACAAATTAATAACTGCAACATACGATATCCTAGGGTTAGCAACATATTTTACAGTTGGAAAGGATGAAGTAAGAGCTTGGACATTCAAAAAAGGAATGAATGCTAAACAATGTGCAGGAATTATTCATACTGATTTTGAAAGAGGATTCATTAGAGCTGAAGTTATCTCATATACTGATTTAATAGAATGTGGTAGTGAATTAAAGGTAAAAGAAGCAGGAAAAGCAAGACTAGAAGGAAAAGAATATTTAATGCAAGATGGAGATATATGTCACTTTAGATTTAATGTTTAACAAAGAGGTAAAATATGAAAGAAAAGAGAACATATCAAGCAGATGATGACTTATTAAAATATGGATTCAAGGTCCCAAACACAGAAGAAATAAATCCAGAATTTTATAATTATGTAATGGATGAAGTAGATGAAAATGCTAAAGGGATAGACTTAGCACTACAAATATATGACTCACTTAATAAAAAAGTATCATATGATGAACAATTTATGGCGTTTAGAAAAGATTATGATTTTCTTCAAAATAAAAATATAAAAGACATAACCAGTAATAATTCAAGTGTTATCTGTGATACTTGGGCGTTACTATATGCTTCCATTTTAGAAAAAAATGGAATACCAGCAGTTGTAAATAAAGCTGTAGCCCACAGTAAGGTCTATTTTAGTGCTGATGGATATATTGTAAGTGCTGATGCTACAGAAAATCAAAAAGATCCAGAGGACGAAAGTGAACTTTCAGACATAACTAGATGCAAAATGGGTATGAATCCTTATAATTTCTTTCTTTATGAAAAAGATGAAACTGGCCAAATAAAAGAATGCAGAATAGATGAATCAACATACATAAAAGAGAATAATATCAAATTGAAAAGAACTAATTTTTCTTCCTATATAACTAAATTAATTAATCTATTAAATGAAAATAGTACTTATAAAAAATATAATAATTCAATAAAACCAGATATATTAGATATTATAAATGAAATAAAATTCCAACTAGAGCAATCAAACCTTGATACAATAAGCAATATGTTGTATTTAAATAATTTGCTAAAAATGCTTGTTCCAAAAGATGATTTAGATAAATTAACTAAAGATTATATAAAAATAAAGCAAGATAATGAAATTAAATATGGTGTAATATTAAACTACTGTCCCTATGAAGTAGAATTTCCAAGATGTTATGATTTTCATCCACCAGTAGATGGAATAAACTTTTTATACACAAGTAAAACTGGTCTTTGCAAAATATCCGAGGATAAGGCATATCGTCTTCAAGAAGAAAATGATGACATAGAATTAAATCCCGATGATTACATAATGAATCAAAGAGGAGGAAAATAATGAATAATCTAAGAAATTTAGTATCAACAAAAATAGAGAATTTAAGAGAAGAAAATCCCATAAAGGAAGAAGAATTAAAGAAATATTACTTAATAGAAGAAATATTAAAAAGAGATGATTGCTTTTTTCAAATGACTAAAGAAAATGCACTAGACATTTTATATAATATAGGAGTAAGTAACCCAGAAGAAGAGTATAAAAAGTTAATAACAATAGATAATTATTAAAAAAAGAACAATATTATAATATTAATTTTATGATAACGAAATATTCATATACACCAGTAAAATACTATGGTATAATGTATATATTTGATAATAGATGAAAGAAGGAAAATAAAAATGAATGAATTTGATACAATAGAAAAATGTTTAGAATTATTTAAATCAGTAAACTGTATTGGAAATAATAACTGTATTTTTGTAACTTATAAAGACACATCAAAGTCTGTAGGACCATCAGCTGTTTTAGGAGGAGCAGCAGGTAGTATGGTTAATGGAATGGAATACCCATATGATGCTTTACTAATAAATCAAACTGAAAATGGAATTGGTATGTTTATTTTAAATCAACCAGGTGTTCCATTTACATATAAATTAGATAAAATGATATTACAAAAAGATAAATTTATCTTTTATAAAAATGAAGATATAAAAGATATAAAAGTAAAGAAATTTGCATTATTAAATAATAAGAAAAAAAGTATTTTTATAATAACAAATGATAATAAAAAACATGTCCTATATGCAGATGTTGATGAAAAACGACTTCCATATCATAATGAAAATTTTGCAAAGTTTGTTCAAAAATATAGTAAATAAAATATTTATAAAAAAAATAATAAGAATTGCTGTCTTATTATTTTTCAGATTGTAGACAAACCCCTAGAATTTTTTCTAGAGGTTTTCTTATGCTAA
>CAOJYR010000022.1 GCA_948465965.1 uncultured Mycoplasmatota bacterium
TTGCCTTTTTCAATGTAATTTGAATTAGTTAAATAATATTTTTCATCTACTTCATGTTCCAAAAAATCTTTTAATTTTATATTGCTTTCTACTTTGTCTGGAAAAATAAATTCTTTTTTATTATCTAATATAGCAACTAAAAAATACCTCATTCTAGTTTGAGGTATTTCATAATCAGTAGCACATAATAATTCATCATATAATGTATATCCTAAACTCATTAAATCTTCTTTAAATAAATTTAATGTATCTTTAAACTTTTTACTTGTAATCATTGCGACATTTTCAAATATTACATATTTTGGTTTTTCTTTTACTTCTCTTAAAAGTCTAATCATCTCCCAACCAAGTGATGATCTTGTTGAACTTTCAAAATTAAAACCACGCATTTTACCAGCACAAGAAATATCTTGGCATGGGAAACCACCTACCCATAAATCACGGTAAGGTAAATGTTCTCCTTTAATTTCAGTTATACTACCTAAATTTAAACTTTCATCTATATTATGAATTGTGCAATAACTTTTAATTGCATTTTTATCAATTTCTGAAAAAAATTCTACCTTATAATCATCTATAAATTTCTCATTTTTTAATTTTTCCAATGCTTTTTCTGGTGAACCTATTCCACTAAAAAAGGTCCCTACTTTAATTGTATTTTTATTTGTCATTTTATCAATCCCCCTTTTTCTTTTTTTTAACAAATAAAAAGTTCTCATTATTGAGAACTGTTAATGAAATATACAAATTTAATACTATTTTCAATCAAATAATCATATATTTATTATTAATTTAATGTAAATCAAATTTTTTCAAATTCCTATAAAGCCTTGTATTATAAGGCATTTCTAACATATCCCAACATTTTGGGTATATGTTTTAATCTCCCCCCAATCTATAAACAAAAGTAGATAAACTATAGCAAAAGAAAAAAAGAAGTACAAATCACACTTTTCATCAATTCAAAAGAAAAAGATTAAGAAAAACTCTATTTTCTTAACCATTTTATTAAATCCATATAGTAAATAATATTTAATTTGCAAGTTTATTAGTTTTGAATTTTTTATTTTAAATAAAACTTTACTTTACCCTTGCCTTTTTCTGATGTAACCTTTGTAATAGCTCCATTTATTATAGTCATTCTTGGAGGAACGTGCCCGATATCTGCATTTATAATTATTGGAACATTCAACTCTCCAAGGGAATGAAGAATAGCTTCCTTGAATGAAATATCATTACAGCTGGATTCTATTATGTTTCTTCCAAAGATGATTCCCTTAGTATATTTGAAATAACCATTGTCTTTAAATTTCCATAGTGTTAAAATCAACTGTTCACTAGTTAAACCATAATTATCAAAGTACCATACTATTCCATCATCCTTATACTTTTCTATAAATTCTTTCGTCTTATCAAATCTAGTTCCAAATAGTTCAGTTAGAACATCAATACATCCACCTATCATTCTACCTGTTATTTCTATTTTATTTTCTCCCTTTAAATTTTCCCAACATACTTTCCCTGTTAATTGGTAAGGTTCATCTCCTATTTTGAATTCTTGATACTTTTTTTCATATTTATCAAAACTCATTTGTTCTATATCATTTCCTTTTAAAATTTCTAAATTATTTTCTAAAGATTGATGCCAGGGATTCATTCCAAAGTTTGTAAAATTATCTCCATATATTGTTGCGATATCTAGATTGGTTGTAATTGTATAAAGTAGACCTGTTGGATCAGAGTATCCTTGAAGCCACTTGGGATTATTTGCTACTTTGGAAAAATCAAGGTATGGAAGCATTTCAAGTAAAAAGTCCCCTCCATTAGAGCATATAATTGCCTTTACATTGTCATCCAGGAACAAGTCTTCTAATTGTTTGGATTGTTCTTTACTAGAAGAACTTCTTCCTTTTATACTCGTTCTTACATTAGAGGTTTCTTTTACTTTAAATCCACGTTCTTTGATTTTTTTGATTGCGGAATCTAATCTATATAACTTTTCTTTTTTACTAACTCCATCTGATGGAGCAGTAATTCCAATTGTATCATTTTCCTTTATAAAATTAGGGTAAATCATATTTTCTCTTCCTTTTCCTATATATTTTTACAATTTTTCTTCATTAGTAGACAAGGTTTCTCTAGTCTACATTAATTCATTTCCATTTGACTTATATCGAAAAAGGTGAGTTTTTCTCACCTTTATAATTTTTTAATTTATTTATATAGTCATTAACTCTTGTTCTTTTGCCTTTAACATTTCCTCTATTTTTTTATTATAAGTATTTACTAAATCTTGAATATCTTTTTCTAATCCCTTTTCTTCATCTTCAGGTAGTTCTTCCTTTTGTAGCATTTCTAATGCTTCATGACGATTATTTCTAACGGAAACCTTCGCATCTTCTGCGATTGCCTTTACTTGTTTAGTAAGTTCTTTTCTTCTTTCTTCTGTAAGTGCAGGTATTACTATTCTTATTGTCTCTCCATCATTTGATGGATTGTAACCTAGATTTGCAGCAATAATCCCCTTTTCTATTGCACCTAAGCATCCTTTATCGAATGGTTTAATTAATAATTGATTTGCTTCAGGCACCGCTATTGTGGCAAGTTGTTTTAGAGGAGTCATTACTCCATAATAATCAGCTGTTACTCCATCTAAGCTAGATGGATTCGCACGACCTGCTCTTACACTTGTAAATCTTTTTTCAAGATTTGTTAAAGTGTTTTCCATATCTTTTTTTGTTATATTAATAATATCTTTATCCATTTTAATCATCTCTCCTTGTTATTATTATATAATATTCAAGTTTTAAAATAAAGAAAAAATAGAAAATAATTTCTACTTTAATCTATCTTAATTTTTTAATCTATTGGCTCTATTGATACAAATGAGTAAATATCATCTTTATATTTTTTCATGGTAGCTATATATGTTCCACCCTTTTTATATGCATCATCATTATCTATAATTTGTGCATCGTTTGGATTTTCACTAGAATGATACACCAAACCAGGAATTTCTTTTGTTGTATTTACATCACTGTAGTATTTTACATGCCCTTCATTATCTAAATTATTAGGTCCACCTGGAAATAACACTTTTACTGTTAATTCCATAAAGTTATCAACCAATTCTGCCTTTGAAATTCTATATAATATACGACTATTTGGTCCTGTTGTGCATCCACATGCAGTTTGCACATACTCATAGCTATTGGTGTCTTTATTATATTTATGGCTTGTGCACATCGTCTGGGAAAAATCTTCATGTTCGTATTTATAATCAGCACCAAAATACTCTTTTGCTTTACTTTCATATTCTGCTGCAGCCACTGCCGTTTGTTGATTCATAAAGTTTGTGTCTATGATAGAAAATATTATATCTTTATTTAAATCAGACACTGTAACCTTAGACGATTTAAAGTATTCACTCACAATATCATCACATCTTGGAATAGTTTGTATCATTTTAGTAAAATTATTTAAAACTAGGCTATCTAATACATCCAAATTTTCTACTTTTGTGTTTTTGGTTTGTTCTAATGGTTTTAGACATTGACATTTTTCTTTATTGTAAACTTCTAAATAATAATAGCCTCCACCCATTCCTATTAAAAGGCCAGCCATTAATGTAATAAAACAAATTAACCCTGTATGCCTTTTTTTTCTTTTATCTTCCATAAATTCACTCTCCTATGCTTTTAATATATCACATTCTTCTTAATATAGGATGAAATTTATATACTTAATTCATAGTTTACGTAAAAGGCAGAGTTTTTTTCTTATACCTTTATTTTTCTAATTAATATAGGTTTAAAAAGTGCATACAAAGATTATAATTATTGTAATAATAGTTAAAAGGGTTATGAATATTGTAAGTAGTATTTTAATAATTTTATCAACCTTGTTTTGATCCTCTAGCACCTCACTAATTTGTTCTTTTTCCTTTTTGCAATTCTTTTTGATTTGTTCTTTATTGGTCTTTTTCTTATTGCTTTCTTTTGAATCGTTATATAGTTTTTTTAGGGTCTCTGCTTTTTCTTTTTCTTTGTTTTTATCTATAGATTCTATTTTGCTAGCTTTTTTTGTGTTGCTCTTTTTGCTTTTATTCATATTTTTCTTTTGTTCCATTTTCTTGTCTAACTCTTCCAACCTTATCTTTCTATTAAGATCTTTTCTATTTAATATTGGTGTTTCATCTTTAACTTCTGGATGATTTTTAGTTAATTTTTTTATTTGTGCATCAATTTTTTCAATAGAAGCATTTTCTTTATAACCCATTTGGCTCACCTCAATCATATTATAGTAAAAAAGAGAATTACTAACAATCGTCAGTACACTCTCTTATATTATATTTACTAATAAGTTCTAAATATTTATTTTTTAATTCCTTTTTTGTCTTAGAAGTTAGTGCTTCATCTACTGTACCATTCATAGTTGCAGCATCATTGTTATGTCCAATAATCTTACCATTTTGTACAAAATATATATCTGGCAAATATAAGTATGGATTTTCCTCTTCATCCTCTTCTAAATAGTCTTTTAATAGATTTACTAATTTTTTATATTCTTTACTATTTTTATCTCTAATCGTTTTGGGATTGTAATAGTATGCTTCTTTGATATTTTTATAATTTAGTGCTTCTGTTAAAATATCTGCACTAGCTACACACCATTCACAATCAGAATTTCCGAAGAATATGATCCCAGATTTATTCTCTAAAATATCTAAGACTTCATCTATATCAATATATTTAAAGGGATTTTCTTTACTAACTGCATACTCATTAGCAAATTTTTCGGCATCTGTTAGTTCCATTGCCTTCTTTATTGAACATCCACTTATAAATATAATACTAATAAATATTATTGATAGAAATACTACTTTTTTCATGTCGACTCCTAAGTTGTGAATTATGAGTTTTCAATTTGACTCATTACTTCACTAGCGAAATCTTCTTCTTTTCTCTCGATTCCTTCTCCAACAGCGAACCTTATTACAGAAACAATAGATCCACCATTTTGTTTTACATAATCTAGAACTGACATTCCAGAATCTTTAATAAATGCTTGCTCTTCAAGACATATTTCTTTATAAAATTTATTAAGTCTTCCTGTAACCATTTTTTCTGCAATTTCTTCTGGTTTTCCTTCTTGCATAACTTGTTCTTTTATAACGTGAGATTCTCTTTCTACTAATTCAGCTGGTACTTCATCACGTCTTATCGCTGTTGGATTCATAGCTGCTACATGCATAGCTACATCTCTCGCTACATCTTTATTTGCTCCTTCAAGAACTACTAAAGCTGTAATCTTTCCGCCCATATGAGAGTAGATTCCAAATGTTTGGCTATCTGTTTTTACCACTCTTTCGAATCTTCTAAAACTAATTTTTTCTCCTATTTTAGCCGTAAAGTTTACAACTGCTTCTTCAATTGTTTCAGTTCCTTCATCAATTGTTAATTTGTTTGCTTCTTCCATAGTAGTAACATCATTATTCAATAGTGTTTTTCTAATGTTAGTTATTAATCTTTTGAAATCTTCATTTTGGGCAACAAAGTCTGTTTCACAGTTAACTTCAGAAATAACAGCAATATTTTCATCTGCCACACCATCAGTTAATCCTTCTGCGGCAATTCTTGATTCTTTTTTTGCAGCCTTTGATATACCTTTTTCTCTAAGCCAATCAATAGCCTTTTCCATATTTCCTTCAGTCGCTTCTAAAGCCTTTTTACAATCAAGCATACCTGCTCCAGTGCGCTCTCTTAATTCTTTTACATCACTTGCTTTAATCATCTTTTATTCCTCCTTAAGTTTATTATACAAAAGAAGAGGGAATCCCTTCCACCCTCCTTAGTTTTATTTTATCATATTTATTTAGTTAAAGCTTCAATTAATTCAGCTTTTTTCATAGTTGAGTAACCTTTTACTCCTGCTTCTTTTGCATTTGCCTTTAAATCAGCTAATGTCATAGAAGTGTAATCTAGTGTTTCCTTAACTTCTTCTTGAGGTGTTTCTATTTCTTCCTTTACTTCAACTTTCTTTTCTTCTTTTACAGTTTCCTTTTTTACAACTTTCTTTTCTGCCTTTGCTTTATCATCATCATTGACATAATCAATTATTTCATTACCATTTACTTCGGCAATTGCATTCGTTAAAGCTCCAATTAATAATTTTACAGAACGAACTGCATCATCATTACCTGGAATTACATAATCAACTAGGTCTGGATCGCAGTTTGTATCTACGATACCAAATACTGGAATTCCTAAGATACGAGCTTCATTAATTGCATTTAACTCTTTACGAGGATCTACAATTACTAATGCTTGAGGAAGTCTTTTCATTTCACGAATTCCTCTTAAATTCTTATCAAGTTTAGCGTATTCTTTCTTTATTTGGATAACTTCTTTTTTTGGTAATAAATCGAATGTTCCGTCTGATTCCATTTTATCGATGTCATCCATTCTTTTAATTCTTGAACGAATGGTCTTAAAGTTAGTTAAAGTTCCACCTAACCATCTTTCATTTACAAAGTACATGTTTGTTCTAACAGCGCTTTCCTCAGCAGCTTCTTGTGCTTGTTTTTTTGTTCCTACAAATAGGAATTTTCCACCAGCTTCAGCTATTTCCTTTGCAGCAGCGTAAGCTTCTTCTAATTTTTTTACAGTTTTTTGTAAGTCAATTATATAAATGTCATCTCTTGTTGTATAGATGTATTCCTTCATTTTTGGATTCCATCTTCTTTTTTGATGTCCAAAATGAACACCAGCTTCTAATAAATAATTCATTGATACTATTGTCATATTTTTCTCCTTCGTTTTTCTTCTATTAGTTTCTAATATTTATCACCCTTAGGCACTAGATAAATAAATTCACTAATATGTTTATTTTTTATTTTGATAAAGCTTCAACTAATTCAGCTTTTTTCATTGTAGAAGCACCTTTGATTCCTGCTTCTTTTGCAGCTTCTTTTAATTCCGCTACAGTCATTTTAGAATAATCTGTAGTTGTTTCTTTCTTTTCTTCTTTAACCTCTTTTACTTCTTCTTTTTTTTCAGTAGTTTTCTTTGCTGCCTTTTTAGCAGTAGCTTCACCTTTAATTGTTACTTCACGACCGATTACTTCTTCTGCTTTGGTGATTTTTCCTTCTTTTCCATCACGTGCAATCTTAACGAATTCTGTAAACATCTTTGGATCGTTGATTGCTATTTCTGATAACATCTTACGATTTACTTCAACACCTGCTTTTGTTAATCCTTCAATAAATCTTGAATAACTGATGTCATTTTGTCTACATGCAGCATTAATTCTTGTAATCCATAATTTTCTGAATTCTCTTTTCTTTTGTTTTCTGTCTCTAAATGCATATTGTCCTGAATGCATTAATTGTTCTTTGGCAGTTTTATATAATCTATGTTTACTTCCAAAATAACCTTTAGCTTCTTTTAATACTTTTTTATGACGAGCTTTTGTCACTGCTCCATTTTTTACTCTTGCCATGTTTGTTCCTCCTTCTTAATTATTAGATTATATTCTTTAATCTATTTTGATCTGCTTTAGATAAGTTTGATCCTTTTCTATTCTTTCTATTTGCGCTAGCTGGCTTATCTCCAGTATTATGGCGACTTCCAGGACGCCCGATTTTATAATCATTTTTACGAGCCTTTACAACTTTTGCTGTCCCTTTATGTGTTTTTATTTTTGGCATAATTCAATCCTCCTACTATTTATTTTTCTTTGGTATCAAGATACAAGTCATTGTTCTACCATCTAATTTAGGTTTTTGTTCTATATCCGCATAATCTGCAACTCTTTCTGCAAAACGATCAATTACTTCCTTACCTAATTCGGTATGAGCCATTTGACGACCTTTGAAACGAATTGTAAGTTTAATTCTATCACCCTTTTGCAAATATTTCGTAGCATTTTTGAGTTTAGTTTCAAAATCTCCTACATCAATAACTGGTGACAAACGATATTCTTTTAGTTCTGAACGATTTGCTTTTTGTCTTTTTAATGCTTCTTTTTCCTTCTTTTGTTTTTCGTAACGATATTTGTTATAATCCATTACTTTACAAACAGGTGGATTAGCATTTGGACTAATAAGAACTAAATCAAGTGCTGCGTATGATGCTAATGTTAGAGCATCTTGTATTGGTTTTACTCCAACTTGTTCTCCATTAGGTCCTATAACTAAAACTTCACGAGCCTTAATCTTATCGTTAATCAACATGTTATTATTATTCTTAGCGATATCTAACACCTCCATATTCCTTAAGAAAAAGAAAAGTGGATATATTTTTATATCCACTTAAAAACCTAATAACCTATTTATTATTTCTGGCTTTTTACCTATCACTACTCGCAATCAGGTGGATATAAATCTCTTTCCTTTTTTCTTGACTGTTATAATTATATGCTTTTTATCCTTAGTTGTCAACAACTTTTATAAATTATCTTGTCTTTTTATTAATTTTTTGTTTATCTACCTCTTCATAAAACATTCCTTCAAAATGACGTCCAAACTTTGTAGGGTCATGTCTCGATGCAGAGTTTGAGTAATATCTCTGGTCTGTTATTGTATCAGCCAGATTAAATAGAATATCATTGTTTTTTAGCCCTCTTTCAGCAAATTGTTTTTTTAGGGCTTTCCGCATATCGATTTTAAATACACCATGGTCATCTATAATTGATTCTTTCCATACTTTATCATCCTTTGCCCATTTTGGATAACAATCATATGCCCAATTAGGTCCTGCACAGGCACCTACTAGTATACGGATATCTTCTTCCTTCGATCCATATCCTTCAACTAATGCATCTGCAATCATCATTGGTAGTTTTCTATCAATCATTTCGGCTCCGCAATGTCCTACTGCTGTAATACCTTGTTTCAAATCACTCATCATCACAACTGGACAATCTGCTACTGGATGGCCCGCTACTACACCAGGTACTTTATCAGTAATTATTAATATATCTTCTAAAATATCTGACCAACCATTGGGGTTTGCCTCAACATATTCCTTTGTTAATTCAAAGTAGCTTCCATCTTTTTTTGTTTGCAAAGCCATAAACATTTTATGATAATCAAATCCTTGTGATTCCCCAAATATATGACGGTGTAAATTAAAGACTGTCTTTTTATCTTCTTCTGTTAGTTCATATTTCTCTAGTCCTTCTAGTAAACAATTTTTCTCTTTTATTATTTTCTTATCAACATCTGTCATGTTAGAAAATCTAACAGAACCTGCATTCATAGTTCCATAAAAGTTTTTAGAATCCACATTATGTAATTCACTCATTTTCATCACTCTCTTTCCATTAAATTTGTCTACTAACAGTAACTTCTTTGGTATAGTTTTTGTCATACTCTTTAATTACTTCTGTTAAGAACTCTAATCTTAAAGCTGTTTTAGCATTCATTGTAGTAAGTGGGTCTACTTGTCTATAATTAACCGTCTTTGTTGCATCTATTAAATTGTATTCTACTAATTTACCATTTCTATTGAAAGCGAAATGTTTTACTATAGACACAGGTGGTTTACCTTCTAGTGCATTTTGTTCATTTATTTTAGTTTCATATTCTAAAGCTTTTTCAAGTGATAATGATGCTGGATTTAAAAGGATAGTACTAACGCTGTTTTTTCCAATGTTAAGTTGTGTTCTAGTACTTCCCTGAATAGCAAAATCACTATTAGGTGAAAATGTTTCAATATAAGAGTTTCCAAGGCCTTTTTCTGTTGCGACATAAGTATTTCCCATAATACCTCTGTTTTCTTTTGCCCCTCTTCTATACGCATTAGATAAATCTTCTTTCGGTAGGATTGTTCCATCCTCGATGGCTTTACCAAATTTTATTAAATCATCGCTTGATGCAAAAATTCCAGCGTGACCACTATAACCTCCAACTGCTATAGCTTTAGGATCGTTTACTGCTCCATAATTCGTATTAGGGCTTCCTGTTAAAAGCTCAATTTGATTTATAGGTACGATTAGTTTTGTATTTGAAAGGCCTAGTTTATCAATAATATATTCATCCACTAAATCCTTATAAGGTTTCCCTGTAACTGCTTCTATTACTTCTTTAGTTATCATCATACCAAAGTCAGTATAGAAGTACCTTCCTCTTTTTATATTACCATCAGGGTATTTCGCAATACTAATATTATATAAAGCATCTTTTGCATCTTCTATATTTTCCATTAAGGTAATATTACCAGGTGTTTGAAACTCCACTGTGAATTCTGAAAGTTCTCTCATGGTTACATCACTTATATTAACAAATCTGGGATCTAAATCACCAATTTTATCATCAAGAGAGATCTTCCCTTCTTTAATTAAATTATAGAGAATAACTTGTGTATACATCTTACTCATTGAGGCTATATCAAACATAGCATCTTCAGGCATTTTTCTTTCAAGTGCATCCATGCTACCACCAAAATATTTTACGTTAATGTTGCCAACATTTATTCCCATTGTATATCCTGGTATTAGATACTTATTTTTTAATTCTTCCATTTCCTTAATATCATCAGCTATTACTTGTTCTACTAACTCCTCTGGGGTTGCATCTTTATTGGATTTAATAATATCTAACATTTTCTTTGTGACTTCTTCTATTTCATCGCGTGATGCGAAACATCCTCTCATCTTTACCTTATCTAAAAAGTTTTCAAATATTTTCTCTATATTCATACTTTACCTCTTTCCTTGTTATTAGTTATATCATTTTTTGATTTTTTGTCTTCCTTGTTCTAGATTCATTTCATACATGTACATATCATTTAATTTTCCATATGCAAAATATCCTTCTTTTCTAGTACCTACATAATTGCATCCAATTTTCTCATGCATTTTCTTTGATCTATCATTAAATTCAAAAATTGTGCTTTCTATATTCACGTATGGCCCATTTTTTTGCTGTTCATCAAGGAATAAGTGTAATGCTTCTTCACCATATCCTTTATGCTGTTCGTCTTTATCTCCTATCATGATTTCTAAGGAAGCTTTATGATTATATAAATCTTTTCCAAATAGGTTGACATAGCCAATTAGTTTATCTCCTTTTTCGATTAAGTAATCTACATTTTCTAGTTGTTCTTTTGAACGACAATCATTCCAGTGTGTTTTAAATTCTCCTAGTGGTATAGATATGTCTGGATCGTTTAGGAAAGTTGCCATTTTGGGAATGTATTCTTCTTGCCCTTGATATTTAGCCAATTTAATTCTATCACCAGTTACTATATCTTTTAAGTTTTTCTCATCTGCTAATAAATTCTTTATATGGGAAGATTTCTGTTCTATATTACTATATCTTCCAATATGGTTTCTTTTATTTGAAACACTCTGAAAATAGACTAAATCATAGAAATTATTCTCTTTGTAATGAGCCGCACTATCTCTTTTTCCCATAAATTCCATATTAGATATTTGGCAAATGGTAAGAAGTTGCTCATTAAAGGTTGGTACTTCAATTAAAACATTGTGTAAATTCATAATATTATGACAATAGTCTAGGAATAGTTCTAAGGCTTCTCTACCTTTATAAATTTGATTATCTTTTAAAATGGTTGGATCCATTTGAAGCCAGGCATTACTTCTGTTATTCATGGCTTTTGTATTTGTTAATCCTATGAGACCAATCATTTTCTTTTTCTCTCCATCAATGATAGCAAAGGTTTCACTTTCTACTAAATCATTTAACTCTCCTTTCGCTTCTTCTTCTGTTACTTTTTTTGAATCCTTATAAGTATCAAATACAATTTGGCCTAACTCAGAAGTATCATTTTTCCATGCACAGTACATTTGACTATCATCTAAACTTATAGAAGCTAGTGATACATGTCTCCCTTTAAGTTTTTCATAATATTTCATAAATAGAATCCCCCTTAAATGTGTTCATATTATACCACATTTTGTTCATTCTGTCAATGTGTTTCAATAGTATCTTTCGTAAGAATTGTTTTTCTTTTACTTGCTTCATGAATAAAATATTCCATTAACTTTCTAGCATCTTCATCATAGTCTATCATCTTCTCAGGATGCCATTGTACACCTATATTAAATGTTTTGCTTGGGTATTCTATGGCTTCTATTATTCCATCTTCACTGTAAGCTATGCTTTTATAAATTGGGTTTTCTCTTACATGATGCGAGTGAAAGCTATTTACCATGATTTCTTCTTTTTTTAGTATTTCATATAATTTTGAGTTTTTGTCTATATTTATTTTATGAGCATATTTTTCTTCTAGACCTATTTCATGTCTAATCTTTCCGCATGGATCATTATCCTCTAGCAAAACATCCATTTGGTAGCAACTCATCATTTGCATCCCTAGACAAACGCCAAGCACTGGGATATTTTTTTCTATTGCTCTTTCTAACATATATCTATCGTATTCACAAAATTTAGTTCCACCTGGAATGAATAATCCCTGAATTATATCTAACCAAAAGTCAATCCTTGCCTTTTCCTCCTCTGTTAAAGGTGGATGTTCACTACCTTTCACATCAAAATAATCTATATCTTGCACAGGAGAAATAGCTAGGACTTCTCCACCTGCTTTTGTTACGCCGCGTCTTACCATGTCAAAAATATATTCAATACATTTACCTCTTTCATCATGTTCGGATCTTAATGGTACTCCTATAATTGGTCTCATTTTATCACTCCCTACTTTACTTTTAATATACCATACTTTACCTTTAATATACCATACTTATTTTAGTTCATGGTCAACCTAAAATTATACTACTATTAATACCTCTTTTTGAGTTTCCTTTTTAGTTTCTCATTAAAATCTAATTCTCTATTTACAAGTATTTCTAGTTTTTTATAATATTCAAATATTAAATTATCTAATACTTGTATTTTTTTCTCGTTATATTTTATACGACCTTCTATCTGTGACTTTTGTATTGCTTCAAAAGGGGCTATAACTATATTTGAATATTGCTCTATTATTTTCATATATCTCACCTTTCATCTCACAAACATTTTATGCGAATATCGCATAAAAGTCAATATGCGACAGGCGCATAATATACAATATATTTGGTGATAAATATGAGGCGTTTGAAAGATTTACGTGAGGATAGAGATTTGAGTCAAAGTATAATTGCTCATGTATTAAATTGTTCCCAAACAACTTATTCGAGATATGAAACTGGTGAGTTAAATATTCCTGTGGATTCTTTAAAGAAGTTGGCATTATATTTTAATACTAGTATAGATTATTTGACAGGATTAACTGATGAGAAAAGGCCTTATAAACGTTCTAATCATACATGTAATAAATATTAAGTTGGTGATCAGCACCATTTTTTATTTTTCAAATTTAATATAAAAAGATTACTGGTTTTACGATTTATCAGTAATCTATTTTTTTATAGTATAATTAATCTAAGTTCTTTTGTAGCTCCCTTAGAGTCATTAAAAATTCATTTGTTTTCTTTATTTCTTCATCTAATTTTTCATAATTTGCAGTATTTTCAAGTTCTAACTCATTGGATGATATTGCCTGGTTATTTTCTATCCCATATACAGGAGAAATCACTGGGCTACTTTTAAATCTCTTAACCTCTTGATATTTTGGAGGTTCCTCTATTTTTATATTATTAAACTCATCTAAAACCATTTTTTCTTGGACTGGTTCTATATTTTCTATAACTAGATTTTGTTCTTCTATTGGTTCAGTTATCTCATTAATCGTTTCTTCTTTTCTTGAAGTCATTTTCTTTTCTAGATCTTCTAAACTGATAGGTTCATTTCCTTCATCTTCGAATTTAGCAAATTCATTATTTTCATACATTTCTTTGCCTTTTTCCATTAATTCTTCTAGACTAATAATAGCATTTTGTTCTTGTTCTTCCTCAAAGCTAGTTAAAGTAATATTCTTCGTTTCTTCTTCTGCTTTTTCTAAAGCCTCTGTTAATTTCTGTAACTCCTCTTGAGCCTCAGTTTTATTAAGCTCAATATCTGTGTATTTTAATTCCTCTTGTGGCATATTGTCTAGGATTAGATTTTCAATATTTTCTTTGTCTTCTGTAGTTTGTTCTATTATGATAGGTTCTAATACAGGTTCCTTTTCTTTAAAATCCATAGACTCCATATTTTTTGCCTCTTTTACTTGTTCTACTTGAGGTATATGTATTGAACTATTTTCTGGGATTTGTTCTATTTTTTCAATAACAGGTTGTTCATAGAAAATAGGATTTTCTTTTGCTTTATAAGTTAGCGTTTCTACTTCTTCTTTGTTTATTTCTGAATTGATATTTTCAACCAACTTATTTAATTCTTTCGTATTTTGTTTTCTTTTTCTTTTATAATAATTTTTATCAAACAAATAAATAATAAAGCATAATAAGCATGCTACTGCTACTACTATGTAGACAACTATTATTTCTTTTGATGTTAAAAATTCTATTAAATCATTCATTTGTTTCCACCTCTATTATTAGTCTAGCACAATCAATTTCTTTGTAAAAGTTATAATTTATAATAATTACTAATCTTTTGTAGTCTTTACATTCTTCTTTTACATTCTTTTACAATTGTTCGATTTACATTTATTTACATGAATCGGTTGTTATACTTCTATGAATTAATAATACCATAAAATTAGTTTTTATAATAGATCTTTTTAAAAAATTATTGTTTTTATTCTTTTTGCATATATATTAATATGAAAGAAAAATTTATTAAATCTGTTTTTATATTATTAATTGGTGGTCTTTTAACTAAAGTTTTAGGGATGCTTATAAAAATTATAATGAGTAGACTTATAGGTACTGAAGGATTGGGTCTTTATATGATGGTTTTACCCACATTTTCTTTATTTATAGGAATTAGTCAATTTGGTCTTCCTATTGCTCTTTCTAAATTGGTAGCAGAAGATACAAAGAATAATGTAAAACTCTTTTTTTCGGTTATTCCCATATCCATTCTTGTAAATGTTACCTTAATGGCCTTGATCTTTTTGATTGCCCCTTTTTTGTCAAAACAACTTTTACATGACAAAAGATGTTTACTACCTATTTTGGCCATAGCTTTTGTTATCCCATTTACTAGTGTATCTAGTATTTGTAGGAGTTATTTCTTTGGCAAAGAAAAAATGACACCTCATGTCATCTCTAATTTGAGTGAAGATATTGTCAGACTTTTCATGATGATTATAGGGATACCTTTTTTCATAGATAAAGGATTAGAATATGCTGTTTGTTTTATCATTCTTTCTAATATTGTCAGCGAAACTGTATCTATTTTAATACTGTTGTTTTTTCTTCCAAAAGGAATTACTATCAGAAAGTATGACTTAAAACCTAGTAGGAATTATATCAGGGAATCTTTATCTATTGGTATTCCTAATACAACTGGCAGATTAATCGGAAGTATTGGATACTTCTTAGAGCCTATTATCCTAACTAGTGTATTATTAATGGTAGGATATGATAATCGGTTTATTACAGCGGAATATGGAATCCTATCGGGATATGTTATGCCTCTTTTACTCCTTCCCTCTTTTTTTACAATGGCTATATCACAGGCTTTACTACCAGTAGTCTCTAGAGAGTATGCCAACAAGAATATAAAAACTGTAAAACGAAAAATTAGACAAGCAGTTTTTTATTCCTTATTAATTGGTATACCAGTTACTATTTTATTTATGGTAATGCCAGATGTTTTTTTAAGACTTATTTATAATACGAATGAAGGTAGCGCTTATATGAAATTTCTAGCTCCTGTTTGTCTTTTTCAATATATTCAGTCTCCACTTTCTTCTAGTTTAGATGCTATGGGTAAAAGTAAAGATGCAATGGTTGCTACTACGATTGGTGTTGTTATTCGGAGTGGTTTACTCTTTGCTTTATCTTTTTTGAAAATTGGTTTATGGGGACTAATCATCGCTATTAGTCTAAATGTTTTTGCTGTTACTTTTTACAGTATAAAAAAGGTAAGAAAATATATTAATTAATTAATATTTATTTTCACCTTTCTTACACATTCTTATGTATAATATGTGTTAAGGAGGGATTTTTTTGAAAATACTAGTTGTTGATGATGAGGTTATGATTAGACAGGTCATAAAAGAATATTGTACCTTTAATCATTATAACGTAGATGAAGCTGAGAATGGAGTTGAAGCATTAGAAAAGATACAAAAGTATAATTATGACTTGATGGTTTTGGATATTATGATGCCTGGAATGGATGGTTTTTCTATGCTTGGTGAATTGCCCAAAGAAAAGCGTATTCCTACAATTGTCTTATCTGCTCGTGATGAAGAGTTTGACAAGTTGCGTGGCTTTGAACTAGGAATTGATGATTATTTAACTAAGCCATTCTCTCCTAAGGAGTTAATTGCTCGTATTAAGGCAATAACCAATAGGGTAAAAAATCAACTTAGTGATATCTATAGATATAATGGTTTGGAAGTTAATTTTTTAGCACATACAATTCGAATTGATGAAAAATATGTAGATGTTACACCAAAGGAGTTTGAAATACTCACCTTTTTAATTCATAATAAAAATATTGCCATTTCTCGTGAACAATTACTATCTAGTGTTTGGGGGTATGACTTTTTTGGGGATGACAGAACCATTGATACACATATAAAGATGTTAAGAAGTAATTTAGGAAGGTACCGGGACCTAATTGTTACAGTTAGAGGTGTTGGTTATAAGTTTAGAGAAGATGAAGAAAAATAGTTTAAATGTACAGATCTGGAAGTGTTTTTTAGTGTTTTCGGTATTTATATTGGTATTTTTGTGGTTATTTCAAGTTTTATTTTTAAAAAACTTTTATCGATACAGTAAAACTCGTGATATTGAGAAAGTTGTAAATACTATTACTAAATATAAATCAAATGTAGATTTGGATGAAGTGATCAATGCACTTGCTTTTGAAAAAGGTGTATGTGTTGAAGTGGTTAATAAAGAAAATAACACTTTATATTCCTCTTCTTTTTTAGGAAAGGGATGTTTTACTGGTAAAGAAGATAAAATGCGTTATAAAAGGGATTTTATAAATAGTAATAGATATAGTTATACATATGAACTGATTAATCCTATGTTTGATAATCAGACATTAGTTAAGGCGGTCCAGTTGGATAGCGATAAATATGTTTTTGTTAATACTTCTATTGAACCTATAGATAGTACTGTTAGTATTTTAAAAAATCAATTAGTAGTCGTGACTGTTGTTGTTTTAATTCTATCATTTATTATAGCCTATTTTATTTCTAAGCATATTTCTAATCCTATTGTTAAAATGAATAAGGCTGCCAAGGGGTTAGCCAGTGGTGACTTTACTGTTGTTTTTGATGTTTCAGAAGATATTTTGGAACTTAATGAATTATCTGATACCCTTAATCATACTAGAGATGAATTAGCTAAGATGGATGAATTGAAGAGAGATTTGATGGCTAATGTTTCCCATGACTTGAAAACTCCTTTAACAATGATTAAAGCGTATGCTGAAATGAATCGTGATCTACATGCGAACAATAAGAAAAAACGAGAAGAAAACATGAATATTATCACTAATGAAGTTGACCGACTAACATTACTTGTGAATGATATTTTAGAACTTTCTAGTATGCAATCAGAAATGGAGACTCTTTTTTACTCTTCATTTGATTTAGTAGAAGTTATTAATCAAATTATTAAAAAATATAGTATTTTTAAAGAAACTGAAAATTATCATTTTGTATATAATGGTCCTGATAAACTAGAAGTCAATGCAGATAAGAAAAAGATAGAGCAAGTTATTTATAATTTGGTTAATAATGCCATTAATTATACTGGTGATGATAATAAAGTTATTATTAATATTTGTGATAGTGAAAGTTCTATTTTGGTAGGAATTGTTGATACTGGTAAAGGGATTAAAGATAAAGATATTCCTTATATTTGGGATAAGTATTATAAAAATAAAAAGAAACATAAAAGAAATTTAGTCGGCACAGGTCTTGGTCTTTCTATTGTTAAAAATATATTAAAATTACACGGATATAAATATGGAGTAAAATCTGTTAAAGATAAAGGGAGCACGTTCTATTTTTATATAAACAAATAAAACTGATAAGAATTCTTACCAGTTTTACTATGGATTTATCGTAACTTCAAAAGCCTCAGTGGTATTATCGTCTCTAAATCTAAATATTTTACTACCACAACCATTATCATCTATTACTATTCGATACTTTGCTTTATCTAGAGTACTAACCTTTACTGATTTACTACTTACAACAGTTTTGACTTTGTTAAGTCCTAACCAGGTTCTACTTCCTATATCAAATGATCCTAGGTTAACAGTGCATGTGTTAGATCCTTTTTTAGCTATACATACTCTTCTAGTTGGGCAACTAGAGTTAAATGAATAGTCATACTTATTCATATGAACTGTAACTGTAACCGTTAAGTACTGGTATGTTTTTCCTGATGTCTTAGAAAGTGATACATTCATTTTGTCTTTTTGATTGGCAGCACATTCAGAGGCAGTGGCCTTTAATTGATCTGATGGGCAAACACTATAAGTGTATGAATTTTTGTCATTTCCAAGGTTGTAGCAAGCTTTTTCGTTACAGCTTTCTTTTTCGGTTGTCTTATATGTACGTGTTGTTCCATTACACTTACTCGTTGTTGTTTTCGTTCTTGTTTTAGTTCCTCCGCTTCCACATTTGACACTACAGCTACTCCAACTGCTATAAGTGGTAGTACTAGTACATACTGATGAGGCATTAGAGTTACATCCGGACGTTGCTCCGCACTTGCATGGATCAAATGTTAGCTCAATATGATATTTATTAGACCAGGCACTTACATTTCCGGCCTTATCCACTGATCTAATACAGTAGTTATGGTTCCAAGTAGTAGTATAATGGTATGAACTTCCCAGATTATTTGATTTAGATCCAGTACATCCATCAGAGTACTCATAATGACTTATTCCAGAACCACCGGTATCTGTTGCATTGAAATTTCCCCACCAGATGTCACTACAGCTGTGACCTGTATTATTAAATGAAGTGATGTTAACCATAGAATTATTAGAGTTAGGTTTAGCGTTAGCATCCATCCAATGGCCATTAAAATTTATTGAAGAGGTTGGTAAACTTGGGGCATCTTTATCTATTCTAAAATAATATGCTTCACTCCAATCACTTATATTTCCTGCATTATCTACGGCTCTTATGCAATAAGTTGTATTTTTATTACTTGTATATGTATATGATGTTCTTAAATTGTATGATTTTTCTCCTGTACATCTCTCAGAGTATTCATAGTGCTGAACTCCAGACTCATTATCCATAGATAGGAAATCTCCCCACCATAGAGTTTTATTTGTCCAACTACTACTATTTGTTCTAACTGTACCAGTTGATGAATCATACCTTATGGTTGATGTAGGTACAGTAGGCGCTGTATTATCAATCATAAATGAACTCAATGTTTCATAACCATTATATTCATTGCCCCTGTAATCGACTATTCCTCTTCTATTGCTTGTCTTATTTGGGTATACTTCTAATCGGTATGTTCCACTATCAGTTGGGAGGTTGGCTTGAGGAATTGTATAGTTTATAGTTGTCTCTTTGATACCCCCTTTATTTTTAAAATCTTTCATATACCATTTACTTGGAGCATTTGTTTTTATATTTACCCATTTATATTTTATGGATAAGTTTTTCCCTAATCCCATCGTATCATAAATTTTTATTTTTACTTCAAGTTCATTTTCTGAAGTATTTATCCATTGGTTTTTATCATCTGAAGTAATAATTATTTTAGGAGAATCATTATCAGGTTCATTTGTACAAGGTTCCATCTCATTTGCATCATAATCGGGATATGGGTATACTATGTTGCCATTTTTATTTCTACAAACCAAACTACTAATATATTCAAATTCATTTAAGACCTTTTTTACATCGACATAAGTTTCCTCATCATTACTACAAACTATATCCTGTTCTGCAAAAGCTTTTATTAAATTGGCATTTTTTAATTCTGAATATTTTACTCTGTAACAACCACTATCTTGGTAACCAAAAATATCCTTAGAATTGGAATCCATAAAGAGCTTGGAGGCTCTTTCAATAGAGTTTTGATACGCCTCATATTTTTTGTCTTTGTTTTCTTCCTTTATCTTAGATACTTGGGGTAAAGCTATAATTAATAATATCCCCATTATCGCAATCGAAACAATCAATTCAATCAGTGTAAATCCTTTGCTATTTCTCATAATAATGTCCTCCTATTCTATTTTAATTATAGCATATTTTTCCTATTGATTATACTTTAATTATAAATATATAATTCATGCTGACATCTTGTACAGGCTACATATAAAAGATTTCTTTCATTCCCTCGGTAAGAATTATTACGATCGTTATAGATAATTACACTATCAAACTCTAATCCTTTGGCAACATACGCTGGAATGATGATTAAATCTTTTTTAAATGTTTTCGTATTCGCATCCACTAACGAAATATCTAAGTTATCTCCTAGTAACTTATATAACTTTTCTGCTTCTTTAAAGTCTTTGGTTATAATGGCAGTACTTTTATAGTTTTTTTGTAAAGTTGTTATATCTTTTATAAAGCTTTCTTTTAGATTCGATATATTTTTTCTGAATAAGACTGGTTTGTTGTTATTACGTCTAATTGCATTTACATGGTTTAGGTTTAATATTTTGTTGGTATATTCTATTATTTCTGGGGAAGATCTATATGTTTTTAAAAGTTCTAAGTATTTAGTTTCCCCTTTAAATAAATCTTTTAAATTTTCAAGAGATTTATAGGAATAGTATGGGTTAATATTCTGATTAATATCCCCTAGTATTGTAAAATCAGCTTTTCTAAATATTTTAGATATTATGATATATTGAAGTCTATTATAATCTTGCGCCTCATCAATTACCACTTGTCTTATATTCCCTTCATATTTAAAGCCTTCCAATGTCCCTTTCATATAGGTAAAAAGAAGAGCATCCTCATAATTAATTGTTTTTTTATTTATGAAGCTTTTTATTTCTGTTTCACTTAATTTCATTTTTGAGTATTTACTTAAAAAGAAGTTTTTATAAATTTCCTTATAATCATGCTTGAAATTAGCGTGTTCTTTTAATAGTTTTCTGAAAGTTGCATTTTTCTTACCACTCCCTTTATAGAAGGTGTAAGACAGTTTTTTTGCTATTTCATCTACCCTTTCAAAAAGTGGAAGCCTATCATACTTATAGTGTAACATTTCATTTATTTCATCCTTATTTATCTTATTTATTTCATTTTCAACAAATGATTCTATAAACATGGCATTTTCTATATAGTCATTTAAATAATTATCCATATCTGTTATTATTTCATCACTTTGCTTATATTTAACAAGTTCTGGATTTTCTTCTTTATAAGTATAGTATCTCGCAACAAAATCGCTAAATGTTTCAACATCTTTATATTCCTTTAGAAAAAAGGATAAATAATCATTAAATGTTGTTTGTAGGGTGTTTGCTTCTCCAAGGGATGGCAAGACATCAGAGATATATTCTGTAAAAATATTGTTTGGTGAAAAGATTAAAATGTTGTTGCTATTTAATCTTTCTA
Organism: uncultured Mycoplasmatota bacterium; assembly: GCA_948465965.1. GTDB lineage: Bacteria > Bacillota_I > Bacilli_A > RF39 > UBA660 > CAJMSU01. The sequence continues at coordinate 21,615 of CAOJYR010000022.1, forward strand.
ATCTATAGAGCAAGAAGGCTATTCTATGAAGGGCAACTGTTGTTTTTCCACTTCCCGCAATGCCTTGCACTATTAAGTTATTATCTTCTAGATTCCGAATCACTTTGTTTTGTTCTTGTTGAATGGTATTTACCACATTTTTCATCTTTTCACTTGACTCTGTTGCTAAAACTTCTTGTAAAATTTCATCATTTATATTTAGGGAATTATCAAATACTCCTACTAGTTTATTCTCTTCAATTTTATATTGTCTTTTTCTTTTTAGCTCTCCTTTAAAGACGCCTCCAGGTGCGATATATTCACATGGTCCTGTTTCATAATCATAAAACAAACTACAAATAGGACTACGCCAATCATATAAAATATTATTTAAATGGTCATCTTTCAAATAAGTGAGGGACATGTAAATATTATGAATGGAATTATCTATTTCGTCTTTAAATACAATTGATGCAAAATATGGTTTGTTTTTTATTTGACATAGTTTTTTAAAATAGTTTTGTTTTTGAAGGGCCCGTTCTGCTTCTTGGGAAGTTGCTGCCATAACTTGGCTCATCTCAGCATCATCAAAACTATTGGCATCTTCCCACATCATTTTCTTAAACTCTATTAGATTTTCCTCATCTTGATAGACATCTTCTCCTAGTGAACTTAGCGTTTCATCTAATAACTCTTGCACCTTTTTTAAAATCTTCTTTTCTTTTCGAAGCTCTATTTCACTAATTGCCATAGAATATACCTCCTTTTTTAACTAAATACATAGAAAAACTACATATTTTTCATGTAGTAGAAAATATATATATAATTTTCTGACCTTCTATTTAAATATAACATGTTATTTATTTTGGTTCAATAAATGGGTATTTTTTAAATAAATTTTACGTAAATGAAAAGAACAATTACTTGCCCTTATACTTCTTTTATCTTTTCTATCATTTTAACTCATTAATTTCCTCTATACTTAACCCTGTACATTTAGATATCAACTCTATATCCATATCTTCTTTTAACATAGCTTTCGCTGTTTGTTTTAGTCCTAGTTTTATTCCTTCATCTTTTGCCGAGTTTTCTAACTTCTTTTGAACAATGCTTGCATCATATAACG
>CAOJYR010000023.1 GCA_948465965.1 uncultured Mycoplasmatota bacterium
TTTAACAGAGATTTCTCTTTTTGTATGCATTCCCCAAACCATTTTACACTATCAAGATTATTCGTTAGTTGCAATAAAGTATAATTTATGATAATATAAAATGCAGTTAGATGGAGGTGTTCTATGGAAACAGCATTATTAATTATATCAATTTTATTGATAGTTATAGTACTTTTACAAAGTAGTAAGGCTGAAGGAGCTGCCCAAATAATTTCTGGAGGAAATTCAGATTTGTTTACAAAACGAAAAGAAAGAGGATCAGAATTATTTATTAGTCGAGTAACTTTGCTATTAGGACTTGCTTTCTTTGGTATATGTTTGGTGTCAATGTTTATAAAATAGAGCTATAGCTCTTTTTATTTTTGTAAAATGCTGGTTATATATAGAAAAATAAAGTATAATATAGATAGAAGGTGATACTAATGAGAGATGATATTATAAATGTTTTAAGAAATAGTGATAAGGCTTTAACAATCTATGAATTACAAGATAAATTGGGATTAAAGAATGTTGAAGATATAAAAGAAATGGGTGATGAGCTTCGAAAATTAGAAGAAGAGGTTGTTATTTATCATTCCAATAAAGATCGTTATATGATGCTTGAAGATAGTCATTTACGTAAGGGAATTATGAGAGCTAATAAAAAGGGGTTTGGTTTTGTAGAAATAGAGAATCTGGAAGATGATGTTTATATTTCTCAGGAGAATATGAATGGAGCAATTCATGATGACGTTGTTTTGGTAGAAATAACGAGTAAAATGAATTTGGATAGACTTGAAGGAAGAATTTTAAAAATTATTAAAAGATCTGTTAATCGATATGTCGGAGAGATTAATTTTACTAATGATGTTGGTTATGTTACGCTTGATGATCCTAAGGTAAAATTGCAGGTTCAAATTAATAAGATGGATTCTATGAATGCTGTTGATGGGCATAAGGTAGTAGTTGAACTTGGTAAGAGAATTACTAATACAAAATACTATGGTAGGGTTGTTGATATTATAGGACATAAAAATGACCCTGGAGTTGATATTTTATCTATTGTTTATAAATATAATATCAACACAGAATTTCCTGATGATGTTAAAGAAGAGCTTTTAAGCGTTCCAAGTCAAGTTAAGGATATTGATCTTTTAGGTAGAAGAGATTTAAGAAGTGAGGAAATCTTTACTATTGATGGTGATGATACTAAGGATATAGATGATGCTATTTCTATTCTAAAGTTGAATAATGGTCATTATAGATTAGGTGTACATATTGCTGATGTTAGTTATTATGTAAAGGAAGGAAGTCCGCTTGATAATGAGGCAATGGAGAGAGGAACGAGTGTTTACTTAGTTGATAGGGTTATTCCTATGCTTCCTCATGAGTTATCGAATGGGATTTGTTCACTAAATCCTAATGTAGATAGACTTGCTATTTCGTGTGTTATGGAGTTTGATGGGGAAGGAAAACAAATAGATTATGAAATTTTTCCTAGTGTTATTCGGTCTCGTAAGCAAATGACTTATAAAAATGTTAATAGCATTTTAGAAGATAATGTTGTCCCAGATGGATATGAATCATTTGAATCTTCGTTAAGACTAATGGCGGAATTAGCTACTATTTTGCGTAAAATGAAAGATAAGCGTGGTTATATTGATTTTGAAGTAGATGAAGCTAAGATATTAGTGGATGAAAACTGTAAGCCAACTGAAGTTGTTTTAAGAGATAGAGGTACTGGGGAAAAGTTGATAGAAGATTTTATGATTGCTGCTAACGAATGTGTTGCAACTCATATATATTTTATGAATTTGCCATTTATATATCGTGTACATGAAGTTCCAAAGGAAGAAAGGTTAAGAAGTTATTTGAGTTTTGTTGGTAGTTTAGGTTATCAAGTTCCAGGTGACTTAAAAGACACTAGTCCAAAGACTGTTCAAAAGATTATTAAATCTTTAGAGGACAAACCTGAATTTAAGATATTATCTAGTCTACTTTTAAGAAGTATGCAAAAGGCGGTTTATAAACCAGAAAATTTGGGCCATTATGGATTGGCTAGTAAATGTTATACCCATTTTACTTCTCCAATAAGGCGTTATCCAGATACTACAGTTCATCGTTTACTTAGAACTTATTTGTTTGATAAAAAGATGGATATGTCTACTATGAAAAAGTGGGAAGAAAAGTTGGTTTATATTGCTGAACATTCTTCTTCTCGTGAGAGAGCTAGTATTGATTGTGAACGAGAAGTTGAGGATATGAAGATGGCAGAATATATGGAAGAACATATTGGAGAGGAATTTGAGGGGATGATTTCATCGGTTACAAGTTTTGGTATGTTTATTGAACTTGATAATTTAATAGAAGGATTAGTTCCACTTCGTGATATGAAAGATTTCTTTCATTATGACGAGGAACATATGACTTTAACTGGTGAGAGAAGTCATGTTAAGTATACAATTGGTGAAAGAGTTATTGTCAAAGTTGTTAGAGCAAGTAAGGAAGAAAAAACAATTGATTTTGAGATAGTAAGGAAGGTTTAAGAAGTATGGCAAGAAGAAAGGTTAGGAAAGCTAAGAGAAAGTTAAAGAAAAATGCAAAATTTGTTATTTTTATCTTGGTTTTAATAGTTGGTTTTATTTCAGTATTTAGTATTTTTAATCTTTCTTTTGATAAAAGAAGGGATGAACCTAGAAAAGAGGTTCCTAAAAAAGAAGTAAAGAAGCCTAAAGAATATAGTTTAAAATTATTTATGGTTGGAGATGCTTTAATTCATAGCGCTGTTTATCAAGATGCAAAACAAAGTGATGGATCTTATGATTTTAAACCAATGCTTGAGTATATTAAGCCTATTTCTTCTCGATATGATTTAGTTTACTATAATCAGGAAACTATTCTTGGGGGTCCAGAACTTGGATATTCTAATTATCCTCGGTTTAATTCCCCTTATGAGGTTGGAGATGCTTTTATTGATGCTGGATTTAATTTAGTTTCTTTAGCAACTAACCATACAATGGATAAAGGAGAAAAAGGAGTAATTAATTCTGTTAATTATTGGAAAAGTAAAGGAGATGTTGTATCAGCTGGGCAATGGAGTTCACAAGATGAGCGAGACGAGGTTAAGATTTATGAAAAAAATGGTATAAAGTATGCTTTTTTCTCTTATACAACATGGACTAATGGACTGGAGACTCCCATTGGTAAGGAATATTTAAATAATGTTTATTCGGATGAAAAAGCTAAGTCTGATATTGAAAAGGTAAGGGATAAAGTTGATGTAGTGATGGTAGCGATGCATTGGGGAACTGAGTATTCGCTTGGTGTTTCCTCTGCTCAAGCAACAATAGCTGATTATTTATCTTCCTTAGGGGTTGACATTATTATTGGTGCACATCCTCATGTTGTGGAGCCGGTTGAATATATAAATAATGGACGTACCTTTGTTATTTATTCATTGGGCAATTTTATATCTGATCAAGAGGGAAATGAAAGGCTTACTGGACTTATGATGGAACTTACTATTAAAAAGGTAGTAGATATTAATGATGAAGTAACTATTACTGTGGAAAGTCCTAAGGCAGAATTAACTTATACAAAGTCTTATTATGGTCGTAAGAGGAACTTTAGGGTTTATCCCTATAATCAGTTAAATAATACTCTACTTCCTAATTATATGAATTATTATGAAAAGTATAAAGGTATTGTTAGTGAAAGGTATCCAGAATTAGTATGGGGATTAGACGGAGAGTGATAAAATGGAAATTTTAAATAGAAAAGCTAGACATGATTATTTTATTGAAGATACTTATGAAGCAGGGATTGTCCTTACTGGTACTGAAATAAAATCAATTAGGGCAGGTAACTGTAATATTAAAGATTGCTATGGCATTATTAAAAAAGGAGAAATTTTTCTACTTAACATGTTTGTAGGACAATATAAGGAGGGAAATATTTTTAATCATGATGAGACTCGTAGTAGGAAACTTTTACTTCATAAAAAGGAGATAAAAAAATTACAACAGGTAACCGAAGAAAAGGGACTTACTCTTATTCCTTTAAAATTGTATTTTAAAGATAATAAATTAAAAGTTTTGCTAGGTGTATGCCGTGGTAAGAGGGATTATGATAAAAGGGAAACTATAAAATTAAGAGACATAAAAAAAGAAGTTGCTAGAAACATGAAAAATTACTAGTAACTTTTTATGTGCATTAAATTCTATTAATTGTAGTTATTTATCGCTTTTACGAATTATACGTATGTGTTTTGTGATATTCTTTTTCGAATTTTTGGAAAAATATTTTGTATAGTTCATCACATTTTTCTTTATTCATATCATCTTTATCTTCATAAGGATAAGGAATGTTTAGAATTTTATATTTTTCTTTACCTAGTTGATGGTAGGGAAGAAAATCTACTCTCTCAATATTTTTAATATGTTTTAAATAGTTTACTAGACTATCTATATATTTTTCATTGTCCATGATATCTGGAACTATTACTTGTCTAATCCAAATTTTTTTATTTAATTTATTAGATATTTTAATAAATTTTTCTACTTCATTTAATTCAATTCCTGTTATATCTTTATAACCTTCTTTGGTTGTATGTTTTATATCCAAAAGAATTAGATCAATATTTTCTAAAACTTTTTCATAGTTTCCATTTCCTACTCCTGAGGTGTCAAGGGCTATATGAATACTTTCTTTTTTTAAAAGCTTACATACTTCTATTATGAATTCACTATGTAGTAGGGGTTCTCCTCCAGAAAAGGTTACACCGCCATTTCTTTTAAAGTACGGTTTATATCTTTTAATTTTATTAACTAATTCTTCTGGTGTATAATTATTTTTACCTTTTTTCCACATTTCTGGATTATGGCAGTATTTACATCTTAGTTTACAGCCTGTGAAAAATACTACTACTCGGATACCTGGACCATCAACAAGACCAAATGTTTCAATGGAATCAATACTTGCTTTCATACTATATACTCTCGTGGAAGGTTCTAGCAATTACTTCTTGTTGCTGTTTTTTAGTTAGGCGGTTGAAATGTACTGAATATCCCGATACACGAATTGTTAACAGTGGATATTTATCAGGATTTTCCATAGCGTCTATTAGTGTTTCTCTATTTAAGACATTTACATTTAAGTGATGTGCACCTTGTTCAAAGTAGCCATCCATTAAATTGACTAGGTTTTCAGTTTGTTCATCTAAGCTTTTACCTAGAGCAGTTGGTACTATTGAGAAAGTATTAGAAATTCCATCTTTACAGCATTCTTTGTAAGGTAATTTAGCTACAGAATTTAGTGAGGCAATAGCACCTGTGTTATCTCTTCCGTGCATTGGGTTTGCTCCAGGGGCAAAAGCAATCCCTGCTTTTCTACCATCAGGAGTTGCTCCTGTTTTAGAACCATAGACAACATTTGATGTGATTGTTAAAACTGACATGGTTGCTTCTGCGTTTCGGTAGGTTTGATGGTTTTTTAATTCAGAAGATATCTTATTAACGATTTCTATAGCAATATTATCAACCCTATCATCATCGTTTCCATATTTAGGATAGTCTCCTTCTATTTCAAAATCTACTGTGATACCTTCTTCATCCCTAATTGGTTTAACTTTGGCATATTTTATAGCGGAAAGTGAATCGGCTGCTACTGAAAGACCAGCAACTCCATAGGCCATATAGCGATGAACATCAGTATCATGTAGAGCCATCTGTCCAGCTTCATAGGCATATTTATCATGCATGTAATGAATGATATTCATAGCATCTGAATAAATGTCAGCTACTTTTTCAAGTGCTTTCCAATATGCTTTTTTTACTTTCTCATAGTCTAAAATTTCATCATTCATTTTTTCAAAGTCATCAAGAACTTTTTCTTTTTTCATTTCGTCTATTCCACCATTGATAGAATATAGAAGCGACTTAGCTAAGTTACATCTTGCTCCAAAGAATTGCATATCTTTTCCAACACGCATTGCGGATACACAGCAAGCTATTGCATAGTCATCTCCATAGATAGGTCTCATTAAGTCATCATTTTCATATTGAATAGCATCTGTTTTTATTGACATTTTAGCGCAGTATTTTTTGAAATTTTCTGTTAGATGTTCACTCCATAAAACTGTCATATTTGGTTCTGGTGCTGGATCTAGATTGGTTAAAGTGTGTAAGATACGGAATGCATTTTTAGTAACCATGTGGCATCCATTTTTGTTTATACCTGCAATACTACAAGTTACCCAGGTTGGATCTCCCGAGAATAATTCATCATAATCTGGAGTTCTTAAATGTCTTACTAATCTTAATTTAATGATAAATTGGTCAATTAATTCTTGTGCTTCTTTTTCGGTAATTGTGTTTTCTTCTAAATCACGGTTTATATAAATATCTAAAAATGTATCGACTCTTCCTAAACTCATAGCGGCACCATTATTTTCTTTGATGGCTGCTAAATAACCAAAATAGGTCCATTGAACTGCTTCTTTAGCATTACAAGCCGGTTTTGAAATATCGAATCCATAGGTTTTTGCCATCTCTTTGATTTCATCTAATGCTCTAATTTGAGCTGATACGTCTTCTCTTAGTTGTATTTTCTCATTTGTCATAGATCCTGTTAGCTTTTTTAAATCATTTAATTTTTGCTCTTTTAAAAAATCAATTCCATATAAGGCGATTCGCCTATAGTCACCAATTATTCTTCCTCTGCCATATGCATCAGGTAATCCTGTTAATAATCCAGTATGACGTGCCATTTTTATTTCATCTGTATAGGCATCAAATACACCTTGATTATGTGTTTTTCTAAATTCATTAAAATATTTATCAACTGTAGGGTCTAATTTGTATCCATAAGCATCAAGTTCTTGGTAAACCATGCGTATGCCACCATATGGATTTACTATTCTTTTTAGTGGGGCATCGGTTTGTAATCCAACAACGACGTTATCATCTTCATTAATATATCCTTTATCAAAGGAATTAATTCCAGACATGTGCTCTGTATCGATATCTAAAACGTGTTGTTTTAATTCTTCTTTTAATAGTTCTTTACATTTATTCCAAACTTTATTTGTTTTTTCTGTTGTTGTTTCTAGGAATGTTTCATCACCATTATATTGTGTATAGTTGTTTTGAATGAAATCGCTGACATTAATTTGTTCAGTCCAAGTTCCTTCTTTAAAGTTTCTCCATTCTTTCATATTTTCCACCTTCTTCTGTTTTAGTATACCACAAATATAATATTTATAATTTTGTATTGACACTTTTTTTCTCAATTTTACATATAGATTTTTTTTAAGTTTTATGATATAATCTACTCACATGGGGCTGACATGGTTTCGACGGGAGTTCTAGGATATAGATGGCAAGTCGTATGCAGTACGTTAAAGCAATTAAAAATAACTGGAAACAGAATTAAAAACGCATTAGCTAACTTTGTAGGTGGATCACCTGCTTTAGCTACAGCTTAATAGAATTTAAGCAATGCAGTTCTCTTTATCTTTTTCCCATGAAGATTTTGAGAGCTTTATTTAATGGGATATATTTTACTTTTGTCTAGAGGGTAGGATGAATTTTATAGACTGGTCTATCTATTTGGATCGTTAACTAGCTTTGGATAGATAAGATTTATTAGTTAACTAAACTTGTAGAGGTTTATATACCGGGATTTTCGGACAGGAGTTCGATTCTCCTCAGCTCCACCATTGGGAAATCTGTTCTAACCTTTTTAGAACTTTATATACAAAAAGTATCAATTTCAAAAGAAGTTGATATTTTTTTGTGATTAAAGAAAGGACAGATACAAATGGTAAGTATAGTTAGTAAAGAATTACACTTTGATGAAGAACTAAAAAAGAAAATAGAATTTATATGCGATTTTTGTAATACAAAACCTACTATAATAAATAGATATATTAAAAATATTAAGAGAACAAATCTCTCCTATATCGAACCTCATAGAGTTATTATTAAAGGTATTACTTTTCTAGTATTTAACTATTCTAAAACTATTTCTAATGAAAATATAGATAAAATCAAAAAAATATATAGAACAAACCAATGATATCACTTCTAATCTATGAGAGGCAAATGATATAAATATAGTCTTACAAAAATATGAAGGTGATTTAAGACAATACTCTAACGAGGTTAGGAATTTGAAAAAGAAAATTAAAACTTGTGATGATAGAATTGAAGAATTGGAATATGATTTAAATGATGTTAACGATACTATTTATGAATTAGAAGATAAAGTATCCAAATTAGAAGAAACACTAAATTACTTTAAAGATTTATGGGATAAGTTTATTAAATTCTTGCAATACAAATTCTTTTCTAGTAATAAATATGATGACATTATAAATGATTTATATGATGAAGAAATTGATATTATTCAAAATAATAAAAATTTTGATAATGTGATAATTAAAAGCATTAGAAGTTGCTGTTCTAATGCTTTTTGTGTGTAATATTACATTTTTATTAATATTACACCTATTAATATTAAGGTTCCCATTAATAGGTTTTTTAATAATATTTTTCTATCTTTCGTTATAAAGTATTCATATATTGAATTTATAATAGATGTTAAGGAGAATAGTGGAGCAATTACACTTACATTTCCTAATTGGTATGCTCTCACCGAAGAAATTAACATAATACTCCAAGAAAATGCCGCAATAATGAACTGTTTTTTATTATATAAGTTAAATTCTTCTTTTAAATCTTTTATATTATACTTTCCAAGTATTGATATTATTATTGATGGTATAAGAACTGTTATGACTGTGTATATACCTAAATTAAATTGATCAGAAATGTTTATATTTATTAACATAGCTATTGCAAATAATAAATTTGCTAGAATAGACATAATAAAATATTTATTAAGCTTAAACTTCCCTTTATTATATGAAAGTAATATATTAGCTAATAGAATCAGGATTCCTCCTATAATTCTATAAAATGTGGGTTGTTCTTTTAAAAATAGAAAACTAAAAAGAATTAAAAAGACAGTTGATAATTGTTTTAGCATACTGAATACTGATGGTTGTAGGCCATATCTTGCTTCAATATTTAATCTATCGGTTGCTGCATATATAGCTGTAACGATGAGTAATGTTAAATATACGTTTAAGTCGTGTGCAATTTTAAATTCAAAAAATATAGATAAAGTAAGAGCAAATAGTGCTGTAAATAATTCTAGTAGTACTGTCATAGCTCCAGCATTTTTCATTTCTTTATTCGCTTTTTTAAATAGTTGTGCAAAAAGAACTGCTGAAATTATATAAATAATTACCCAAACTTTCCAGTCATTAAGTATATCCATTTATAATCACCTATTTTAATATAACATGGAATAGGATAATAATTATATATTTTTATTGCTTATTGAAAGTTTAAAATAAAAAGACATCTCTGTCTTTAATTGGCTAATTGTTTTGAAAACTCTAGTCTAAGTTTATCTGCTACTGTTACTATGAATTCTGAATTGGTTGGTTTGGCTTTGTCTATATCTACACTATGTCCAAAGATATCTTCCATTAGCTGCCAATTTCCTCTATTCCAACTCACTTCGATTGCATGGCGTATTGCTCTCTCTACTCGTGATACTGTTGTTTCATATTTCTTGGCTACTTCTGGATATAACTCTTTTGTTATTCCTCCTATCATTTCAGGATTTTCATATATTAGTGTTATACCTTCTCTTATATATTGATATCCCTTTATATGTGATGGTACTCCTAATTCATGTAGTGTTTTTGTTATTGATATTTGTAAATTATTGTGATAAAGATCTATTGTTTTACCACCATATTTTACTCCTTCTGCTACTTCTATAATTCTTTTTTCTAAATCTTCTAGTTCAAATGGTTTTAGGATAAAGTAACTTATTCCAAGTTCTGATACTCTTCTAATCATTTCTTGTGTATTATAAGATGTTAGAACGATTACTTTCTTGTTGATTCCTTTTTCTTTCATTTGTTCTAATACTGTGACACCATCTTTATTAGGCATAATTAAATCTAATAGGATTACATCATATTCTTCTTGACGTTTCTCAATTAATCTAATACCATCATTACCATCATAGGCTTCAAGTACTATGTTTATATCAGAATTATCTTTAAAATACTCCTTAATCATTTCAATTAAACTTTTATTGTCATCTACTACTAATATTCTTGTCTTTTTCATTTTGTCTATCTCCTTTTTTTTGTACTACTCTGCATTTTCCATTATATAATAGCAAATTTGAAAAATATACAAATAAATGTATAAATATAGTAAAAATGTGTAAAATTGGAATTATTTTCCAATTATCGTTGACTCATCTATAAATTTGTAATCTGTTTTATACTTTAATTGTCTTACTAATCTAAATAATGCATCATCTTTAGCTTTAGCTTCTAACATAATGTCAAAATCCTTATTTGTAAACTTAATTTTATTGATAAAATCTATAAAAGTATTTACATCTATATAATCATGATGACTTCTGAAATCCTTTTTTAATTTACTTTTTGGTGAAGAGAAATGAATTTTAGGAGTTTTATTTTTCCAACTTGCAAATACTTCTTCTATTAAATCTTCGATTTTTTCTCCTTCATTGTTACATAGAAAATGATGATAATCTAAAACTACTGGTATATTTAATTCTTTTGATAAGAATAATACATCTTTTATATTAAATATTTTGTCATCATTTTCTATAGCAATACATTTTTTTATTTCTTGTGGAAGTCTGTTAAAATTATTTATAAATCTTTTAAGACTGTTTAATTTTCCAAAATTATTTCCTCCTACATGTAAAATAATTATTTTGTCTTTTATATTTAGGGCTTTTAAGATTTTATAATGATATTCAAGAATTTCAAATGTATTTTTAACTACTTGTTTATTGACACTATTTAATACTGTATATTGGTCAGGGTGTAGATCTATTCTTAGATTGTTTTCTTCAATTAATTTTCCTAAACTGTCGAATTTATCTTTAAAAGGTGTGATGTAGTCATAGTTTACTTTATCGTGTGTAGCGAGAGGAATTAATTTAGAAGTTAACCTATAAAAGTGAAGATTGTTTTTTATATTATAGGTTAATATTTCTTTTAGTGAATCTAAATTGTTATTTATTATTCGATATAGTTTATCAAGTGGTTCATTTTCTTTCTCAAAATTAGTATAAGTTATTGTACTGGATGTAGTTATATTTTCCATTGCCTTAGATAAAGCTACATAACCAAGTCTTATTTTCATATGATCACCATTATTATACTGTTCAAAAGTTTAGTTTTTATATTGCTTTACTTTATTTAATTTTAATTTTAGAAGAATAATCGTTGTTAATGTTGTTATATTAAATGAAATCCATGCTCCTGTTATTTTTAGAGTTGTATTACATAAAATGTAGGCTATAAATAGTTTTAGAAAACAGTCGCTTATTAGGTTAATATTAGCGATTGATTTTAAGTCTTTTGTTCCTTTTAACATACTTGATAGGTTATATCGTATTGGATCTAATATAGAATAGATGATAACTAAATAGATTAATTTGTAGGCTATAGTTAGAGATTTGTGTTCTTGTAATAATATTGGTAGGATTGATATTAATATTATAAAAATTATTAGAGGAGAAATAAGGGCCATATACCAATTGATTTTATCTACTATTTTTTTCGTGTTCCTTATTTTTTCTTTATTTTGACTTCCAAGGGCAATTCCTACATTTGTGCTAATACCTATACCCATACCATGACAAAAATTATCTAGACCATCTATTATTTGTATTAGTATAGTATGGGCAGCATATGCAAATGTTCCAATTCTTGATAATATTATGTTTAATATGAAATTACTGATTCTATTAAAACATTTTTCATAGGTAGCATATTTTATTAAATGATTTAAATCTTTAGCCATTTGTTTAGAAAATTTAAAAGTTATACTTGGCTTTGCCTTTAAATATAAAAGAACTAAAGTAAGTATATCTAATAGTACAGCAGTTATTGCGATACCTATTAGTTTATAGTTTAGTCTTATTACTATGAAGTTTATAGATATTTTTAATAAAAGTATTACTATTTTTATATTTAAAACAGTATTTGCTTTTTCTAATGTTCTTAAGTGTCCACTTAAAATAGTACTTATAGAAGTTGGTATTACTCCTATTAGTCTTATAAATAAATAGGTTAGGCAAATTTTATCTATTTTAAAAAGTTTTGGGAGATAAGGACTTATTAGGATTGTGATTATTATACTTATGGCGGTCCAAAAGACTGAGATGTAGATTGATGTGGATGTTGTTATTTTTATTTTTTCTATATCGGAATTTCCATATAGTCTAGCTATTGTAATTGAGTTGGCTAAATTTATTGATTGTGTAAGTAAATATATTAATTCAATAATAGAGGCTACTGCTCCTACAATAGCAATATATTTACTTCCCAAGGGAGAAATAGCTATTGTATCAACCAGTGTTATAAATATACTAATTAATCCTTCAAAAGCTGAAGGAAGGGATAGCTTTAGTTGATATTTCATTTCTTTTTCCATATTATGCTCCTTTTTGTAAGGATAGTTAGTGTATTATATTAGTAATTTTTAAATTAGTTATTTTTTAGTAATTGTTTGTTTAAATATTTTTTTTTGATACAGAATAAGTATGAAAGGAGAAATTTATGGAACAACAATATTTAGAAGTACCTAATAATATTCTTACAGGTAAGGATTTAGATTATTTAAGTGATATGTTTGATTGGAATTATGGAGCATTAAAGAAGACAAATGAGGCTTTGAATAATGTTTCTGATCAGGATGCAATTGATGTTTTGAAAAAAGCTTTTGATATATTTGATAATAATTTAAATTCTATATTAAATATTTTAAATAATGGAGGTGCTACTAATGAATAATGAGATAAGTAATCCTAAAAAAGAAATGCCTAAAGGAATGGGGCTTAATGAAAAGGATTATCTTAATTCTTTATTAGGATGTCTAAAAGAAATGGCTAGAAATTATACTATAGCTATGGAGGAGGCCAGTAATGAGAAGTTGTATGAGGTTTATAAGAATATATTTTTGAATATTATTTCTTTACAAAGAGAGGTGTTTGAATTTATGTTTCGAAATGGTTGGTATAAGTTAGAAAAGACCGAAGAGCAAAAAATAAATAATAAGTTTCAAACTTTATCTTTAGAATATCAAGACTTGAATGCTTAAAAGGTTATTTTTATAACTTTTTTTCTTTTATAATTCTTTAAATCGTCAAATTTTTTCTTATTTTTTTCATATTATTAATATTAACTACTTAAAATGAGTCTTAAATATTAGTAAGAATCATTAAATTATTAATAAAATATAATTTTATGGTTAGACTATAAACAGGTGATCATTTTGACAAATTCTGTTAATTATGGTATTATATACTCTGTCTTTGGGGGAGATATATTATGAAATGTGAAATATGTTCATCGATTAAAAAATTTTTTATTACGATGATAAGTATTTTTATATGTTTAGTAATTTGTTATTTTATAGAATATAATATGATTTATAATAGTATAAAAGTAAAGGCTACAGATATTTCTATTTTAGAATATGGTAGTTCTAATTATGATGTTAAATCCTTAGTTGAGAATGTAAATGGAGAGGTAATTTCTGTAAAGAAGGATGTTGATCTTAATAAGATTGGTTCTCAGGATATTATTGTTTTAGCTAAGAAGGGTGATGTTGTTAAGGAGATACCATTAAAGGTAGAAGTTAAGGACACGATTGCTCCAGATATAGTAATAAAAAATGATAATATTTCTTTAACTGCGGGTGAAGATTTTGATCTTTTAAATAATTTAGAGTCGGTTTTTGATAGGGTTGATGGAGAATTAGAGTTCCAACAAAAGGAAATTGTTAATGAAGAGGTTGATACTAATTATTATACTGTTTATGGGGACGTTGATAGTAATGTAGCGGGAGTTTATCCTGTTGTTATTAAAGCTGTTGATAAATATGGTAATAGATCATCACTTACTTATAATGTGGAAGTGAAGTCTAAGCCTCAGCCACAGGTGAGTTTTACTAGTAATATTAATTATCGTAGTGACTATGTTGCGAGTGGGGATATGAATGGATTAGTTAATTTAGCATATTCTTTAGTTGGCAGTCCTTATGTTTCAGGTGGTGCTAGTCCAGCTGGGTTTGATTGTAGTGGGTTTGTTTATTATTTGTATTCACAAATGGGTATTTCTATAAGTAGAGGTAGTAGTGGTCAAATTAATGATGGTGTAGCAGTATCTTATGATGCTGCACAGCCTGGTGACATACTTAGTTGGGGTTATGTTGATGGAGTACCAACGCATTCTGCTTTGTATGTTGGAAATGGTAAAATGATACACGCAACGAATCCAAGACAGGGAGTTATTGTTAGTGATGTTGCCGCTTGGACTAGGGGAAGTGGAACCAGAGTTATTGTGGTTAGGCGAATTTAGTTATTCACTATTTAGGGGTGGAAGTTATGGAACTAGAGTATAATATTCTTGCGATAGAAGTTACAAGAAGATGTAATCAAAGATGCGAAGGATTTTGTATGCGTGGGGAAGCACAAAATTTAGATATTGATTTCAAATATATTGATAAATTGTTAGAAAATGATTTTAAAGGTGTAAGTAAATTGGTTTTTACTGGAGGGGAGCCTACCTTAAATCCTGAGGTGATTGCCTATACTATTGATAAGATTATTGAGGCAAATCTTCCTTTTGTTACAATTGATATGGTAACAAATGGATTAGTATATTCACAAAAAATTGTTGATGCTTTTGAAAGATTTTGTAAATATGTAAAAAATAGCGATATTCTTGGTGATTTTTCAGAGTTTGGTTGTTTTGTAAGAGAATCTTTACTAAAGGGGGATTTATCTTTTGCAAATATAAGTTTCTCTAATGATAGTCATCATAAAGGAATTAGTTCAGATGTTATAAACTCATATTATGATAATTGTAAAGATACTCGTTTATCCATGATGGGAGAACCTACCCTTGTTTTAAGATCTGGTTTTTCTAATTATGGACTTAGTATGAAAAACAGTATTGATAATAAAATAGTTGGTGATTTGGTAGTTAATGGAATTTTATTAACAACGAAGGGTAATGTATGTTTACATGGCGCAGCTGGTAGTTATGATTTTATTGATAGTCATTCTGTAGGAAACTCTATTCTTCATAAATCTTTAAATGAATATTGTTTGGATGTTTTGCCAAGAGAAAAAGAAAAAGTTAAAATAAGATAAAATGTATAAATCTTCCTTTTTTGGTAATAATACTTGTAGGAGGAATAATATATGGAAACAGTTCAAAAAATTTTATTAGTTATTACTATTATTGGAGCAGTAAATTGGGGACTAATTGGAATTTTTGATTTTAATTTAGTTGAAATGATTTTTGGTATTGATTCCCTATTTAGTAGAATTATTTATGCTTTAGTAGGAATTAGTGGATTAATCAATATTGGAATTCTTTTTAACCATATTGAAACAAAATAGACTACTTAGTCTTTTTTTTTCTTCTTTTTTGTTGTACAATTAAATTAGTTTTTTTGCCGATTTAGCTCAGTTGGTAGAGCAACTCATTCGTAATGAGTAGGTCGAAGGTTCAAGTCCTTTAATCGGCACCATAATGATAGGAAACTCAAATTATTAATTGTGATTTGAGTTTTAATTATATATTTATGGAGGGTTTATGAATATAAAAGGGAGATTATTACAATTACGACTAGTTAAGTTAATTTTATTACGCAAAAAGAAGGACGATGATGTGATTACTGCAAGGGATATTAAAAAATATATTTTTGATAAAGAATGCGTCCCAACACCTATTTATACTAAAGGCGCAGAAAAGAGATACTATAAATCGAAGAAAAAGCCATTAAGGTTTTAAGATTTTCTAGTAGTTTAGTGTTAATCATAGTTTTAGGAGGCGATGTTTATGAGTAATATTGAAATAGAAATGAAATATAGAATTACAAAAGAAATATATGATAATATATTTGAATATTTTAACAAAGAAAAAGTGGAGTCAAAAGTAGAAAAGCAGAATGATATTTATTTTTCACCTATTCATTTTCCTTTTTTAGGTGGAGAAATTGATAATGAATGTCTTAGATTAAGGGTATTAGATTCAAAGAATATTCTAAGTTATAAGAAGTTTGTTTCGGCTATAGGCGATGAGCCAGCCCATTGTATTGAACATGAATTAGAAATTTCTGATATAGAAAAGTTAAAATTAATTTTAAATGATTTACGCATAAAAGAGGAATTTACTTTGAAAAAGGAAAGAAGATCTTTTATTTATAATAATATAGAAATATCTTTGGATATGGTTGATAATCTTGGATATTTTGTAGAATTAGAAATAATAAATCAAGAAAATATCAATCGTTCTTTAGAGGTTATGAATAAACTTGTTAAAAGATTTAGAATTACTGAGGAAATGCGTAATTATGATGGTTATTCATACTTATTATTTAATGAAAAAAATAAAGAATCTAGTGGTGATATTGTAAGTTAAAGGAACTTTCTTCTAGAAGGTCTTTTTTATAATTTTTTTAACTATATATTTTTGTGCTATAATACTGATATGGTGGTGATACTTTGTATTGTAAAAATTGTGGTGTTTTAAATGATGAGGATGCCCTATATTGTAAGAAATGTGGTTTTGACCTTGATGGCGATAATCTAGATAAGGATTCTAATGATAATAAAGGGAAGGCGAAATCTAAAACTAAGAAGAAAACGAAAACTAAAGTTAAAAAGAAAATAAAGAAGAAAAAGGTTAAATCATCTCAGGATAAAAAGGGAATGTCTTTTGGACAAAAGCTTTTCATGATTTTATTAGTTTTTATCATTATGGTGCTGCTTGGTATTTTAGTCGCAGTAGGATATTATTATTGGGATAGTCAGTCTATTATCGTTCCTGATGTTGTTAATATGAGTTATGAAGAGGCGGAACTTTCTTTAGCTCAGGCTGATTTAAAAATTGAAAAGCATGCGCAAATTACTAATGATATTACTTTGGATAATATAATTGTTAAACAAAATAAGAAAGCGGGTTCTAAGGTTGCTAAGAATGCTACTATTAAAGTTTATGTTGGCAATTATCAGGGGTATCTTTTAGATGACTTTGTTGGTATGAAAATAGATAAAGTGAAGAAAATTTTAGATAAAGATAATATAAATTATAGGATTACCTATCAGGCTTCAGACAAAGAAGAAGGAATTGTTTTAGGCCAAACTCCTTCTAAAGATACCGAAATTAGTTATGACTATGTAGTTAGCTTGGTTGTTTCAGAGAAAATTGACTCTGCTATTAATTCAGATGATAAAATGGATATTGATGAGGATTCTAATGATGAAGAAGTTTTAGAAACTGGTGAATAAAAAGTTAAATTGTGCTGGATTATTCGAGCACTTTTCTTTTGCTTTTTTTGTGTGTCTGGGTTGTCAAATTTTATAAAAAATGTTATCATGTTATTTAGAATAGGGGTGATATATTGGATTTTATAATTTCTTTTTTTAGAGATGTATTAGATGGTCCATTATATATTGCTGTTGTTGTGATAAATGTAATTTTAATATGCGCGGGTATAGGTTATTTTGCAGAAAGAAGTCAAAATAAAAAGGCTGAAAGGCAAAAAAATAAGGATTCTTATGTTGATATTAGTGGTTTGGAGACGCAAAATTCTTCTTATAATAAACAAAGTAGTATTGTCTCTAATAATAATGTAGTTAATCCTTTTTCTATGCCTAGTAATGTTGTTAGTGGTAAAACGCAAAGTTCTTTTTCATCACAAATAACTCAAGGAAATGTGTCTTCCCTAACACAGGGTAATGTTCCTATTCCATCTAATATTGGTGTTGTGAACACACCAGTACAAAATATAGTAGTTCAAGATAATATTGAGCAATTTACAAATAGTAATGAGAATAAACAGTAACTTTACTAAATAGAATATTTTTTGTATACTATTATAGTAACTTTAAAGGAGACGATGTAATGATAATAAATGTTAGTACTGTATTATCTATATTAAGGAAATTAGCAGATATTTCTCTGGTATGGTTAATATTTTATTTTATACTTAAAAATATACGTAATAATGTTAAGCTATCTTTAATTTTTAAGGGAGTAGCCTTTGTAATTATTTTAAAATTTGTTAGTGATTGGTGTGGTTTTACAACTATTGGTGTGTTACTTGATTATATTATTCAATGGGGTCCAATTTCTTTGATTATTATTTTCCAACCTGAGATACGTACAATCCTTGAGCAATTAGGTCGTAGTCAATTGCTTGGTAGACATAAAGTTTTAACAGTTGATGAGAGAGAACATTTAGTTTATGAAATGGTTAATGCCATTGATTATTTAAGAAAAGAGAGAATTGGTGCATTAATTGTTATAGAGAGGGATATTAGTTTAGGAAATTATATTGATAAAGCTAAGAAGTTATACGCTGATTTATCTAGTGATTTATTGATTGCAATCTTTTATGAAGGGAATCCTCTTCATGATGGTGGAGTAATTATTCAAGGTGATCGAATTACTTGTGCTGGTGCAGTATTCCCTACAAGTAATAGTCAAAAATTAAATAGACGTTTAGGAACTCGTCATAGAGCGGCTCTTGGTCTTGCAGAAGAAACTGATGCTATATGTATTGTTGTTTCTGAGGAAACTGGTAGAGTGTCTATTGCATTAAAAGGAGAAATGTTATATAACTTGACAATTGATGATGTTAGAATGATGTTAATAGATGAATTGAGACCTAAACAAGATATTGATAATGATTATGAGGAAATAGATGAGGAAGATATTTATGAAGAAGATAATTAGAAGTATTGGTAAATTCTTTCATCTTATTGGTTCATTTTTTGATAAATGGTTAATTACTCCTATAACAAAATTTATTTTAAAAGTAATGGAACTGTTTAAGGATAATGCCAAAAGTATTGATAGAATTGCTGGAAAAAAATCAACTTTAATAATTGTAAGCTTAATATTGGCATTTGGTGTTTTTGTGATGATTGATCAAGAATCAAATGTTATGATAGATAAGTATGCAGAGATTTTATATAATCAACCTGTTACAGCAGTATATAATGAAGAATTATATGTTGTAGAGGGATTGCCAAAGACTGTCGATATTACTTTAGTAGGACAAAGAAGACATATTTTCTTGGCTAAACAATCTCCATCTAAAGGAGTATCTGTTGATTTAACAGGATTAAAACCTGGTAATCATAAGGTTACTTTGAAATATTCACAAAGACTTAAATCTTTGGATTATAAACTAGATCCTTCTCAGGTGACTGTGACGATTTATGAAAAGGTTAGTGAGACTAGAAGTTTAACTGTTGATATCTTACATCAGGATAGTTTGGATAGTAAATTATATATTGATAATGTTGAACTTGATAGAACCGATGTAATTATTAAGGGTGCAGAGTATAAACTTAAAAAGGTTGCTACTGTTAAGGCTTTGGTTGATGTTAATAATATTAGTAATCCTAAGGCAGGGGATCTTACTTTGAAGGATGTTCCATTAGTTGCTTATGATACAGATGGAAAAGTAGTTGATGTAGAGATTGTTCCTAAAACTGTTGATGCAAAACTTACTATTACATCACCAAGTAAGGAAGTTCCAATTGTTGTTGTTCCAAATGGTAATTTGGCTTTTGGTAAATCTATTAAATCAATTAGTACTAATATTTCTAATGTAACTGTTTATGGTGAGCAAGCGGCAGTTGATAAAATAGAAAATATTAAAGTTGATATTGATGTAAAAGGACTTGAATCTGATAAGGAGTTTAATGTTACCTTGAAGAAACCTAATGGTATTACTGAATTAAGTGCTAAAACTATTTCGATTAAAGTTAATATTGATAATTCAACATCGAAAGAGTTTGAAAATATTTCGATTTCAACAGAAAATCTGGGAAGTAAATATAAGGTTCAAGCGTTATCACAAGATGATATTAAGGTTACTGTTGTTGTTAAGGGTAGTGAAGATATTGTTAATAAAGTTGAATCTTCTTCTATAAAGGCCTATATTGATCTTAAGAATTATGGACCAGGTGAACATGAAGTCGAAGTAAAAGTAACTGGAGATGACGTAAGACTTACTTATACACCAAAGACGAAAAAAGTTAAGGTTCGAATTTCAGAAAAATAGTAGAGATGCTATTTCTTTTTTTGGAATAAAAGAGAAGTTCATCCATATAATTAAGTAGAATGTTAAAGAGGTGAACTATGAAAAAAATAATTTCTTTGTTATTAATGGTTTTAGTTCTTTTGTCTGGTTGTGGCAAGTGTGGAGAAGAGGATATTGTTAAGGATTTAGGTAAAAAGATGGATAAGACTTCGGCATATAAAGTAGATGGTACTTTAGAAATTGTTAATAATGATGAAGTATATAATTATGACGTAGAGGTTAGTTATATGAAGGATAATTATTATAAAGTTAGTCTTACCAATACTGCTAATAATCACACACAAATTATATTAAAAAATAAGGATTCAGTATATGTTTTAACACCAGCCCTTAATAAGAGTTTCAAATTTCAAAGTGATTGGCCTTATAGTAATTCTCAAATTTATCTATTAGAATCTATAATTAATGATATAAAAAATGATAAAGATCGTCAGTTTACTGAGGTAAAGAATGGGTATCAATTTACTACAACTGTTAATTACCCTAATAATAAGAATTTAGTTAAACAAAAGGTTGAGTTGTCTAAAAAGTTGAAGGTTAAGTCTGTTAAAGTTTATAATAAAGACTCAGTTATATCTATGACAATGAAATTTAATAAGATAGATTATTCTCCAATATTCAAAAAAAATTATTTTGAACTTGATACTATTATGAAAAGTTCGGTAATTGATGATGATATAACTATTAAGACAAGTAGTTTAGATGATACTATTTATCCTTTGGTTGTACCTACTGGGACAAAACTTACTAATGAAGAAAAGGTTGAAAAGGATAAGGGTGAAAGGATTATTATGACCTTTGATGGGGAGAAACCATTCTTATTGGTTGAAGAAACAGCTAATATAGAAGACGAATTTACTATTGTTCCAACTTATGGTGAACCATATAGGCTTATGGATACTTTAGGGGTTATGACTGATAATTCTCTATCTTGGACTAGTAATGGAATAGAATATTATATTGTTAGTGATGTTTTAAATCAAGAAGAATTAGTAGAGGTTGCACAATCTATTAATGTTGTTCAAACTATGAAATAAAGGGGTTTACCTCTTTTTTTTATTATGCTATAATTTTTTTAGGTGATTTTATGGCTAGTAAAGGGAAAAATTCAACTAAAAAATTAGTGAATAAAAAAGTAGATAATGTACATACTAGTTTTAGAGAAGATGGATTAAAAATCATAAAAGTATTTGTATGTGTTCTCATCTTTTTAGGAATATTTTATTTCTTAACTGTATATCTTACTAATAGGGATACAAATAATACAAGTAGTAGTAAAGAAGTTGGGGAAGCAGTTATTCAATATGAAGAGATTTTGGCTGGGAGTAGTTTTTCTATAGATGAAGATGAATATATTGTGCTATATTATGATAAATCTATCGAGGAATTAAAATCTAATATAATGAGTCTAGTAAGTGATTATGAAGCAAAGGAAGATCATTTGTCTTTATATACTGTGGATATGAGTAGTGCCTTTAATAAAAAGTTTGTTAGTGATGAGAGCAATAATAATCCTGCTAGTGTTGCTGATTTGAAAATTAGTGATTCTACTCTTATTAAGTTTAAGAATGGTAAAGTAGTTGACTATATTGAAAAATATGATAATATTAAATTATACTTAGATTAGTATTCAATCTGAATACTTTGATGCCTCAATAGCTCAGTTGGTTAGAGCACTTGACTGTTAATCAAGGGGTCCTAGGTTCAAGTCCTAGTTGGGGCGCCATATTGTTAATAAAAGACGTGAGTCTTTTTTCTTTTTGTGTAAAGAAAACCCCCAGTTCTACTGGGGGTTCCAAAAAAGCTTTAGCG
>CAOJYR010000024.1 GCA_948465965.1 uncultured Mycoplasmatota bacterium
CTTTAGATAATCTAATTTATTTAAGTAAAGAAGTGAGTGTACTTTTTGTTCTAATTTGTCGGTTTGCTGTTTAATAACGCGAAATGCTGTAGTTTCATCCTCAACGTTATCCTCAACAGCCTCAATATATGATTTTATAACTGTGAGAGGTGTTTTAAAATCATGTGATATATTTTGATACATTTGATTGCGATATTCTTCCTGGTTAATCAAAGAAAGTCGCATATCTTCAATAGCCAAAGCTAAAGACTTTATTTCATCATCGACTTCAAAGTTAATTTTATGATTATAATCCTGATTATCTATATTATCAATCTTACTTTTTAGTTTCTCTATTTTGTTGACAACAAAGCTGGCCCAAACTACCAACATAAAACCAATAAATAGACAGGTTCCCAAAACTATTGGAAAGATCGAACTTAAAATGTCCTCCTTTGTTTTATTAATATAACTATCATTAGAAATAGCAATCTTTATAACTTGATCTTTTTTTATAGTATAGTAATAATATACTTTATGATCATAAATGAATTTACCATAAACGTCATTTATTTTTGATAACAACTTTTTATTATCCTTAATAGCAATAACCTCTGATATGTTATCACTAGTTATTATCGTTCCATTAACTACATAAATATATGCAATCTCAGTATCAACTAAAGTATGATCTATATTACTATCCATAAATTTTAATGGTTCACTTAAATAAGTGTAGATATTTTTTTCTGCTACTGGTATTAATGTTTGTGGTAGAACTACTCCTAAACAAATAAATAGAATAATAAATACAAGCCCAATTAAAATTAATAACTGATGACTTAATTTTGTTTTCCTAACACTCATGATAATCGATACCCATATCCGTATATAGCAGTTAAATTTAAATTAGGCATCTTCTTCCTAAGTCTTCTAACCAAATCATCTACCACTCTATCAGATCCAAAATAATCCATTCCCCAAACATCATTTAAGATTTCACTTCTTGAGAAACCCTTACCAATATTTTTTAAAAATAATACCAATAAGTCAAACTCTAATGTTGTTAATTTTATTTCCTTCGTATTATTTAATACAATTCTTTTTGAAGTATTAATACTATAATTTTCATAATTAATAATATCTTTACTCGCATCACTCTTATAAACTCTTTTTATAATCTTATTAACACGTAAGACCAATTCCTTACTAGAATACGGTTTAGTTATGTAATCATCACTACCAAGCTCCAGACCCAATATTTTATCTAGATCCTGATCTCTTGCTGATGTAAATATGACTGGCACCAAAGAATCTTTCTCCCTGATAGCTTTAATTACATCATAGCCACTTATATCATCTCCCAACATAATATCTAAAATCCAAAGATCAACAGCATTACCAATATAGTTAATCGCATCATTTCCCTTAGTAAATGAAATAACATGATAACCAGACTTTTCTAAATAAGTCTTTACAAGATTTGCTAAATCAACTTCATCTTCAACAAAACAAATTGTATACATCCTTATCACCTACCAATAGTATAACACTATTTTAATCTATCCTCTACTACTTATAAACATCACCTCCATTAATAATAAAGTAAATTAGACCTTATAATATCAACCTCCTAAATTTATATAAAATAAATAATCACCTTTATCTCTTTTTTCTACTTATAAGCATCAATCTCCTTTCAACAATTTAAATATATCTAAAAAATGTGTACAAATTATAAAAAAACTGTGGGAAATTATGGGAAAGAAAAAAACTATCAAGATTTTAGATTTTCTAATTTCTTAATAGCTTCTTCTATATGACTAACACCAATAATTTTTATTTTTAAATTGCGCTCTTTTTTTAACTGAATACAAGTATTATAATTATTCCCTTTTGGAACTAAAAATACATCTGCTTTATTTCTAACAGCTCCTAGCAATTTATACTTAACTTCTCCTATTTCACCAATACTACCATCTTCTTCAATTGTTCCAGTACCAGCAATTTTTAAAGACTTCGTTAAATCCTTTTTAGTAAGTTTATTATATATATCCAAAGTTGTTATAAGTCCTCCTGACGGACCAGATTCACTATCCTTAAATTTAATTTCTATATCAGGACTCGCCTCATACGCATTAACAGTTTGTAAAGTTACTCCTAAAATTTTACTACCTTCAACTTCATACAACTTACATTCTATTACCTTTTCTTTTTTATTACGTAATACCTTAACAAGAACCAAATCTTTACTATCAAGAGTTTGTAAATAATTTTTATATTCTAAAACAGTAGCATAACTATTTCCATTAATAGATAAAATCTCATCTCTAATTTTTAACTTTGTCTTATATTCAGAAAAAGTTCCCGTTACATAGATTTTAGTATTTGTAATCGAATATTTTTTATCAGCCAAAGTATAAGCAATTCTTATAGCCTTTGCATTAGCTGCATCTAATTCTAAATTACTTCTAAACTGTAAGTCTTGATAACTTTCCTTTTCATCATATTTATAATCATCCATACTAACTCTCTTCCAATCAGGAACAACATAACTAATCAGATAACTCATAACCGTTCCCTTAAGTTCAGTAACATAGGAAATATTAAAACTCCCTTTACTAGAATAACTATCTTTAACCTCTATTCTACTATCAATATCACTGATTCCTCCACCAGTAATAATGTAATAATTAACAGGCCAAGCAAAAATAATATAGAAAATAGCCAAAAATATTATAAATTTATACTCATCTTTAATAAAATGAATGAATTTAGCATAAAATTTCTTAAACATGAAACCATCCCTTTACTCTTAATTATAACAAAGAAACGGAGAAATATGAAAAAAAATTATAAAAGTAATCTAATAATTATACTATTAGTATTTCTATTAATATTATATTTAATAAATTCACCCCTTGTAATAAAAAGCATTTTAGAGTATACAAAGCTTTTCCTAGAAAAACTTTTTCCTGCAAGTTTTATTTTCTTTACTATATCTTCCCTCCTAATAGACTATAACTTTATCGAAAAGGTATCTAAGTCTTTACATATCAATGGAGCAATATTCTATGTAGTAGTAATGAGTCTAGTTAGTGGTTTTCCTAGTGGTAGTAAATACATTAAAGACTTACTATCTAAAAATATAATAAGTCTTAAAACCGCCAATTATTTAATACTATTTACCCATTTCCCAAATCCAATTTTTATCTTAGGATCCGTTTCCATCTTATTTAAAAATACACGATACGCATTATACATACTAATCGCTTTAATAGTATCTAATTTAATAATTGGACTGATTCTAAAACCCAAAGAAAAAGAAAGAATTACTTATAATAATAAGGACTATCAATCCTTTTCTATCTCCTTATCAAACGCAATAAAAGATTCCATAAAAACTCTAATTTTAATTTATGGAACCTCAGTATTTTTCTATTTAATCATTACAGTATTAAACCATTACTTATCTCTTTCTCTATACAATTACATTTTAATGAATGGTATTTTCGATTTAACCAAAGGAATCTTTTTAACCAGTCTTATCAGAAACGACATAAGAAAAGCTATCCTCGTCA
The DNA here is from genome assembly GCA_948465965.1 of uncultured Mycoplasmatota bacterium. Lineage (GTDB taxonomy): Bacteria > Bacillota_I > Bacilli_A > RF39 > UBA660 > CAJMSU01. The sequence continues at coordinate 3,561 of CAOJYR010000024.1, forward strand.
TTTTATTTACATCCTTTGGAGGAATATCGATTAATATGCAAGTAAAAAGTATCATTTCTGATACTAAAATAAATTATTATAACTTCCTAATAGGTAGAATCTTTCAATTTATCATTTCTTGTATAATATTTTTATTCATAGTTAATTGGTGATACAATATTTATAGAGTATTTTGTCCCAAGATCAGGATGATAAAGTTGTATTTTTACATTTAAAATATTATTAGTAGTATTAATATTTACAGAATATATCTTTAAACTATAAACTGTTTTTTCGCCACCTGAGGCAGTATCTATTTTATCTGACCCCAAATTAGGAACAGGATAATCAATCATATTATCACTATCACCATAACGAATACTACCAGGATTAGAACATAAGTCCCCTAACTCCTTCCCTGCATTTTCGCAAGAAGAAGCAGAAATAACCTCTAATACCTTTTTACTACCATTTTTAAAAGTTAAAGTTACTTTATTATTGGAGTCGTTTATTTCAACACCAGTTAAAGAATTTATAATCAAATCATCTTGAATATCTTTAGTTAATAGATTTTTATATGTAACAATACTTTCTTTATAGGATTCTATTGTTTCTTTATTTTTTAAAGAAGAAATACTAGCATACATAGACACAACTATAATCACAATAATTACAAAAGTAATTAAAATTTCTACTGTCGTCATTCCTTTATTATTAAGTCTTTTCATTTTAATACCTCCATATTCGCATAGGTATTATATTTTATAGAATCCCCCACACCATCAAGTGCCTCTCTTTCAAATTCAACAATAACCCTATAATTCGCCCCATTTAATGAAGAAGTCTTATAATTTGGTAAATAGGAAATATAATCTTTAAACCCCTGACTAAAGTTTTGAAAACCATAGCTGTTTATATCACCAAATTTATTAGTAGCTGCCTTTAAGGATGTTAAATCATAAGTAGTAGCAATTGCCATTTTAATCTTTAACTCAGAAAACAAATGATTACAAACACCCCTCTTATTCTCATTATCAGAAAAAAGTGCATCACAATTTATTGTTCTAAAGGTCACAGATGGAACTGCATTAATAGGCGTACAATGAGCAGCTGGACAAGATATATCATAATCACTTTCCTGGATCATTTTCTTCACCCAGTACGCCCCATATACACTATCTACATCATCATAGTTTTCACGTCTATCATATTCGCCGATCAAAGGATAAAAATTAGTATAGACAATTGTAAATATAGCAACAACAAAAACAGTAACAATTAAAGTCTCCACCAAAACAAATCCCTTATTATTCATTTTTTTCATCTTTTAACATCTACTTTCTTGCTATTATTCTGAAACTATTATATAATAAAATAAGATAAAATACCATAGGAAAGTAAACAAAAAGGGGTTGAAATAATATGGTTAAATTTGATTTTAACAAAACGCCTATAACGCAAATAGCCGACTATATTATTTTAGCCGCTGCTAAATCAAATGCATCAGATATCCACTTCGATCCAAGAGAAGATGGTATGATGGTTCGAATAAGGGTTGATGGAGACTTACAAAATTATACTTATATTCCAAAAGCTTATGAGAGAAATCTATCAACTAGACTTAAACTTTTAGCTAACATGAATATTACAGAAACAAGACTTCCCCAAGATGGAGCTATTAAAGGTGACTTTGGTGGAACATATTTAGATATGCGTGTATCTTGCTTACCACTTAATGAAGGAGAAAAAATAGTTATACGTATCCTAGATTACTCAAAAAGTCTAGAAGGTCTTGACTATTTAGGGTTTAATGAAAAAAATCTAGAAAAATTAAAAAGAATGATTAGGGTCCCTAATGGTATTATTTTAATTACTGGTGCTACAGGTTCTGGAAAATCAACAACAGTTTATTCTATATTACAAGTGTTAAACAAAGAAGAAACAAATATCATTACAGTAGAAGATCCAATAGAAATGAATATAGAAGGTCTAAACCAAGTACAAGTAAACTCTGAAATTGGTATGACTTTTGCTGCTGCCCTTCGTTCAATATTAAGACAAGATCCCAATATAATTCTTATTGGAGAAATTCGTGATTCTGAAACTGCGCAAATCGCTGTACGTGCTTCAATTACTGGACACTTAGTACTATCAACCATCCATACCAATAACGCCCTATCAACTGTAGAACGTCTCCTTGATATGAATGTAGAGCGTTACCTATTATCATCTGCTTTAACAGGAATAATATCACAACGTCTAGCTAAAAAGATTTGTCCAAAATGTCGTATTGAAAGAGAAACAACCGATTACGAAAAAAAATTATTAAAACTATATTTAAATAAAGACGTTAACAAGGTATTTGATGTGAATAAAAATGGATGTGATGAATGTCACAATGGTTATAAAGGACGTATAGCTATTCAAGAAGTGTTAGAACTTGATGATGATATTAGAAATGCTTTAAATAATGAAGAATTAAAAAAAGAGGATTTAAAAGAACTTGTTTATACAGACAAAGTAATAACAATGCTGCAAGATGCCTTAGGAAAAGTTGTAGAAGGTATTACCTCTTTTGATGAAGTCTACCGAATAATTGAAATTGAAGATGCAAATTCATTATTTGAAAATTTAGATAAAAGTAAACAAAATGCAAATGAAGAAAAAAATGAATCCCATAGAGCAAACAAGAACAACAAACAAAAAAACAACACAATAAAATTAACTGTACCTACCTTTACAAATAAGAATGTAAAAAAAGAAACAAAACCCACTCTTCCAGCAAATCCCCTACCTAAAGTAGCACCTATAAAAATAGTACAGCCAATTCACCCAACAGGAGCAAATATTATTCCTAATACTTCTTCGCAAATCCAACAAACCCTAAAAAATGAACAAATCCCACTAAATACAACTACTGCCATTAAAGCTAAAACTCCCGTAACAAACGTAAACAAACCTAGTCCACAAAATATGGTAACACAAAAAAATACAAGTACCCAATCAAATATATCTATTCCTATTCTAAATAATCAAAAATAACACACAAGAATTTGTTCTTGTGTGTCTTTATTCAAATTTCAACCGCACCACTTTAATTATATTTTAATTCTATATCATATGAGCATTTATAGTCAAATAATTTTCCAGGCATACTATTAATTTCAAAACAAATATGATCTAAATAAACTTGCGAAACAAACTTCATTGAGCTTCCTTTTGGTATAAATCTTCTTACTAATGCATTCGTTCTTTCATTCGTTCCCCTTTGAAATGAACAATAGGGATCACACTTATATAGTTTAACTCCTAGTTTTTTGGCGGTTAATCCTAGAGCTTGAAACTCTAATCCATTATCTACTGTAATTGATCTTACTAAAATTTCCTGTTCCAAAATAAAATTATAAATTAACTTATCAATATAATATTCATTTTTATATTCTGCCTTTATTAACCATAACTTTCTATTACATCTATCCACAATAGAGATAATAGATGAATATTCATTTCTTTTACCAAGTATAGAATCTATTTCTAAGTGCCCCAATTGGTCTCTTTTATTAATATATTTAGGTCTAAGACTAATTGGAAGAACTGTTTTATTATCAAAGTTCCACTTTGTATGTCTCATCATAGAATTTTTATTACTTCTATGTTTTTTATAACAAAGATCACTTTTAGTAAGTTTTATTTTACCTGCATTTATCCAATTATATACCTGTTGGATAGTTGGACATCTAGCATTTAGGTAACTTCTTTTAAACTTAAACACACATATTTCTATTGAGCATGTTTTATAATCATAATGTGAATATAAGTATCTTAAGAAAATATCATACTTTTTCGTAATATCTATTGTTCTTTTTTTATAGATTCCTGCCTTATATCTAGAAATAGTTGAATGATTAATCCCAAGGATGGAAGCAACTTTTCTCATAGATAATCCTTGAGCAAGCAAAATATCAATTTGTGCTTTCTTTTCATGTGTTAATTGTGTATAATTCATATTAGAGCCTCCTTGCCGGGTCGGCTCTTTTATTGTATCAAAAAAACCGCACCGAGTGGTGCGGTTGAGATTTTAATTTAGGACACACAAGAATTTGTTCTTGTGTGTTTTATACCGAATGAGTGATATATGTATAAACCTCATCCACTGTTTTTTCAAAATCAGAAAAATGAACATCAAACCATTTCGTATCAAATTGATGTCTAAAAAAAGTGTACTGCCTCTTCGCATATCTTCTAGAATCCAGCTTTATCTCATCAATAACATCTTCTAATTTTTTATCATGAAATAAATAATCATGAAATTCCTTATAACCAATACCACTATTTAAAACGCGCGAGGAATCATAATATTTTTTTAGCCCTTCTACTTCCTCTACAAGACCCTTATCAATCATTAAATCTACTCGCTTATTAATTCTTTCATACAAATAACTTCTATCTGTGGTTAACCCAATAACCTTACAAGGATACAACAACTCATCCTTCTTATCACCAACAACATCACCATTTTCATACTTATTTAATAATCGAATTAATCTTTGGCGATTATTAATATGAATATCAATTTTTTCAGTATACTTTAAAAGCTTATCTCGTATTTCCTCATTGCTCAATTCATCATAATGACTAAAGGAGGTTTCCTTATCAAATTCATAGTTATATAAAGCAGCCTTAATATAAAGACCTGTTCCTCCAACTATAATAACCCTTTTATCTCTATCTGTTATCTCATCTATTAATTTTCTAACATCCCTTTGATAATCAAAAACAGAATAAGAATCACACACATCACACACATCTATAAGATGATGAACAACCTCTTCACGTTCATAAACAGTGGGCTTAGCACTACCAATATCAAGATTCTTATAAATAGAAACAGAATCCCCATTTATAATCTCTGCATCTATTTTTTTAGCCAGTTCTATACTAAGTTTCGTTTTACCTACACCAGTAGGACCAACGATAACAATAATATCTTTCATCCTATCTCCTCCTCTTAGTATAAGTAACTACTGCATCTTTTGAGTCATCTATACCAAAACTATTAATCCATTCCAATTCTAAACAAGCATCATTAAGCGCTGAAGATATACTCGCTAAATTATAAGAAGGTACAGTATGGTGATTACTTTTTAAATCCCTCTTAGAAAAAGAGTATAAGTATAAAAGTTGTATTATTCCACCAGCATTTAAATGTTCTTCCCATTCTCCAAAACTTGCAGCCAAAAATCCATAAGGATCCTTATCACCTGCAAAAAAATCCAAATATTGTAAAATATTAGAAAAAATAATACGATCAAATTTATCATCATTCAAAAACTTATTAAAATGAAAGATATCTCCCTCAACAAAACTAATATTATCCTCCACAAGTCTTTTTCTTAATAATTCATAATTATCATCACTCTGTAAATAATTATTCATTCTAATTACCGCATTGCGTCCATGGATATCAGGAGAAAAAGGAACCCTATCAATATTCAAAACATCATTATATAAATTTTCCCTAGAAGTATTTAAAATTAAATCTCTCTTCAATTTATAAAACTTCTCAACATTAGCATTAATATCATAAACTATAATATTTTTTGCTCCTAAAACCAAAGCATTAAACGCTTGATCAAGAGATGAACCTACTGTAAGAAGAGTTTTTCCTTTCAAATCCAACCTAAAAGAATATTCAGAAACTGCCTCAGTGGCAAAAGGATATACTGCCTGAAACACCTTTACTTCTGAATCATCACTACATCTTGTATTATTTAAATATTTTTTATTCTGATTAGCATTAACCAAACATGCTTCATTTATAAATTTCACATTTACCAAACCCCTTAAAAAAACGAATCAATTATAACATATTTTCATAAATCAATCAAGTGAACGTTTAAATAATTTTTCTAAATCATATTTTGTATAAGTAATAATTGTAGGTCTTCCATGTGGACAAGTAAATGGATTCTCACATTTACTCAAAGTATCCAAAAGATACACCTGATCATCATATGATATATAATCATTTGCCTTTATAGACATTCTACAAGCCATCGTAGCCGCCATCCTCCAAACAAATTGATCAAAATCAAATTTTTCTTTTTCTATAATAATATCAACTACTTTACGAATACACTCTTCACTAACATCTTCAAAAATCCAATTAGGATGACTTCTAACAATAATAGTATTAAGACCAAACTCTTCTACCAAAAAACCATACTTTTCTAACTCTGCAAAATGCTCCTTAACAATTAAAAATTCATTTGCAGAAAGCTCAATCTTTACTGGTACTAATAAATCCACTACTACAACCTTTTCTTTTAAGGATTTTAATACTTTCTCATAATTAATACGCTCAGCAGCAGCATGTTGGTCTATGATATACATTCCATCCTCATTTTCAGCAATAATATAGGTTAAATACACAATTCCTCTAGGTATCATTTTCTTTATTCTAGGAACATCCACATCATAAGTATCTTCACTTTTAACATATTCCGTCTTTTCTTCCGCAACCATAAAATCTAAAGACAACTCTTCATACTGGATATTATCTTCAACTACTTCTTCTTTAGAAAAAGCCTTTTTCATAGGAATGGTAGTTTCTCGAACAGACTCCTCATTTCTAACACTAATAGTTGGAATAAGAGTTAACTTCTTCAACTGTTCAACAACTAATTTTTCTACCAGATTCTTTAAAGTATCCATCTTAGAAAATTTAATATCCATTTTAGTTGGATGAATATTAATATCTATTAAAATAGGATCAACATCAATATTTAAAACCACAATAGGAAACTTATCCTTTGGAATATAGGTATGATAACAATCTATAATAACTTTATTTAATTCATTATTTTTAATAACCCTACCATTAACAAGTGTTGTAATAGATCCTCTATTACTTTTAGTCATTTCTGGATAAGAAATAAAACCATAGATAGAATAGTCATCATTTTCACCATTTACTTCAATCATTTTTCGAGTAATATCTACCCCATATATCTCATAAATAACCTTTAATAAATCACCATTACCATCAGTATCAAGCAAAACTTTATCGTTATTAATTAATGTAAATTTTATATCAGGATAAGATAAAGCCATCTTATTAACATAATCAACAATATTAGCCAATTCCACATACAAATTCTTCAAATACTTTAATCTAACTGGAGTATTATAAAATAAATCCTTAACAGTAATAGTAGTACCTTGTTGTAAATCACTATCTTCTACATGTAAATCACGTCCACCAGACAAAGTTAAATAAGTACCAACTTCTCCATCTGAGGTTTTAAGCTCTATATTAGAAACAGACGCAATAGAAGGAAGTGCCTCCCCCCGAAAACCAAGAGACTCTATATTAAACAAATCATCAAGATTTTTCAACTTAGATGTTGCATGACGCGAAAAAGCAAGAGTTGCATCATCTCTATCCATACCAACCCCGTCATCACTTACCTCAATTTCCTTAACACCTGAATCAATTAATTTAATTTTTATCACACTACTTTTAGCATCAATTGCATTTTCTACCAACTCTTTAACAACATTCATCGTTTTTTCAACGACTTCACCAGCTGCAATCTTATTCGCTAAAACTTCATCCATCACTTGAATTTTACTCATATTACCACCTACTATTAGTCTAATCTTTTGGATACTTCACATTACTTGTATAACCACTAGGACATTTTAATCGCACCTCATATATATATTGATCCAACGCATCTTTATCGTTATCATTGTAAATAAGGACACCCGATAAACCATCATCAGCACAAGAGGAGCCCTTTTTATTAGGATCAATAGGATTTTCTAAATACCCCTCATCAACTAAAGTTTTTAAAGCTAACCATTTTCCTTCAGTACCAGAAAAAGAAACTGAATGCTCTACTACATAATTAACCGCTGCATCATATGCACTCTTTTCCATAGTATCATATGCCTGCTTTTTTGATTTAGTTAGATATCTATTAACCCCCATAATTGCAACACCAGACAAAATACCCATTATGGCTATAGTCGCCAAAAGTTCAACTAATGTAAATCCTTTCCTATTCATAAACAACACCCTTCCTTTATCATTATACTACACGTCTTTTAAATAACTAAATAATTTTTCAGCAGCATCACAACCAACTACTTCACTAAGTTCATCTACTGTTGCTTCCTTAATCTTTTTCAAAGATCCAAACCTTTTTAACAACTCCTTACGTCTTACTTCTCCAATACCTGGAGCCAAATCTAAAACACTAGCAAGCATCCCCTTAGCCTTAATATTTCGGTGATAACTAATGGCATATCTATGCACTTCATCCTGAATACGCGTTAAGAATAAAAACAAATTACTATTTTTATCAACATTTAATATTTCATACTTATCATTCATAATATAACTAGTACTATGTGTTTTATCTTTAACTAAACCAATAATCGGTATATAAAGTCCAAGTGAATGGGTAATCTCTTTAGCAACACTAATTTGTAATTGTCCACCATCCATGACAATCAAATCAGGTTTAACTAAATTATCCATCAAGACTTTATAATACCTTCTATAGAGCACCTCTCTCATAGCACTAAGATCATCCTTTACATCTGTACTTATCTTATATTTGCGATATTCACTTTTAACAGGTAAAAAATCATCAAACACGACCATGCCTCCAACATAAAATGTTCCAAACAAATGAGAATTATCAAAAGATTCCATCCTTGATACTTTATCCAAATGAAGTAATTCCTTAAGCTCATCAATAGCCTTCATTCTAATATTTTCATCACGTCTTAAGGTTTCCTCTTGTAGCTCCAGTTGTTCTTTTGCATTCTCTCGAGCTAAATCAATAAGTTTTTTTAATTTACCTCTTTGTGGTTTAATAACCTTTATCTCAAAGAAACTACTAATTAAATCTTGATCAAGCTCTACTGGAATGTACAATTCTTTAGGAAGAATAGATGTTTTATCATAAAATTTAACTAAATATTCAACTACCTCTTCCTCTGCATTTAACATAGTCTGAATAATTTCATTATGCCTTCCAAATAATAAACCATCTCTAATAAAAAATATTTCAATAGATAAATAATTTTTATCACTATAATAATTAACTAAATCAAAATTATAATTCTTATTTAAATCTATTTTTTGTCGTCTTAGGGTTATAGAAATATCTTCAAGCATAGTTTTTAGTTCAAGTGCTCTCTCATAGTTCAAATTAAGACTCGCTTTTTCCATTTCCTTAGTGATTTTTTTTACTATTTCTGTAGAATCTCCTTTTAAAAACGAAATAATTTCTCTTTTCATTTCAGAAATAGAATTTTGTGAAACCTCTTTAGCACAATATCCTAAGCATTCATTGATATGATAATAAAGACAAACTTCCTTTTTTAGTTTGTCACACTTTCTAAGAGGATAAATACGATTAATCATATTAACCGTTTTCCTAGCTGCTCCTACATTAGGATATGGTCCATACAAATGTCCCCTCTTCTTACGTCTTTTTACATTTCTAACTATTTTTAACCTTGGATAATTTTCATTTGTCAGTTCAATATAAGGATAACTTTTATCATCTTTTAGTAATATATTATACTTAGGATCATATTTTTTTATTAGGGTAATTTCAAGTATTAATGATTCAAGTTCAGAAGAAGTTACAATATATTCAAAATCATCTATATCTTCAACTAACATTCTAGTCTTACCAGTAACAGTCCCAGTAAAATAACTCTTTAATCTATTTTTTAAATTCTTAGCCTTTCCAACATAAATAATAACCCCATCTTTGTTTTTCATCTGATAACTACCGGGTTTCGTTGGAACTAATGCTAACTTTTCTCTAAAGTCTTTCATCTAATCACCATCACCACTATTATAACGTATCTTTTTAATAATTAAAATAACTTTTATTTGAAAAAAACGAAATAATATGATATAATGAACAAGCGTCTAAAAAAGGAGTGTTTATCATGAGTAAATACACTAATGTAGATAAAATAGTCATTACTAACAAAGAAAACATAACAAAAATAGAAATCTTAGAAGATTGTAGCCTAGCCTATTTTTTTGATGTAATTAAAAACAAATTACCTAAAAGTAAAATAAATCAAATCAAAATGGATAGTATTTATAATCCGAATAAAAATATAAATAGTGATGATAAAATAACAAAAAAAACATTATATATAATAGAAATAGATAATAAGGTATATAACATAGCAACAAAAATAAAACCTTGTTGCGGAATATTTCTCCCTATAAGCAGCAACTATGATAATACCTATATTTCCGAAAGAGTATTTAATAATAATGAAATTGATGAAACTGTTCTAGAATTACTTTCTAATGGAAACTACACCGTTTCTAAAATGATTCATGATAAGAATGGTAATAGTAAAAGTGTCACTACCTATAAAAAAATTACAGAAATACAAATCCCTGATCCCCTTAGACTAAATAAAAAAAAGGCTCTTCTAGCAGTGAGAAACTTACTTTCTAATTTAGAGAAAATGGATAACATAGATTCACTATTCCCTATTGATCTAATCTATAGATATTTGAATATCATTTCAGAAAAAGATTATTTTCCTGTAATAAAGGATGATACATTAGCATTGTCTTGGAAATATAACAATGAAAAAGATATTAATAAACAAATGAGTGAAGGCTTTGCTATTGTTTTAAATAAAACTAAAGAAGTCGTTGGAGATATATCATTTGATTATCAAAGAAAAGCTGGATTTCAGTATGAAGGAAACATAAGCTATTCTATACACAAAGAGCATAGACATAAACATTTTGGAACGAGAGCATTAAAACTCCTAAAAGAATTATTACAAAATAATGAATTTACTGGTGATAAAGATTTATATATTGCAGCAAAACCTGATAATAAATACTCACAACAAGTAGCCATAAATAATGGTGCAACATTAATATATGATGGAGAAGTACCAGAAAAAGAAAGTATCAATTATATAGATGGAATCAAAAATGTTAAAGTATACAAAATTTCTATGAATAACTACACGAAAACAAAAATTCACTAATTAAAGTGAATTTTTTTATTTATTAAACTTTTCCATTGACTTCATCATTTGATTAATCTGTTTTTGATTTGGTTTTCTTCCCATTTGCATCATCAAAGTCTTAATCATTTCCTCATTAATCGGTGGATTATCCTTCAAATACTTTTTCATTACCATACGAGCCACGACAAATCCAATAATAGCTCCAATTACAAGTCCCAATAAGACCATCAATATATCATGTAACATATTTCACTCTCCTTACTACCAATATTTTACTAAATTAAAAGAAAATATACAAGTATTAAATAGCCTCTTTTACTCCATTATCTGCTAAAAAGAAATAATCTTGATATTTAAACTCACATACAAAGTAATTTGAACTGTAACTATTTAATATTTCAAAGAAGGAGGAAAAAACTTGTTCAGTCTCCAATTTTATATAACTTCTTTTTACAGTTAACCTACTTACCTCATCTCGATAAAGATTATTATAAAAATGCATTTCTCCTCTTTTAGAATATGGAATATTTTGATGAAGTTTTAAAAATAGGTACCTATCTAAATCACTATTATCAATTCTATTAATAAGTTGACCAAATAAATTATAACCATATTTAATTTCATCTTTCTGTAAATAATAGATTTGTCTAAGTATATTAAACAAAACTCTCTCATTACCTTGATATAAATTAATAAATTCACGCTTTATATCAAAAATAAAATAGACCCTCATACAATCACCATAATAATTATAGCTAGAATAAAAGTCTATTTTTGTCGAAATCTATTTTAACAAGGACTCTATTTTCTCTTCTAAAGAATCGATATCAAAGCCATATTTTTTATAAATATCATCTTTCTTAGCACTAGTACCAAATTCATCTAACGTAATTAAATATTTCTTATTAAAAACTATACTATTCCAAGATAAGGAAGAAGCGGCCTCTATAACTATCTTTCTAACTTCTACTGGTAGAACTTCTTGTATATAAGTATTCTCCTGATTTTCAAATCTTTTTATACAAGGCATAGAAACAACACGAACATCGATTCCTTTCGTTTGAAGTCTTTTAGCAACCTCAATTGCTTGATGCACTTCTTCTCCTGTCGCAATTAAAATACCTGATAGTTTTCTCTTTGAATCGAATACAACATAGCCTCCTCGTGATACTTCATTTGCTTTTGTGTCCTCAAGAATTGGTAATTTGTTTTTAGAAAGAGAAATAACAGATGGACCACTTTCTTTTTCTATTATAGCCTTATAAGTTCCTATAACTTCATTTGCATCAGCTGGTCTAAAAACCTCTAAATTAGGTGTCGCCCTCAAAGAAATCAACTGCTCAATAGGCTGATGCGTAGCACCATCCTCCCCAACACTTATAGAGTCATGCGTAAAAATATAAGTAACAGCTAAATCCATCATAGCAGAAAGTCTTATAGCAGGCTTCATATAATCACTAAAACTTAAAAATGTTGAACCATAAGTTCTAAAACCACATAAAGCTATACCATTAAGTATTGCCCCCATTGCATGTTCTCTAACTCCAAAATAAATATTCTTTCCTAAATAGTTTTGAGATGTAAAATCCCCACCATCTTCAATATAATTTTTACAGGCACCAAATAAATCTGCACTTCCCCCCAAAAGATTATTAGAACTTTTAATAACTGAATTTAAAATCTTAGAAGATGTATCTCTAGGAGACTCAGCATAATCTAATGGAGCATCATAAATCAACTCCTTTAAATAAAGTTTTTTATTATCACTCATCAAATAACTAATTTCATCTTGTTCTTCCATAGACAAATTACTAATTGCCTTAAGAAATTTATTCTTTATATTCTTACAACGTTTATTGATAAAATATCTAAAATCTTCCATAGTAGTTTTTGAAATAGTGAATGGAATATCTCGGATATCCATAACCTTTTTCATCGCAGTAATATCTTCTCTATCTAACGGTTTTCCATGTACAAGATGACTTCCCTCTAGTTTTGAATACTTACCAATAGTTGTTTCTACTTCTATCAAAGTTGGTTTATCAACACTAGTTTTAGCCTCATCTATAGCTTTAGATATAGCCTCTACATCATTACCATCGGTAACTGTTAAGACATTCCATCCCATTGCTTCAAAACGCATAGAAATATTCTCATTAAACGTAGTATTCGTTTTACCATCTAAACAAATATTATTAGAGTCATATAGAACAATTAATCTGTTCAATTTCAAAGTACCTGCAAGACTTGCTGCTTCATAAGAGATACCTTCCATCAAATCTCCATCACTACATAAAACATAAGTATTAAAGTCAATTACTTCTCTTTTACCCTTATTATAACGACTCCCTAAGTTTGCCTCAGCCATAGCCATACCAACAGCCATCGCAAACCCCTGTCCTAAAGGACCAGTAGTTGCATCAACCCCTGGCGTTAACCGATATTCAGGATGACCTGGAGTAATAGAATCTAACTTACGAAAATTCTTTAAATCATCCAAACTAATATCAAAACCGGCCATATATAAAGTTGCATAAAGCAACGCCGAACCATGTCCAGCTGACATAACGAATCTATCCCTATTAAAATAAGTAGAATCAGTAGGATCAATTCTTAAATGATGTGCATACAAACAATATAATATTGGTGCAGCCCCTAAAACAATCCCAGGATGACCACTACCAGCTGCATCAATCATATCAATACCAATCGATCTAATTTGATCAACAATCCTACTTTCATTAATTTCAGACTCTTCTCTTTTAGTACTTATCAAGAAAATCACTCCTTTATAACAATATTATAGCATAAGTTAATCTAATTAAATATAATTATTTGTTGCAAGCATTTATAAAATATTGAAATATTTTATTCATATTGTCATCTGTTTTATATAAACTCTCTGGATGAAATTGCACCGCTAAATAAAACTTCTTATTTTTATCTTCTACTACCTCAATTATCCCATCAGAAGAAAAAGCAGCAGTATCTAAAACAGAACAATCGCTCGTATAAGACTTATGTCTAGAATTAACCATAATTTCTTTCTTTTTAACTATATCATAAAACTTAGAATCTTCTTTAATAGATATAGAATGAACATACGCATCAAAGCTCTTATGTTGTTCTGGGCATGCTAATTTTAAAATACTTCCTCCAACTGCACGAACCATATTATTATTTCCAGCACATATTCCAAGTATAGGAATATCATTGTCATAACAATACTTAGCAATATAGCATTCGTATTCATCAGAAAATCCGCCACCTTGCAAAACAATTCCATCACACAAAGATACCTGTACATGAACATTCTCTTTTTCCTTATCAGTCAAAGAATTACTCCAATTATTTGTAGCTCGCACTTTTGAAAAACTAGGTGGAACTATACCAATCACAATAGCACCATTATCAAATAATGCCTGCGTTAATTCATCACGAATATATGTATCTCTAAATCTATAAAGTTCCTTATTATAATGTTTACTAACAATCCCTATAATAGGTTTGCTCATATTATTCATATTACCTCCAATATAATTAGCATGACTTTTCATAGTTATCTTCTTTTAGCATCTATTTTTAAATATTATATAAAATCATTTTAAAAGTTCTCTATTTTTAAAATTAATATTTTCACTTCATTATAACTATACTATAACGCATCTTTCTTACATTTCTCATAATGACTAACTAATCCTAAGTATTTATTATTCCAAGGTTTAACCTTCTTACCATGAAGACTATAAGTATAAATCAAATAGTTATAAGAAACTTCCTTAGTATCTTCAGCAGTATAACGCTCCTTTAAATCCATCACATCATCATATAAATTTAGAGCAGGCCTATCCTTCCAGTAAGTAGTATCAAGACGCAAATAGTCAAAGCATTTTAATTTTTTACAATATTCAATTGTATCAAATAAAATTTTTCTACCAAAACCTCTTTTTCTATAATTAGCTAAAACCCCAAACCAATCTAACCATATACTATCATTATCAACATCTTCTACATAAACTCCCGTTATTCCAATAGGAATGCCATCCAAAAAAACGATAAAAGAAATATTATCCTCTCTTGCATTAGCTATTTTTTCCGAAAAGCCATTATAATCAGGTTCATTTTCCCATATTACACTTTGAATTTCAAATGCAATGTCTATATTTTCCTTCACCACTTTTACATATCTTAATTTATTATTCATAATCTACACCTAGCTCATAAAGTGTTATAGTATAAATTTTATGTTGAAACTATATTCACTCTATTACATTCTTTTTAAAAACTGCTTCCCCACATTATCATTTATCTCTCTTTCCTCAGATAAAGATAACTGATAACGCACAACATCATCCATCGTCAATTTATAAATAGGAACAGTCCTATAATCCAATCTAAACTTATCTTCACAAATAAATTTCAACTTAAACCAACACACATCAAATTCTCCATCCTTAGAGGTAAGTAAAAGATGTTGAAATTCCAAAGGTGAGTTTTTAACAGGGCTATAGATTTTTAATCCCTTTATATCACTAATATCTTTCTTTTTAGAAATATTATCATTGTTTCTAAAATGCATATTAACTATTTCATCATCTGTTGGAATAATATTCTTACCTATAATACGCCCATCAACTTTATTGCTTGCAAATAAAACACCATCATTACGATCAACAATATATATAGAATCATATCTATCATTATCAAACTTTTTTTCTATTTCGCTACGAGTAAAATATCCAATACGCTCTTCCCCTCTATTATAATCACTTTGTAAATCTTCCACTAAATTTAAATCTCTATCATTATCATTAAAAAAATAATATTCTCTAAAATCACAAAAATCAAAAGAACCTCTAAAATGCAAATAAACCTTATCATTAAAGGTATACAAATTTCTATTAAGACGATCTATAGACTTATTAATCAAAGCATCATCACCTTGTTTTAATAAAACTACTTCTTTATCATCTATAATTAACTGGCAACTATCTGTACAACCAAGTGTATCTCTTAAATTTACTTCCTTTACCATCATAACCCTCCTATATACACTATACCATATTTTTTATACTTTGTATTAATAAAAAAAGACATCAAATTTAGTCTTAATTGATATCTATAAATATTTTTTCAATTCTTCTACACTTTTTTCCTGCATAGTTACATACTTTGAAATGAGTTTATTAACCTCTTTATCAATATTCTTATTATTTAATACTTTTCTTCCTTCAATAACTCCCATATTGACACCTTTTAACATAATTTCTGCGATTTTAGAACTACTCTTATCCATTAAAGTTTTCATCTCTACTCCGTACCAAGTCATAGCCTTAGCAGCCGCATTCACTTCATGAGGTTCATCATCATCGTTATATTTAGGATAGATCTCTTCTATTTCTGAAGCTATATCCCTATAATCATTATACTGCTTATTAAGAGTCTTTTCTAGCTTTTCATCCTCTACTTTATCTAGAACAAAATGAATTGCCTCCATCCCCATACAAGCACCTTTATGTATTTCATCTAAAGCATTAATATTTTCACTTTTCATAGTATTCCTCCTATGACTAATATGTGAAAAATACAAAAATTTATACATTAAGTATTAACAAACACATTCACTCACTAATTCTAACTGTCTTAAATTATAAGTATAATTGTTATCATCTCTACTCATTATAAATTTAAAACCATAATCTTGGTATATACTATTCAATTTCTTATTTGATTTTCTACAATTCAGTCTTAAATAAGTTTTATTATTATAAACAACAATATCTTCACAGATTTTAAAAATAAGATCGCCAATATTTTTATAACCAACCCTTATAACAAGCTTGCAAACATAATAGGCATCCCTCTCCTGATCGCTCCAAAAATTATTATCTGATGCCAATTCAAAGGCCGCAATAATCTCACCATTCTGCCTTAAACAAAACATTCTCTCATCATTAACTGCATCGGTAAACTCATCAACTGGATGACAAACAAAATAATCTTGCCATTGATCTATATTTTTATTTCTAAACCAATCAATTCTTTCTTTATATAGTTCCAATACTTTATCTAACTCCCCTAACTTCACCTTACAAAGCTGTGCATGAATACAATTTAACTCTTGTAAAACGTTAGGACTTAATTCATACTTCATTTCTACATCTCCATTACCTACATCGCGTTTTTTCTACTTCTAAACTTAAACAATCATATTCTATATAATATAATTAAAACAAAAAGTATTATCATTATATAATAAATAAAGAGGAATAACAATAGTATTAGAAAAATAATTATCTTAATTTCCTTAAATAACAAATCGCCTCTTTTTGATAGTAATACTATAATCATTAGTACTTAACCATGATAACTCTTCTTCATTAATATTACTAAAAACAAGCTGTGTATTAATTGGGTAATGAGTAACAATATCATATACTGGGCTTTCACCCTCACTAAAATTATTAGAATAAGACTGAATAACATCAAAAAAACTTTCTGTGATATCATCATCACTAAAAATACCCAATTCTTCAAAAAACTTTCTTTTTACAGATGATAAATTTTCTATTATTACCTTGTTTTTCATTTGACACCTCCCTAAACAGACTAATAAAGACTTTTTATTTCTTCAACATAGGCATATGCACTGTCTTTATATACTTTTAACTCATCATATATATTTTTGGCAAGATTAGACACTTCAATTATTCTTTTATCACCAACGTCTGTATGAATTAAAGGAATTGTATTTCTCTTTTTGGTTTCAAAGGAAATATAAAATCTATTATTAGGTTCTTTATCGGTTCTAGTCAAAACACTTGCCTCATTAAATTTTTTCCATGATGGAACATTAATATTAAAAATATTACAAACATCTTCCTCATTTTTACTATATAAATCCCCTAATGAAAGAAGTTTTCTTTTTCTTTATTGTAATTTCAACCGCACCACTTTAATTATATTTTAATTCTATAT
>CAOJYR010000025.1 GCA_948465965.1 uncultured Mycoplasmatota bacterium
CCTCTGCGTAGTAACAACCTTTGCATTCTTATTAGAATTTTCAGTATTCCAATACTCACTTTCACCATCGATTAACTCTTTAATAGATTGATCGGTTGTATTACTACGGCGAACTAATTCTCTTGTATAACGATAAGTAATATAACGTTTCGCAAGATTATACTTACCAATAGACATTAATTTCATTTCGATAATATCTTGAATATCTTCTACAAGAATTCTTTTCTTGCCAAGACGCTCAATATATTTAATAATATTCTTTATTTGAACACTTGAGGCTTTCTCCTCTTCTTCAACTTCTAAGTTAGCTTTTTTTATTGCCTCCTCTATCTTAGCAGGGCAATAATCAACCATGTGTCCATCTCTTTTTATAACTTTCATATTCCACTACCTCACTTCTACTTCTTCTAAATTACAATTTTATTATATACTACACCTACAATTTCTTTATGTTGCATTTGCAACACTTTACATAAATTATTATAAATTTTTTTTCACTATTTTTTAAACCCTTTAAAACCAACAAAAAACAGAATTTCTTTAAGTGTAAAATAATTTTTGTCAATCCTGTAAATCGAACAAGAAAAAGTTGCATTTGCAACACAAAATATTTTTTGCTAAAATAAAACTAGAGGTGATAATATGACTAACTTATTTGAAAATATCCCTGAAAAAAATATTGATAAATTACTTCATATACTAAAAGCTAACACTTCCCATTATGGAAAAAACGTAGATATATTATCCAATCTTAATATGACTGAATATATCGCAATAATTAATGAAGGCAGTCTTTCCTTAATATTTAACGATTATGATGGAAATAAAATAGTTCTTGAAGAATTTAAAAAAGGAGATGTTTTTGGAGATTTAATATCTACCACTAAATCACAAGAGATAAGTTGTATCACAAGAGAAAAAGTTGAAATTACCTATATTGAATTAAAACAGATAACAAACACCGAAATAATTCGTACTGATTTTTATATTATATTTATTAAAAACCTTATTAAACTTTTAAGTGAACAAGTCACAAATAAAAACGAACGCATAGAACTTCTTACAAAGAAAACAACACGTGATAAAATTCTTGCCTATTTTCAAAAAATTTCACAAGATAAAGGTAATAAAAATTTTACTATTCCAATATCTTATACAGAACTCGCAAATTACCTATCAGTTGATAGAAGTGCTATGGCACGTGAAATAAAGTATTTAAAAACCGAAGGTTTCATAGAAACCAACGGTCGTAAAATTACTCTTTTATATTAATTAACTCTATCCCTAAAGTAAGTTTAAACTTACTTTTTTTATAAACAGATACTCTTATCATTATATTTTCTAATCCAATTTAACATTATATTCTATCATTTTATTTTTTCTATTTCCTGTAATTCCTTAATCATCTTTGTAAGGCCTTCTACACCATAATTGATTTTAATCTTTCAAAAGTGTTAAACTAACCTTTTCTTTTTCTAAATTAATATCTTCAACATAACAATCAACTATATCTCCAACACTAAGTACCTCACTTGGATGTTTTATATATCTATCTGTAAGTTTTGATATATGGGCAAGTCCATCATTATGAAGACCGATATCAATAAAAGCTCCAAAGTCAACAACATTTCTAACAGTACCTTGTAACTTCATCCCCAAAGTTAAATCTTTTATATCTAATACATCACTTTTTAGTATTGGCTGTGGAAATTCATCTCTTGGATCTAAATTTGGTTTCTTCAAAGATTTTATAACATCTTCTAATGTATAAATATCAGTATCTAATTTATTTTTATACTCTTCAATATTTATATTATCAAGTTTTTTAATTAAATCACTTGAACCAATATCATGAATAGTAAATCCTAACTCTTCTAAAAGTTTTACCGCAATACCATAACTTTCTGGATGAATCGCAGTAGCATCTAATAAATTATCACCATCTACAATTCGTAAAAAACCTACTGCTTGTTCATAAACTTTATCTGATAATATTTTTTTCTTTCTTATTTCCTCTCTTGATGTAATCTTTCCTAATTTCTCACGATAATCAATTATTTTATCTATTGCCTTTTTTGTAAGACCAGACACATATTTTAATAAAGAGCTAGAAGCAGTATTAATATTTACACCAACACTATTAACACATTTTTCAACTACAAAGTCCAAAGAAGTAGAAAGTTTCTTTTGTGAAACATCGTGCTGATATAATCCTACCCCAATTCCATCTGGTGGAATCTTTACAAGTTCCGCAAGAGGGTCTTGAAGACGTCTACCAATACTTACCGCACTACGCTTTTCCACAGCTAAATCAGGAAACTCTTCTATCGCAAGCTTTGATGCACTGTAAATTGAAGCGCCTGCTTCTGATACAATGACATACTTACAAGAAAGATTATATTCTTTAATCATTTCACTAACAAACCTTTCAGACTCGCGAGATGCTGTTCCATTACCTATCGAAATAATATCTACATTATATTTTTTCACTAAAGTAACAATAATTTCTTTATCTCTTTTAACTCTATCTTCACTATTTCCCTTTAAAAATGGTTTAATGACTGTACTATCTAAGTATTTTCCATTTTTATCAACAACTGCAATTTTACAACCATTAACAAAACCAGGATCAAAAGCAAGTACTACCTGTTCCTTCATAGGAGGAGTTAAAAGTAAAGCTTCTAAGTTTTTACCAAAATTAGTAATCGCAGCTTCTTCCCCTTTTTCTGTTAAGTCACTTCTAATTTCACGAATAATAGAAGGTTCAATTAACCTTTTATAAGAATCAATTATTGCCTCTTTGATATAAGAGACAACAAAACTTTTCTCATTTTTAATTAATTTCTTCTCTAAATAAGAAATAATTTCATCACGAGATACATCTATACTAACATTTAAAACCTTTTCCTTTTCTCCACGATTAAGAGCTAAAATGCGATGAGGTTTAATCCACTTCACTGGTTCATTATAATCATAATACATCTCATAAGTTTTATTACTATCCTCTGCACTTTTCTTTATTTTAGAAGTAATTATTCCATTCTTATAAAAATAACTTCTTATATACTTACGATAAAAAGCATTATCACTAATCCACTCCGCAATAATATATTTAGCACCTTCTACACATTTATCATGGTCTAAATCATCCTTTATAAACTTATGAGTTAAATCCTGAATTGTACCACTTGTAGGAAAACTCATCATCATCTTAGCAAGTGGCTCAAGTCCTAAAGCAATTGCCTCCGTTGCCTTTGTTTTTTTCTTTTCCTTATATGGTCTATATAAATCTTCAACCTCTACAAGCTTACTACACTTCATAATAGAATTTTTTAACTCTTCGGTAAGCATACCCTTTTCATCAATTAATCTAATAACATCTTCTTTTCTTTTCAATAAATTATTTTGATAATCATATACTTCACCTATTTTTTTAATAATCTCTTCATCAAGCGCACCTGTCGCTTCTTTTCTATATCTCGCAATAAAAGGAATCGTATTTCCTTCACTAAGTAAAGTTAAAACAATATTTACTTGTTTTTCTGTAATATTTAAATCTTTACTAATTTCTTTTATAATCATTTCATTCATTATCAATACCTCCCATATTTTCCTCTTCTATTTTACCATATCAAATCAGTTTAAACATAAACTTTTACAAAAATTTACAAAAGAAAAATATACCAAAACATATAAGGTATACTCTTAAACTATTTTATAACCTTAACCTTAGGAAGTTCAGATAAATAACTAGTATCTAAAGTTATATTACTACTACTCATTTCTCTTAAAGGTATATTTAAATTTTTATCTTCCATTGATTTCGCAATATCTGCTAAACAATTATACCTTTCAACTATTCTATCTACAAAGGAAATCTTATCCTCCTCTCCTAGTTTAGAAATATCAAATTGCTTCAAAAAATTAAATAATCTTACATCTACACTCATCAAATCTTCTGGTTTTATCGCTTGATACGAAATATACTCATTACCATAATGTCTAGTTTCCCTTTGAGCCTTAATTTTATTTGATACTAAGAAATCAACTTGACTAGCTAAGTATGGAATATACTCATCTTCACCAGGATATAAATCATCCATACCTACAACCGAAAGCGATATACCACTAGTTCCATTTATATGAGAGGTGTTATCATCAAGCATCTTCATTTTATCATCTGAATAATCAACAAGCCCTAGTATTTTCTGATCCTCTAATGACAATATTCCCCAATTTATAATACTTGGTGCCTTCTTATAAGGTGCATTATGATGATATTCCTTATTATCAGAACCGAAAGAAATAGGTTTCACTTCACCTCTTAATAACATCTCCTTCACATAATCAGATATATCCATTATATCTATATCAACAACTTCCATTTATATATCCCCCTTCATAAGCGTCTAGATTATATCACATTTTAAGAAAAAAATCAATTCTATACTAATAACCACTTACATATAAAAAGGAAAAGAATTTCCTTTCCTAATATCCATATCTTAAAATTTCAAAAGTTGCATTATAAGAAACTTCATCCTTTGCCGCTTCCTTTTCTGATGAATAAAGCAAATCAAATAAAAATGTCTTACCAAACCCAATGGATCCACCCCTATCAAGAACTATTGCAAGAATACTATTTCCAGCTCTTGAGTTTTTAATTCTAACAATTGTTCCCATTTTATAAGAATAATCCGCCGCAACAATACGTACATTCCCATAAGTAGAATCATTATAATAAATATTTCCATCCCCTACATACTTGCCACTAGATAAATAGCCACTACACCCTCTACAATCAGGGCCATAACCACTCATCTTTCCAGTCTGCACCTCAAGCACATCACTTACAGGTTTTACCTCATCTACAGTAGAAACCTTTTTTACCTCTTCGATAACCTCAGTCTCCTCTTTTATAGACTTAGAAACATTACTATTTTTTCCATCTTCAATATCTAATTCTTGATTTTCTTCCTTTTCTATTTGTTCGTTTTCCTTAGTAGTAATCATTTCTTTAAAAATACCACTTTCCAATGTCTTAACCCCTACCTCAGTCTTTATCACTTTACTTTTGCAAGTAGAAGTAGGTGTTAATACAAACGCTACTGGTATCATAACTGCCAATAAACAATTTATAATATAAATAAAATATTTCATACAAAAACTCCTTGCAAATATAAGAATAACACATTTACAAGGAGTTTACAATACATTTACAGAAATTACCATTTTGCATTTTTGTAAATATTTGTCAATTTATTTTTCTCTCTTACAACTATAACCACTGGACTTCATACCTGATTCAATAGAATCAATGCTATCACCTTTCCTAAAATTAGGATAAATACCTCCTGCTTCACTATAGGCAGAAGTAATCATAGCAACATCAATAGAAGCATAAGTTAAAACCTGACTTTCTATAAAAGTACCCTTATTTAAGCTACAAGTAATTGATACACCCGAAACATTAGTAACACTATTCTTTAGAGCATGACATTTTTCGTTCATACTTTCAAGCTCACTCGCATCAACTCCTGCATCCCCCACTGTTGTAACAACATAATTAAGTGTCAAAAGGCGACTGTTTTCAAATTCAAACTCACTTAAATAACTATAATCAAATTTCTTATCACTATTTTCCAATGTACATTTTAAAGTACCAGTCGTTATTTTCTCATGACTATTAGAGGTATTATTATTTCTTAATTCTGAAAAAAACTTACTTATATTAGGTAAAAAGAAGACAATTAATAAAAGAACAATAAACAAAATAAAAGTCATAATATACTTAAAATTACCATTTCTATTGAAAGTGGTATCTAAAGTACTACTATCTCTATTAAGTTTAATCTCATCAATAGTAGGATCACCACTAGTAATAGATGATACATTTTCTAAAGTCTTATTAGAATCCACTAAGTGATCACTAGAAGTAAAAGTATCATTAACTTCAAGCCCATTATTACTAATAGAATAATTACCAGAAATATTTGCTGAATTTAAATTATCTTTTTTCTCATTAACACCACTATCACTTTTATCATCATCAAAAACCTCTAGTACCTCTATTTCCTCTTGTACCTCATTTTCTTTATTCCCCATAACAACACCTCTTTTTATTTAGTCCTTAGACAAGTATATCCTGCTGCCTTCATTTCTTTTTCTATTTTATCAATATCCTCTTGATAAGAGTATTTTGGATACATCCCTCCTGCTTCTAAATAACTAGTGGTAACTTTTTCTACATCCAAAATATCATAGTTGAATACTTGCTCATTTATATTAACTCCATTACTTAGACTACAACGAACCACAATTCCATCTTGAGAAGATACTTCCTGCTTTAACAAAAGACAATTATTCTTCATTGCGTTAAGTTCTACTTCATCAGTACTTTTATCACCCTTAGTAGTTTCCTTATAAGTTAGTTTTGTCAATTTACTATCCTTAAATGCAAACACACTAGAATACTCATAATCAAACAACTTATCATATTTTTTTAATTCACATTCCAAGTTCCCCGTAGTAATAATCTGAGCCTTTTCTGCTTCTTTTTCCGCTTTCATTGCCGATATATAATTACTAATATAAGGTAAAAAATAAACAAGAGCAAAAAGTCCAACAAATAGAATAATTGTCATTACATATTTTGCATTACTATTAGCCTTTCTTAATTCCTTAGCTTTTCTCTTCTCTTCTTTGCTCATATTCTTCTGAACAACAGCCTGAGCTTCTGCTTTTTTTCTAGCCGCTTCTTTTTGTTCTTTATAAAGCTTTTGCTGCAGCTTCTGTTGTTCTTTTAATTGTGCTTTACTTAACTTAGTAGAATTAGCATTTTGTATAGCATTAACCTGATTGCTGGAAACAACTTGAGGAGTAACATTCGCAGGTTGAAAATGTAGAACTCCTCCAATTGGTGTTACCCTACTTTGAATATCAGCCTCTACTTGTGCATGTCTTTTATCCATCTGTATTTGTTGCATATTCAAATTACTATTATATTGTTTTTGAACAGAAGGAGGAAGTTGCATCCCAGCCGCAACCTTTGCCGCATTAAGTTCCGCTTCCCTCTTTCTAAGTTCTTCCTCTAATTCCTGTTGCGTTTTTACAGGACGAACATTACTATGAGCAGGGGCATTTTTACTAGCCTCTAACTGTTCTAGTGCCACTTGCCTTGCCCTTTCTAACTGTTCAATTAAAGCTTGTTGATTCCCACTAACTACAGCTTCAACGTCCTCAGAGGTTATTAAATCTCTTTCAACAGCCACGTCATTATTGTTATTATTGTTATTATTGTTATTATTGTCTGGCATAACTAACCACTCCCATTTAATATTCTATCTTAAACTATCTATTCTTTCTTGAAAATTATCACCATTTATAATATAACTACCCGCAACCACCATATCAGAATAGTCACACCTACTTCTCGTCATACGATTAACGCCACCATCAACATTAATAATTGCATGTGAATTATATTCTTTAAGTAAAACACGAAGCTCTGCTAATCTATCCATAGTATCATCTATAAATTCCTGTCCCCCCATACCTGGTTCAACACTCATAACCAAAATAATATCCAAAAGAGGCAAATAAGGAACCAATTCCTTTACAGGAGTATTAGGACTTATTGCAAGTCCGCTTTTTATTCCATATTTTTTAATAAGTTCCAAATTCTCTTCTATTTTATCTTCTAATTCCACATGAAAAGTAATATACTCTGTATTTAATTCTGCATAAAGAGGAATATACTTCTCAGGATTTCTCACCATCAAATGAACATCTAATCTTTTATCTGTATATTTATAAATATTTTTCATTTCTCGAAAAGGCATAGTTTTATTTTTAACAAACTTTCCATCCATAATATCAACATGAATAAAATCCACATCTGTATCATTTAATTTTTCTAAATCAAGTGGAGGATTTTTACTATTTAAAAACGAAGCACTTACTCTCATCATTTCACATCCTTTTCTATAAAATTCAAATAGTTTATATACCTACTCTCCAATATATTATTATCCAAAACTGCCTTCTTTACTAGACATTCTTCCTCTTTTGTATGCAGGCAGTCTTTAAAAGGACAAGGATAGGTCCTAAATTCTACAAAAGCATCCCTTATTTCTTCTTTCTTATATCCTAAAAAGTCGAGTGCTGAAAATCCTGGAGTATCCATAACCTTTCCCTCAAAAAGTTCAAACATTTCAACTACCCTAGTAGTATGCTTTCCTCTTCCAAGTGCAAGGGAAACCTCACCAGTTTCCAAATTCCAATGAGGATTAAGCCTATTTAAAAGTGTACTCTTTCCAGCTCCAGTTTGTCCCGTAAAAACACTAGTTCTATGAGACATTAATCTCTTGATTTCATCCAAATCCTGATTAGAAATAACCTTATATCCAATATTCTTATAATATTCAAGCAATTTTCGAATTCTAATCAACTCATCTTCATCTAACAAATCTTCTTTAGTAATACAAATAATAGGTTCTACTTTATGTAATTCCATTAAAATGATTAACTTATCTAATAAATGTAAAGAAAAATTAGGGTTCACTAAACTAGTAATTAAAAAGGCTTGATCTATATTACTAACCTTAGGACGACGAAATTCGTTTTTTCGTGGCAAAACCTTCCCTATAACTTTCTTATCCTTATTGAAAAGAACATAATCGCCAACTAATGGCACAATATGTTCTTTTCTAAAAATACCTCTACATTTACAAGGATAAATCTCTCCATCAAAACTAACAAAATATAAATCACTAACTATTTTAATTATTTGTCCCTGCATATATCCCCCTTAAACATATAATAATTACTCTTCCTCTTTCTTATCAGAACTAGATGGACTACTTGGAGTTGTAGTTGGTGTTGGTGTAGGCTTTTCAACCGGCTTCTTAGCAATAACTACCTTTAATGTTGTTCCTTTAACAATAGGACTTCCAGCAGCACGAGATTGGCTAATAATCTTGCCCTCATCATAGGCATTTGTCTCCTGATAAGTTGTACTAATTGTTAAACCATACTTACTACAGAAGGCTTCAGCATCATCAACACTCCAATTTTCACTAACCATATCTGGGAAAGTATCAACAATATTTGGAATATATAGAGTAATAGAATCCCCTTTTTTAACCTTAGATCCCTTAGCCAAACTCTGACCAATGATTTCTTGTTCCCCATACTCTTTACTATTATCAGTAGGATCCTTCTTTTCAATATTGACAACAAGTTCATACTTTGTCTCAAGAATAGTTTGGACCTCTATATAGTTTTTACCAACATAATTTTCAATTTCAAAAGTCTCTTCACCACTAGACTTATAAATAGTAATCTTTGTTCCTTTTTTAACACTACGCCCTTTTTCTGGATCCGTTTTAACTACTAAGCCTTTCTTTATTTTAGTAGAGGATACTGTTTTTATTTTAGTGTTAACTTCAAACCCAGCATCTTGAAGCTTTTTCTCACACGCACTAACCTTCAATTTTTCACAACTTGGTACAGTAACTGCCTTCTTATTAGAAAAGATTGGTACAATAAAGAATATAGTCATTAAAACTAAAAGTAACACCCCAAAAATAACAGATAAGATTATAATAATTTTCTTTTTCTTTCTATCATCATTATCTTCTATTTTAGTAGCAACTTCTTCCTCTTCCTTTTCCAAATCCTCAAGTTTTTTTAAATTTTTAGTATTTTCATTATCATGTTCTGGATATTTATATTTATAAGGTTCTTCATTCATTCTATCATCATCAAGTGCAGTAAGTAAATCATCATGCATACTGCGTGCATCATCGTACCTGTTTTTAGGATTTTTAGCAGTTGATTTTAAAATAATATTTTCAATACTTTGAGGAATAGAAGAATTATCTTCTCTAACACTAGGTAGTGGATCTCTCATATGTTTTAACGCAATTTCCACCGCATTATCTCCTCTAAAAGGTAAACTACCAGTTAATAATTCATAGAAAATAATCCCCATAGAATAAATATCACTTTTAATTGTGCAACCTTTTCCACTAGCCTGTTCTGGAGGTAAATAATGAACAGATCCCATAACAGAATTAGTCTGCGTAAGCTGCGTTGCATTTAATGCCATCGCAATACCAAAATCAGTAATTTTTATTTGCCCATCATCTTTAATCATAATATTTTGTGGTTTTAAATCTCTATGAATGATGTAAGAATCATGTGCATGAGTCATACCATCAGTTAGTTGTAACATAATATCAATTGCTTCAGATAAAGTTAAACTACCACGCTTTTTTAGTAATTGTTTCAGTGTTTTTCCTTCAACGTATTCCATAACTATATAGTAGATTTCATCATCTTCACCAACATCATACATTTCAACAATATTAGGATGAGCTAAAGACGATGCCGACAAAGCTTCACGTTGAAAACGTCTAACAAATTTCTCATCATTAGACAAATCCCCTCTTAATATCTTAATAGCCACATTACGATCTAAAATAATATCATACCCTAAGTAAACGTTGGCCATTCCACCTTCACCTATAGATCTGATAATCTCATAACGATCATTAATTTTTTGCCCCTTTGTTATCATTATCTGTCACCTTCTTCTTGACGAATTAAATAAGCAACCGAAATATTATCTGTTCCACCCCTATTATTTGCTTTTTGAATAAGTCTAATAACCTTATCCTCTATATCTCCTTCTCCTAAAAGAACTCGCTCAATTTGGTCCTTATCTAACATATTAGTAAGTCCATCACTAGAAAGAAGTATTTCTGTAATATCCATATCACAATCAAACACATCCACATCAACCTCAAGTGATGCCCCAAGCGCTTTCATCAAAACATTTTTCTTTGGATGATTATCAGCCTCTTCTTTTGTAAGTTCTCCAGCCGAAACCAAAAGATTAACCAATGTGTGATCATACGTAACTTTGTGTAATTTATCGTCCTTCATTACAAAACCACTAGAATCCCCCACATTTCCAAATAATAAATACTCTTTTGTAAGAACAGCCATAACCAAAGTTGTTCCCATACCTTTACTTTCAGGATGTGTCTTTTCATGTTGAAATATTAATGTGTTAATTTCACTAACAGCATTTCTAATCCAATTAACCGCATCAACTTTACTCATATTCAAAAATGTATCTTTAAAATGTTTACCCAAATAACCAATAGCTATCGATGAAGCAACC
This sequence comes from uncultured Mycoplasmatota bacterium, assembly GCA_948465965.1. Lineage (GTDB taxonomy): Bacteria > Bacillota_I > Bacilli_A > RF39 > UBA660 > CAJMSU01. Next base: position 11,192 of record CAOJYR010000025.1, read on the forward strand.
TCACCTGCAGAATGTCCTCCCATCCCATCAGCTATCGCCATTAAATAATCACCATCATTATTCTTAACAATAATTACACTATCTTCATTATGATCTCTAACCTTTCCAGCATCTGTTAAATAAAAAGATTTCATAAATCCTCCTTCTTACTTCTAAGTTGTCCACAAGCAGCACTAATTTTGCTACCAAACTCCCGCCTTATTGTTACATTTATCCTATTTTTCTTTAGTATATCATAAAATCGCATAATTTGAACAGTACTACTTCTCATAAATTTTAAATTATTTGTAGCATTATAAGGAATTAAATTAATATAACAGTTCATCCCCTTAACAAGACTTGCTAATTCCGAAGCACATTCATTACTATCATTAATCCCCTCTAATAAAATATATTCAAAAGTAACACGACGATTAGTAGCTTTTAGATACTTTTTCAAGCAAGGAATTAAAACCTCTAAGGGATATACTTTATTAATTGGCATTAAGCTATTTCTAATCTCATTATTAGGTGCATGCAAACTAATTGCCAAATTAATTTGTAAATCCAATCTACTAAACTCCTCTATTTTAGGAACAATTCCACAAGTGGACACAGTAATATGTCTTGCACCTATTGCCAAGCCTTTAGGATGATTTATTATCTTAATAAAGTCAATTAAGTTATCATAATTATCAAAAGGCTCACCTATACCCATAACTACAACATGACTAACACGCTCCCCAAGTTCTTCTTCAATCATTAAAATTTGTAATACCATCTCATAAGTTTCTAAATTGCGTACTTTCTTGCGACGCCCAGACTCACAAAATCTACACCCCATATTACATCCAACCTGACTAGAAACACAAACACTATTTCCATAATCATGTCTCATCAAAACAGCTTCAATATGCTCCCCATCATCAAGTTCGAATAAATATTTATTCACATCTACATCTTTTTCAACACTAACAATTTTTAATCTATCTATACTATATTCATTACTTACTTTACCAATCAATTCTTTCTTTATATTAGTAACTTCAGAATAATCTTTAATTCTTTTAGAATAAAGCCATTCAAAAAGTTGATTGGCATGAAACTTTCGAGAACCAATTTCTAAAAAGTATTCTTCCATTTTCTCATAAGTTAAATCATATATGTTCATACTTATCACTCCAATTTATATTATACAACAATTTAGTATAAAAGAAAAAGACCATTTCTAAAAGAATAAGTCTTACTAATCATATACAATAAAAAAATATCTTTCAATAATAAAATAAAAGTCTATATTATTTAGTTAGTACAACAAAATTTATACCCGCTACATCATTACCACTCGCAGTATATTGATCACTTGAATAATAATTCCAAACATTTAAATCATCGTTTGTTAATTCACTAGGTAATTTATAATGGTGCTTACAAGTTATTGTTGTAGAGCTTCCTGCCTTAATTATATCCTCAATCCTAATTTCTGTTCCATCGTTATATGCACATTTTTCTGTAATCATATGATAAATTGCACTATGTGAAATAGAATCGATATCTGGAGCAGAAGAACTCGGTAATGTTAAACTTGAAATTTTGGCATTGATCATTCCTTTATTTACTACATCAACATTCATATCATGGGTTATACCACTATTTCTGTCTGGACCAGTTAAGTTTACAGTAATTTTAACGTAGTTGCATTCATTCCGCTAATATTTGTAATTGGATCACTCATAGCTGAATCTGTCGAAGCATAAAAATTTATTACTTCGCTATCATTGGTTAAAATATTTTCAAAATGCACATCCCATGTTATTTTCTTGATGGTTGTTGTACCAGTGATATTTAGTGTTGTTGTAAGTGCTGCATAACCTATTCCTATTAGTATTAACACTGCAAGTATTGCTGTTAGATATAGACTTCTATTATCCTTTTTCATTATTTCACCCCTTCATTATTATTTATATATCTAAATTATACCCCCTTTTTTTGTCAAGGCGGGGATAGTAGGGGATTTTTCATGTAAATTCTTGCAGTAGATACAGTGCGTTACAACAAAAAACAGATAAGAATCTCTCACGAGACTTTGTTAATTTAATGATTATTATTTCCTATATACAATTTAACAAAAAAACAAGATGAGCAATCTTATTTTCTTACTTTCTACCTTGTTTTTCTTTATTAACATTACTATCTTCTAATAGTTTAACAATTGTTTCTATCTTATTAGTAACTTCACTAAATTCCAAAGAATCAATACCATCAGTAAGTTTATAACTTTTTGGTATATATGCTTCACTGATATTCAAATCATAAACTCCTTTGTTATTGCCCAATACATCCTCTAAAATGGAATCAAATTCTTGTATAGAAGACTCATATGCCCCATCTATAGTATTACCATTTTCTTTTTGTTGTACTTTAGCCGTTATAAGATAAACTTTATCTTTCTTCAAATGTAACTCATAGATATGATCTGAACTAGTCTTCTCATAATAATAGTCCATTCTACTTTCCCCATCACGTTCACACATATCTTCATAATTTGTTACTTCATTTTTTTGATGTATAATAGCACAATTACTTCTAATAGAAGCATATATTCCTCTGCTGCTTGTTTTTCCATACCAAGGACTTCCATCACTAACATTAGCAGTACAAAATATTAAATTATCATCCATCATGATATCACAAGATGATGATTCTAATAAAGCTTTAAACTTCCAATCAACACCAAGCTTCTCACAATATTTTTTTATAATCTCAATAGCATTTACTTTATTATTCATTTTTATTCCCCCTTAATAAAACAACTAAATTATAGCAAATTCTTAGTATTTTGTCAATATCAACTTAACTTTTTTTCAATTTATACATTTCAATTCCATTTCATTGCAAACTCTACTAATAAATTAAACAGGATCATTAATCTCTTCAATTTCCCCAAATCGATCATAGTTAAGTATAACTTCACCCTTATCTAAAGATAAATTCTTATATTTACAATAACTACTCAAATCAAACTTGATAACATTAACATTCCCATCTTCATCTGTTTTGAATATAATCTCATTTGGACCATCATCCAAATCTATCAAAACATTTTCAAAAAGCTTTACTAATGTATTTGTAGTAACTTGAAAGTTATAAACCTTCATACCACTTTCATAATCCGTTTTAGAAATATATGTAGAAACATTTAAAATACTAGAAATTTTATGAATATCTAAAAATTCCTTCATAATATATGGATTATCACTTTTTAACCAAAGTCCATTAGTATTTTTTAAATAATCTTCTTCATTTCTATAACACTTATCAACACCTAAAGTAAATAATTCCTTATTGCCATTTCTATCCCCTTCATAAATAAAACTATTTTGATCAAAGGAAATTTCATATTTAAAGTGATAATTACTATCTAATATTTTGTCAAAGGAAATATTATATGGTTTATTATTATTGTATTGATTATTAATATTACTATGATTATTACCAGTTCTAGCTAAAACCATAATCCCTAAGAAAAAGATGAAATAAAATCCAAAAAAGGCAACTGCCTTTCCCCTAGGGGTTTTTAAAAACTCCGATATTTCTTTCCAATTTATATCTCTCTTTTTCATCTAATTTAACACCTTACCAATCAAATCATCTTCTTTTATTCCATTAATATAACTACCAACTAACATTCTTTTCTTACCAAAAGGCTTTATATCTGTAAGGATAATTTCACCATCTCCTGTTTTAATACCTATACCATCTTTATAAATAGCCACTACCTCACCAATACTCTTATCACTAAATTTATTATCACCAATCTTAGAAGCATAAACTTTCATTTCTTTATCATTTAAAACTGTATATGCCCCTGGCACAGGTGAAAGACCTCTTATTAAATTAAAGATTTCTAAACTAGTTTTAGTAAAATCAATATGTTCTTCTTCTCTTTTAATATTGTAAGCATAAGTTACTTCATCTACATTCTGTTTAATCCTTTGATTTGTACCATCAATGATAGAAGGAAAACTCTCAAGTAATAATTCTTTTCCCATAATACTAAGTCTATCATGCAAAGTTTCTAAATTATCACTACTTTCGATTTTAGTCTCACGTTGACTAATAATATCTCCACTATCCATAGCCTCTTCCATATACATAATAGTAATACCAGTCTTGTCTTCTCCAGTAATGATAGACTTATGAATAGGAGCTCCACCTCTAAATTTAGGTAGCAAGGATGCATGAACATTAATACAACCAAGTCTTGGGAATTCAAGAAGCTCCTTTGGAATCATCTGCCCATAAGCACAAGTAACGATAATATCAGGATTAAGATCTAGTATATCCTGATAATCATTCTTAATATGAATAGGTTGTAATACCTTTATATTATTTTTTAATGCCACTTCCTTTACTGGAGTATTCGTAAGTACCTGATGCCTACCAACTTTTTTATCAGGTTGACTAACCACCCCAACAACATCATAAGAATCTATTAAACCTTCCAAAATTGGAACACTAAAATCAGGTGTTCCCATAAATACAACTCTAATCCTTTCCATAATTTCATCACCTACTCATCATAATAATACTAAGTATAACCCCAAAAGTTATTAACATAGATCCAATCAATAATAATAAAGAAACCTTACCATAATCATCAACAAATTCTACATCTTTATCCCCATCGATAATATCATCAGATTCTAAAATACTATCTTGTCTTTCTACATCTTTATAACCAAACAATGAAATAAACTCTATATCAGCAGAATTAATTTTCTTACTACATTTTACATTATTAAATCGGCTATCTATAATCTTTCCAACTAAGTCTCCTAAATCATCTTCTGTATTGTTTAATATTTCTTCATACTCTCTAATATCATCCTTCAAAAGCAAACTTCTCTTAACAACCATTACAGTAGGGCAAGAGTCAGACCGGTTAAGTAGATTCCATTCTTTATTACAAATATATCTAACCTTTTTAGCCTTTGCTTCACCTAAATCTAATTTATAAATAACTTTATTTAAATTTTTAAAACAAGCAACATAATCATTTTTAAAATAAGCTTCCTTATCCTCTTTCTTAGTAATCAAATAATTATCACACAAAATTTTATAAAAATACATTGGTGAATTAACCGCATAATAATAGGCCATAAGGAAATTGTCAGTAAATGAAACTTCAAATTCATTCAGATCTCCCATTATATCATTTCCCAATATATTTTTAACCTCATTAAATTCTGGATATAAATTATTATATTTTTGAGGTGTAAATCCATTTATCTTAATATCTTCTACATAAACATCTGAAACGCTATGAAATAAGTATCCATTAGCAATATAACGATCATAAACATAGGAAAGAATTTTCCTTCTATTTTCCTCTATTTTATCTTTATAACCCAATTTTATAGCTACAAATTTCGCAATTAACCGATTAATTCCAATACGTATATCATAAAAATTTGATAGTTTTCTAAATAACAAATCCAACTGTTCAATATAATCATCTAATAAATAAATATCATCTATTATAACCTTATATTTAAATAAAGCATCAACTAATATGAATAATGGTTGCTCAACATTTACAAACTGAAGATAATTAATAGAATCCATTTTTTCCTTCTTATTATACCTATTATTTGAACCTATTTCTTTTATTAAATTTAATACATCTCCACGCCTTAAAATATTATCCAACATACCATCACCTCCATAAAGTAAGTTCTATATTACTTTGACGAAAACCACAACATGACATAATAAATTGTTCCAATTACTGCAATAGCAAACAAAACAATAAGTAATATTTTAACAATTGGATTATTGCGATCCCAATAAATATCATCTTTTTGCCTGCTATGTTCTATTAAATGATTATACTGTTCTTGATTTTTCTCGTTAACATCTAATTCTTGGTCTAAATTATAAATATCATTACTATTATTATTACTATCCATAATCCACCTCTATCCTCTATTACTAGAATATCATATTTTGCTAAAAATGACTAGGATTAAAGTCAATATCAATCCGAATCTTACTATCACTTTTATAATGATCTAGTATCTTTTCTAAAACAGAATACAAATTTTCTTCCTTCTTATATTTCATAATAATTCCATATCTATAAATATTGTTAATTTTAAATATATTACAAGCAGAAGGACCCAAAATAATTGTACTACCTAAATTCCGATCTAAAGACCTCTTTATTTTAAAAGATTCATTCTCAATATATTTTAAATCTTTACCACTAATTTTTATATAACAAATAAAATAAAATGGTGGATACTTAAGCATTCTACGAATTTGCATCTCTTTATTATAAAAAGAAATATAATCATGATCTTTAGTAAAATGAATAGCATAGTGATCAGGATTATAGGTTTGAATGATAACTTCCCCACTTTTTTCACTTCTACCACTTCTTCCTGCCACTTGAGAAAGTAGCGAAAAAGTATTCTCGCTGCTCCTAAAATCAGGAATATTTAAACTCGTATCAGCATTAATCACTCCAACTAATGTTACATTAGAAAAGTCAAGACCCTTCGCAACAATTTGTGTACCAAGTAATATATCATACTCATGATCCTTAAACGCTTTGATCATTTTCGCATGCATTCCCTTACGACTTGTTGTATCAACATCCATTCGTAAAACTTTTTTATCTGGAAAAATAGTTTTTAACTCTTCTTCTATTTTTTCAGTTCCAACACCCAAATCAGTAATTGATTTATTATTGCAACTTGGACAAATATCGTATATCTTAGTTCCATATCCACAATAATGACACCTTAAAGTATTACTAGTTTTATGATAAGTTAGAGTAATATCACAATGTGGACATTTAAAAGTATATCCACAATTCTTACAAGTAATAAATGGTGAATACCCCCTTCTATTAAGAAGTAAAATAATTTGTTCGCCTTTATTTAATTTTGATGCCATAGCAGTAAGTAAATTACGAGAAAAGTGTCCCCTGCTTTTCTTAATTTCATCATTCATATCCACAATTCTAACCAGTGGCAACTTTTTACCATTAACCCTATTAGGCAAACTAAGCAATTTATAAACACCCTTTTGAGCTCTAGCAAATGATTCTAGTGTTGGTGTAGCACTTCCTAAAACTACTGGACAATCATGATACTGTCCACGAATGATTGCGACATCTTTAGCATTATATCTTGGGTTCATATCATCTTGTTTATAAGAATCACTATGCTCCTCATCTATAATAATGACACCAATATTTGATAATGGCGCAAAAATAGCACTTCTTGCCCCTATTACAATAGATGCTTCTCCTCTAGCAATCCTCCTCCATTCATCATACTTTTCCCCTTCAGATAAAGCAGAATGAAGAGCTGCAATCTTATCACCAAAACGCATCTGAAATCTTTCAACCATTTGGGGAGTTAAACTAATTTCTGGCACTAAAACTATACTAGTCTTACCCTTATTTAACGCGTCCTCAATAAACTCCATATAAACTTCTGTTTTGCCACTACCAGTAACACCATGTAATAAGAAAGTATTAAAACCATGTTCTTGAAAAAAGCAATTGACAACATCATTTTGTTCAGTAGTCAATTTCCTTTTTGGAACCACCTTATCATCATAACACGTTCTATATCGTTCACACTTAACAGGTAGTAAAATATTATTTTTAACCAATGTATTTAAACTACTACTAGAAATATTTAAAATATCACGTCTTAACACTAATTCTTTATTAGTAAACAAATTAATAATTAACTTTTGTTTTTCATTAAATTTATAATTAGAAATATTCCCTAATTTATAATATGTATCATATTTTTTATGAATAATGGTTCCCCTTTTAGCCTTTAATGCTTTTGGCAACATAACCTGATAACAACTAATCAAAGTGGCTAAAGTCATCCTCTGTATCTTTTTCCCTAGTAATAACAATTCCTCATTTAAAATAATATCTTCATCAACTATAGAAATAATTTCTTTCAATTTTCTTCCACTTGTATTAGTATCCTTAATTTCTAAGACAAATCCTTCTAAAGTTTGATGTCCAAAAGGAACTTCTACTCTGATACCCACCTTTATTTTAGAAGCGAAATTTTCTCTAACAGTATAATCAAATATTTTATCAATATTTTTATTAGACAATTGAACTAAAACACCTACTACCAAAGTATCACCTCCTAGTAAATTCATTATATCAAAAAAGAAAGTGAACTTAAAGTCCACTAGTTTTCTTGTAGTTTTTCTATTTCCAAGATATCTAATCCCGTATATTTAGAAATCATTTTTATATCTACATTATCCCTCAGCATAGATAATGCCATAGTTTTAGATTTTTCTAAAGACCCCTGTTTTATTCCCTCATCTTTTGCCGAGTTTTCTAACTTCTTTTGAACAATGCTTGCATCATATAACG
>CAOJYR010000026.1 GCA_948465965.1 uncultured Mycoplasmatota bacterium
TATCAACCTACAATTAGAGATTTTTATAAAAATACCCAAAACTCTTTACACTAACATGCTAAATCGAAGTCTATATTAAGTATTTAATGGCTAAAGCAATGAGAATCATTATTCCTAAATATGTAGCTTTATGGCCAAATTTTTCACTTATTTTTTTCCCAAGTATTAATCCAGATAAGGTGAACGTTGCACTTACTATGGCAAATATTATACAAGCTGAAGTGAGGTGTTTTTCTGTTAAAGAAAGTGCTATTCCTACTGAAAAACTATCAATGCTTACTGTAAAGGAAAATACTATCATTGAAATAAGATTTGTAATATTTCCCTTTTCTTCTTCATTTCTAGATAGGAACATTTCTATTGCTAGTATGATAAATACTATTGCAACAATTGTGTTTGCTTTAGAAATAAAACTTTCAAAAAAAGTTATACCTATTATGGAACCTAGTTTTGGCATAAAAAAGTGAAATATTCCTACAATTATGCTTAATAGTATACTCCTTTTTGTAGATATTTCATTCATGCCATATGCAAGAGCTAGGGAAAAAGCATCCATACTAAGTCCTACTGCAATAAAAAAATATATAAGGTTTTGTTCCATGGTATCACCTTATATATTTTATTAACTTACTTTCTTAAAAATACTTATCTATCACTTCTTTTATGAAAGATTTGTATTCTACATTATTGGTTTTCTCTTCATCTTCTGCTTCTAAAAGACATAGTGGTGGAAAAAGAACACACCAGAAATTTTCTCCTTTTCCATTTCCAAGTGTCACAACAAGGGATTCATATTCTCCTTCTTCATAAATAGTTCCTTTATATTCTTTTTCTGGAAAGTAATTCATTCCATAATTAATTGTAAACGTTTCATCCGCTGCATTTTCTTGTAAAGTTTTTTCTATTATAGTAGAAAACTCAGGAATTATTTTTTTTATATTATCTCTAGAATTATCAATGTTTTTTGTAGAGTATTCTAAAGTAGAAATATTATCTTTTAAATTATTTACAACCTTTTTCTTTAGATTTTGATCTTCTTCTTTATTACTGTTGGCTATTACTCTAAAGCGAATTGATTCTTTAGGTATAACTACTTTTTGCTCCTTATTTAAGGATAGTATTGTTACTATAATTGCTAGGGCTATCACTAATTTTTTCAAATAAATACCTCACTTTCAATTATATAGTGAGGTATACCTGTTTTTTTTATTCAATATTTTTAAAAATAAATAGCATTCTATCTTTTTCTGATAGATCTTTTTTTACTAAAACTTTTACATTTTCTAAATTTTCATTTACTATTTTTTTTATTTCATCAGCCTGAAGATAACCTATTTCGAAAGCTACTAGGCACTTTTCTTTCATATGACTTTTTAAATTTGTTATTATTTTTCTATAACAATCTAAGCCATCACTTCCCGCATAAAGCGCTAAATGTGGTTCGTTTTCTTTTACAATATCCTCTATTTCTTCATCTGTTTTTATGTATGGAGGATTACTTATAATTACATCATATTTTTTATTCACATTAGAAAACATATCACTTTTTATAATATTTGCTTTAGAATTTAGTTTTACACAGTTTTTGTGTGTAACTTCTAGAGCTTTTTCACTTATATCTATTAAATCCACAGAATTTGTGGAAACTTTTTTTTCTAAAGTTAGACCTATTACTCCACTTCCACAGCCTAAATCAATTATATCCACAGGTTCTGTGAAATATTCTTTTATATAATTACAGGTATTCTCTACTAGTTCCTCAGTTTCAAAACGAGGAATTAAAACATTTTCATTTATATCAAATCGAATACCATAAAAGTTTACATTTCCCAAAACATATTGTAGAGGTTTACCTTCTTTTAATGCCTTTACTTCTTGTTTATAGATATTTTCCTCTTTTTCTGATACTGTATCATGTAAATGGTTGAGAAGCTCTAATGGATTTAAATTTAAAAGTTCTGCAAGGAGTATTTTTGCATGATCTGAATGAATGTGCTGTTTACCAAAAAACAGAAGATTTTCTACTGTCATTACTCTTCTGTTTCTCCTTCTAATTTTCGTCTTTGGTCTTCTTGAACTAATGCATTAATTATATCTTCTAAATCTCCATCCATAACTCTATCTAAATTTTTAGTAGTAAATCCTATTCTATGATCAGTAACTCTATTTTGTGGGTAATTATAAGTTCTTATTTTTTCGGCTCTGTCTCCTGTACCAATTTTACTTCTTCTTTCGGCTCCAGTTTCTTCTAATTGTTTTTGTAATTCCAATTCATAAAGTCTTGTTTTTAATACTTTCATAGCCTGTTCTTTATTTTGAATTTGACTTCTTTCATTTTGACAAGTTACTACTGTATTTGTTGGTAAGTGGGTAATTCTTACTGCGGAATCTGTTGTATTTACTCCTTGCCCACCACAACCACTTGAACGATAAATATCAATTCTTAAATCACTTGGATTAATCTCAATATCAATATCATCATCTGCTTCTGGCATAACTAATACTGTTGCGGTTGATGTTTGAAGGCGTCCATTTGATTCAGTTACTGGAACGCGTTGTACTCTATGAGATCCACTTTCATATTTTAAAAGTGAATAGGCATTTGACCCTTTAATAATAAATTCTATTTGGCTATATCCTCCCGCTGTACCATCCACTGAGTTATAAATTTGATATGAGAATCCTTTCTTTTCAGCATATCTTGTATACATCCTAAATAAGTCTCCTGCAAAAATATTTGCTTCATCTCCACCAGCGGCACCTCTTATTTCAATTACTACATTTTTTCCATCATTAGGATCTTTAGGAATTAAAAGTATTTCAAGTTCACTATCTAGATTCGTTTTTTCGGCTTCTAAAGATTTTAACTCTTCTTTAGCCATTTCTCCTAATTCTTTATCTTTTAACATTTCTTTGGTTGACTCTATCTCTTCTAAAACTTTTTTATATTTTTTATAACAATTTACTATATCTTCAAGAGATGCCATTTCCTTAGAATATTCTCTTGTTTTCTTAATATCACTTAATACATCTGGTTTAGTCAATTCTTCTTGTAATTGTTCATACTTGGCTAAAGTTGTCTCTAATCTTTCTATCATCGTTTTCACCCTTTCTTGGTAATCAATGGTATTATATCATAGTTTTGCTTAAAAAGAACTAGATTATCCTTCTAGTTCTAATTCATCTTCATCTATTACTACTAAATCTTTTAACTCTTCATTAGCATCATCATCATAATCTTCTTCTTTATCATCAAAATTATCTTCAATAATTGGTTCTGCTTCTTCTTTTTCGGGTAATTCTTCTTCCTCTTCCTCTTCATCATCATCTTCGTCTGCAATTTTAACTAATTTATCTGAAGTATGACGCTTCTTTAAATCCCAAGTACCATCATCTAGTAAAATAAATCTTTTATCTGTTGATAAAGCAGTATAGTAATCACCTATTTTACTTTCGAAAATACTTTCAGGCAATTCTAATAATTTAATTATTTTTTTAAATAACTCTGCAGTATTTAAAGATTTATTACTCTCTTCTAATATTAAATTAGTTATATCTTTATTTGATAATAATTCTAATTCATCTTTAGACATTTTATTAATACTCATATTGTCCTCCTATATTTAAAAACATTATATGCATTTCTTTTATATTTGTTATGGTGAAAACACCAATAAACTTATAACATATATCTTAGTTAAACACAACACTTTTTTACATTTTTTTTGGAACTTTTATTCCTAGTACATTTAATAGTGTGATATTTATATCATAGACTATTTTTGTTAATGTTAACCAAGAAGTTTGTAAATTTATATTTTCTTCAGTTAGAATTTTATTTTCTGAGTAAAATTTATTATAAAGTGAAGTTATTTTATATAAGTATTCAGCTATATCATTTAATGACTTTGTATCTAAGGATCTATTTAAAATTACTGGTAATCTTAGTATTGTTAAAGCTATCTCTTTTTCTGTTTCTGTTTTAAATTCGAAGATTTTATCTTGTTTTAATTCTAGATTGGTTGCTTTTGTTAGAAGGGACTTCATTCTAATTGTTGAATAAAGTAGATATGGTCCTGTTTTTCCCTCTATTTCTGCAAATTTTTCTACTTCAAATATATAGTCTGTCCCGCGGTATGGTAGAAAGTCGGCATATTTTAAAGCTGCGATTGCCACTGTCTTTGCAATTTCCGCTTTTTCCTCTTCAGCTACCGTTTCGCTATTAATTCTTTTTAAGGTTTCTTCATTTACTAAGTCAATTAGACTTTTTAATGACATTACCCCACCATCTCTTGTTTTAAATGGTTTACCATCAGAACCATTCATTGTACCAAACCCAATGTGTTCTAGCACAACATTATCCTCTACTAATTTCGCACGTCGTGCAGCACGGAATACTTGCTCAAAGTGTAATTCTTGTCTTCCATCAACTACATACCACATTTCATCAGGATTGTAGTTCTTTTTTCTTTCAATAATAGCAGCTAAATCTGTTGAATCATAAGATTTTGAACCATTTGTTTTTATAATTAACAAAGGTGGCATTGGAGAGTTATCATCCTCTTTAGCTACTTCTATTACTTTTGCTCCTTCACTCTCTGTAAGTAGTCCTTTACTTTGATAAATATCTATTAAATCTTCAAAATATTCCATTTCATCGCTTTCACCATTCCAGATTTCGAATGAAACATTTAACTCATCATATACTTTTTTAATATCTTCTTTTGAAATATCTACTATCTTTTTCCATAATTCATAGTATCCTCTTTCATGGTTTTGAAATTTTAAAGTTATCTTTCTGGCATCTTCTAAGTATTCTTCATCTTCTTTTCCTTTTTGAGATGCTAGTGGGTAGATTTTTTCTAAGTCTTCATTTGTTATTGGTAAATCTAATTCTTCATAACTTCCAGTATAGAACTCATCAAAATATGGAAGGTCTGGATACATTTCTTTAATTTCTTTAATTACTAGACCCAAAGGTCTTCCATAGTCTCCTAAGTGTGCATCTCCTAATACTTCATATCCTAATAATCTAGCTAATCTTTTTAATGCTTCTCCAATATTTGCACTTCTTAAATGTCCAACATGTAAGGCTTTTGCAACATTTGCTCCACCATAGTCAATTATCACTTTTTTATATTTTAATTTATCTATATTTTCATCTAAATTATTAGTTAATTTATTTAAAGAATCTATTAAAAATTCATCAGTTAAAGTAATATTAATAAAACCTGGACCTGCAATATTTAAATTAGTAAATCGCCTATCACACTCTAATTCCTTTACAATATCTTCAGCAATCGTTCTTGGATTTTTTCCATATTTTTTTGCTAAATTCATTGCATCATTTATTTGGTATTGTCCAAGATCTGGTCTGCTAGATGGTTGTAGTAATAACTCCTCTACTTCGTACCCTGCATTTTTTACTATTTCTTTTAGATCTTCTGTTAAGCTCTTTATAATACTCATTACTCATTCTCCTTTACTTCTACTTTATATGAAAATTCTTCCTCTTCAACTAAAAAGTCAATTTTTAAATCATTGTTTTTTCTTTCTATATTTTTTGTTTTTATTGTAACTTCTAAAGTTCTTTTTATGTCTTTAATCTCTAATAAACCTTTTGTTTCTTTATTTTTGTTAAAAGTATATTTCATATAGAGGTTTTTATTTTCCCTTATTAAAGTGTTTGTATTATAACTGTAAGTTACTTTCGTTTTTAGTTCATCAGTTTCAAAATAAGTTATTTTATTTTCTTTTTTGTTTAATATTCCAAAAACTTCATAGAAATAATTATTTTCTACATTAACTATTGAAGATGTTATTTTAACTTTTGACATATTAACACCTCTTTTTAAATTTACAGTTTAGATTATAACATATCTTGGCAAATTTTCATACATATTTTAACTTCTTCTTTTTAATAATAGTAAAGAAAGGTTGGTTTTTATGAAGCTTTTTAGAAAAATGAAAAAATTATTTATTCTTATTATAGTTATTGGCATTCTTTTTTATGCGGGTATATTTATTTATGTTAAAACTTCTCCTAAGCTTGAAATAAATAGTGCTGGTAATATCTCGTTATATGATAATAATAAAAAGTTGTTTTTTCAGGGGAATGAATCTAAAAAGTGGGTAAGTTTGGATAATATATCTGATTATGTTATCAAGGCAACCATTTGTACTGAAGATAAGAGCTTTTATAAGCATCATGGCTTTGATTTTTTAAGAATTTTAAAGGCTAGTTATATTAATATTACGAATGGAAAAACACAACAGGGTGCTTCTACTATAACACAACAATATGCTAAAAATTTGTTTTTAAATTTTGATAAAACTTGGAAGAGAAAATGGGATGAAATGTGGTATACAGTTAAAATTGAGAGTAATTATTCTAAGGATGAAATTTTAGAAGGGTATTTAAATACTATTAATTATGGTCATGGTATGTATGGAATTGAAAATGCTAGTAAATTTTATTTTGGTAAAAGTGCCAAGGAATTGGATTTAGCAGAAGCATCTATTTTAGTTGGAGTTCCAAAGGCTCCTAGTAACTATTCTCCATTAATTGACTTTGAGGCTTCTAAAAAAAGACAACTTGTTGTTTTAGATTTACTAGTTGCTAATGAAGTGATCACTGAGGAGGAAAGGGATAAAGCTTATAATGAAGAGTTAAATTTTATTGGGGAAAAGGAACGAGATGATTTAAGTGTTGCTATGTATTATCAAGATGCTGTTTTAAAGGAGTTAGAAACTATCAATGAAATACCAGAATCTCTTAGCGACATTAAAGGTTTAAAAATATATACTAACTTAGATTTGGAAGCACAAAAGAATTTAGAGGATGCAGTAAAGAACACCATCCCAAGTGAATCGAAGGTTGAAGTTTCCTCTGTCATGATGAATCCTAATACAGGTGGAATTATTGCGTTAATTGGTGGTAGAGATTATAATAAGTCATCATATAATAGAGCAGTTGATTCCATGAGACAAGTTGGTTCTACCATGAAGCCTTACTTGTATTATGCAGCATTAGAAAATGGCTTTACTTCAAGTTCGGCTTTCACCAGTGAAGCTACAACATTTACTTTTAATAATCAAGAGAATTATACGCCTAAGAATTATAACGAAACTTATGGTGATAAACCAATTTCCATGGCTACTGCTATTGCTTATTCAGAAAATATTTATGCAGTTAAAACGCATTTGTTTTTAGGAAGTGATGCTTTAATTAATGTAGCAAGGAGAGTGGGTATTACATCTAAGTTAGAAGATATTCCTTCTCTACCTTTGGGTACTAATGAAATAGGAATTAAGGAAATGGCGGCTGGATATGCTGCGTTTGCTAATCTAGGTTATAAGGTTAAGCCTCATTTAATTGAGAAAGTAGAAGACTTAGATGGGCATGTTTTATATAAGGCTAGTAATTCTAAAGAGTTGGTTTTAAATTCTAGTTTAGTATTTATCTTAAATAATATGTTAACTGCTACTTATGATCCTTTATATATTGATTATAATTATCCAACTGCTATAGGTTTAAATGCTAAATTAAAACATAAATATGCACTTAAAAGTGGGACTACTAATAGTGATAACTGGAATATTGGGTTTAATAAGGATATCGTTAGTGCAGTTTGGGTAGGGTATGATAATAATCAGGAACTTAGTACTAATGAATATAAATATGCACAAAATATTTGGTACAACTCTGTAGAGAGTTATGAAGAAGGAAAAAGTGATGAATGGTATGAAGTTCCTAATAATGTCTCTGCTGTTTTGGTTGATCCAATTTCAGGAAAACCTGTAGGTGATGATGCGACAAAAAAGAAATTAATGTATTTTATTAAAGGGACTGAGCCTACTACTACTGATCAGACTTTTGATGAAAAAGCTTCAAATAAAGAGGCTACATAAAAGGTACTAATTACTACGAATATAACTTGCAGTTTCTATAGACTGGATATGACATTTCTCATATCTTTTTATTTTTTTATTTAATTCTTTTCTTGTTTGCTCACTAAATACTTTTGAAAAATTTATATCTATTTTCTCTTCTTCTTTTTGCTTTGGTACTTCTACTCCTATTGCTATTAAATACTTTCTAGAATACAAAGTATTTTCATGTAAGAACAAATTATTTTCTTCTTTTAAATTCCTTATTATGGTATTTAAACCTTCCACCTTTTTATATGCAGATTTAATAATTGATATCTCTATAGGTTCGTCTAGAGTCATTAATACTTTTTTTAGCTTATCTTGCTCTGATTGAATTGATCTTAACATATTTTCTCCTTACTCATCTTTTTTTGAATATTTTTTATATATTATAATCTGCTTGATGGAAAAAAACAAGTTCTATTGATGTTATTTTTCAAGTCAATATTTTATCCTATTTATCTTTTACTTTTAATTGTACAATAATTATTAATTTGATATAATTACCTTAGTATAGAGGTGGTTATATGATAGAAATAATTTTAGGATGTATAGTTCTTGTTGCACTTATTATTATGATAATTATTATTTATCATAATAAATTTCAGTTTGCTATTATTAAGATTGATGAGGCTGAAAATAATATTGATATTTTACTACAGAAAAAGTTAGATTTAATAAATAGAAGTAGACCTATTATAAAGAAGCAATTGAAATTAGAAGAATTTTTAGAGGAATTAAATCATTTTTCTGATAGAAACTTAAACCATTTTGAAACAAATAATGAATTAAGAAAAAGCTATAATGATTTATTTAAGATTCTTGACGAAAATGAAAAATTATATAAAAATGATTCCTTAGTTTCTATTATTGAAGAAATCAATGATAATGAAATAGAGTTGGTTGCGGCTATTAAATTTTATAATGATAGTGTGGTTATTTTTAATCAATTGATTGTGGCTTTTCCCTCTAATATCATAAGGTTGTTCTTTGGTTATAAGAAAAAACAATTTTACAGTAATGAAAAAAGAGAGATATTTGAAATATTAAAGGAAAAGTAGGGTGAATAAGTAATGGGTTTTATTGATACTATAAAATTGCGTGCAAAAACGAGAAAAATGACAATTGTACTTCCTGAATCTATGGATGTTAGAACTATGGAAGCTGCTGATAAGATTTTAAAAGAAGATATTGCTGATTTGATTATTATTGGTACAGATGAGGAAATAAAGCGAAATTCTAAAGGATTTGATATCAATAAGGCAACTATTATTAATCCACGTGATTCTGATCTTACTAAGGAACTAGCTAATCACTTAGCTGAACTTAGAAAAAATAAAGGTATGACATATGAACAGGCAAAAAAATTATTATTAGAAGACTATATGTATTATGCTTGTATGTTAGTAAAAACTAAGCGGGCAGATGGAGTTGTTAGTGGTGCTTGTCATTCTTCAGCTAATACACTTCGTCCAGCCTTACAAATTATAAAAACCAAGCCTGGTATTCGGTTAGTTTCTGCCTTTTTCTTAATGGATGTACCTAATTGTGATTATGGTTCAAATGGTACTTTTATATTTGCTGATAGTGGTCTTAATCAAAATCCGAGTTCAGATGAACTTGCAGCTATAGCTGCTAGTAGTGCTGAAAGTTTTCAAGTTTTAGTGAAAAAAGAACCTAAAGTTGCATTTTTATCCCATTCAACTAAAGGAAGTGCACAGCACAGGGATGTTGCTAAAGTTTCTGAAGCAGTTATTATAGCACATGAAAAATATCCACACTATAAAATGGATGGGGAGTTACAATTAGATGCAGCAATTGTACCAGAAATTGCTGATTATAAGGCCCCTAATAGTGAGGTTGCTGGTCATGCTAATGTATTAGTATTTCCTGATTTAGATGCTGGTAATATTGGATATAAACTGGTACAGAGACTTGCTAAAGCTGAGGCTTATGGCCCAATATGTCAAGGCATTGATGCTCCAGTTAATGATTTATCGAGGGGATGCAGTGCAGATGATATTGTTGGTGTTGTTGCAATTACTGCAGTACAGGCTCAAGAAAGAAAAAACGAATCTTATATTTAAAATCTCAACTACACCGAAGGGTGCGGTTGAGATTTTAATTTGGGAAATTAGTTGATTTTTTTATTATTTTCTATGGTTATTGGTATTAGTTGAACTTTTGCTGTCCATATCTTGATTTCCTATTGTCATTAATTCTAACTCTTCTAAATTTATATTAGAATACGATGGAGAGTCTTGTTTTCTTACCTGATCAGGGAATTTTTCTGCTATAGAGGGTTCATAAACTGCTTTTTTATATTTTTTTCGTCGGACATAAGTTTTTTTACCACTTTTATACAAATCGCCCATTTCTCCATACTTAAATAGAACTTGAATGTAAATATCATTAAGGTTAATATCTGTTTCTTCGGTAAGAGCATCTAAAGAATTATATTGATGAGATTCCTGTTTTATATAATCAATCTTTCTTATTAAGTTTTTGTTTATCGCCTCTTCTAATGTATACTTTTTCGTCTTATCAGTTGATACAACTTCATATCCTGATTTTATATGATATCCTTCAATTGGTTTATATATTACATAAACATAGTCACATTCACCAGGAATAAAGTTTTTATATTCCTTTTCAGATATTTCTTCACGCGTTGTATAAAAATATTTACTGATATAACCAGCTTCTTTTAATTTTTCATAATCTAACTTTTCCATAGGTATAATTCCATTCTTATATTCTTCTTCATTAAATCTTCTATAAAACTTTTCTGAATTTTGGTTAAAATATACCCTATCAATTGTATTGTTATTGTAAATATAATTAATAAATGGATCCTCTGTTATATTATTTCCCGTAATGTTTTTATATATTTTTGCTAATAAATTATCGATTTTTTTATTTGTTTCTTCTGGTTTCTTATCATATGCTGGGGATATTGTAAATAAGGATAAAAGTTCTTCGGCGTCTTTCTCGTCTAAATTTTTATATATTGCTTCCTCGAAGGTGGAAGTATCACCCTTAAAATTACACTCCATTATTGGTTTTGGTCCTATCATCTCCATTAATATGGATACCCTTTTTCTCGAATCAGAATAGCTTACCGCCTCTTCCTTATAGTATTCACTCTTCATTATCTCAGAACTAGCTTCTCTAATATAGACATATTCATTGTTATCTTGCATTAAATGAATAAATTCATGTGCCCCTGCGTAGTGGAATATATTAATTGAATCATCAAGCAAATGAATTGTATTAATATCAGCTATTGAATAGTATCCTACAGAATTTGGATATTCTTCTTTATCTTTATCAGTAAAGTAAGAAAGATTAATGCCTTCTGTTTTTTTTCTTAGAATATAGTTTCTACATTTATCGGATGTTTCTATGACATCATTTATGAAATTGGTATTGGCTAGGTAAACTCGTTGTTCTCTTGATAATATTTTATCATTAGAATTAATTATATTATTTTGAATTTCTTCTGTTGTTGCTTGAGGTAAAATATTTTTATATAACTTATTTTCTATTAATACTTTATTGTCATTTGTCTGTAATCCTAAACTAATTATTAATAAGGCATATGTTGTTGTGATTAAAATTTTTTCTTTTCCTTGTTTTATAATATAATTTTTCAGTTTACTGAACTTACTATTTTCTTCTTTTGCGCTATTATACATAATGGCTGGCGTTCCATTTTTTTCTAAAAATAATAATAAGTTTTCTTTGCCATCTTTAAAGTATCTTTTATTATTTGCTTCATCTAAATAAAGGTCATACTCCCCTTCTTTTCTTAAAAATGATAAATTAGACTTAAATATTCTTCTGAATAGGTCTGATATCTCTTCTTTATTCATATAAAAAGTAGATTCTTTATTTGTACATACTGCATTATAATAATATGTATCATTTTTTATTTCTAAATTTATATAATAATTATTTTTATTCTCTCTAATCATAGATATGATCATACTATTAATCACTACCTTTATTAATTCATAGTTTTATCCTAACTATCTGTTTTTATATTATATTAATCTTAAAAAATATACAATAGTTTTAATTTAACTTTACATTATTTTATAAAAAGATAGATTCAATTTCAATCTATCTTTTGCTATATACTTTTGGTTTTTCTTCACTATCAATTATTGAATTATAATAGTCTGATTGTATAATTGCATCTAAAAAGTTTAAAGGACTATCTTCATCAAGGAATTCTTCGTTGAATTTTTGTAACCCATCTTTTTCGCTTAGGAAGAAATCTTTATGGAGGTTAATTGACTTTTTATCATAATCAAGATAAACATGTAGAATATCTTTATTATCCTTAACAAGGATACTCATATCTAACATATCTGGTGATTTCCAATTCAATTCTATATTTTCTATTTTTATCTCTTTTTGTTTTGCGAATGTATTTAAAATATATGTATTTATATCTTTTTCTTTTGGATTTTTTATAATAAGTTTATAGATTCCTTCTAAATGGTTATCAATCCCAGTATTTTTACCGAAATATATTCCTTTTTCTAATATTTGTAATGGTTCTGTAGAAATAAATTTATATAATGGTTTTACCTCTTCTTTTATTAATAATTTACCTTCTATTAGTTTATAATTATCATTTCTATCTTTATAATAGATTAGAAATGTTCTGTTTTTTTCAAATAATGTTACATCATATACCTCTTTCACTTCATACACGGACATTAGTTTTGTAAACCTACTTATTTTATTACTAAGTTGATGATCTATACCATAAAAGCCATCCTTTTTTGTAAATTTATATTTATTATCTTTTGTCATATTTATATTCATATTCATCCTCCTTCTGTTACTATATATACTTTGTATACTTATTCTACTCTCCAATCTATTTCTTCTAAATTTTTTGATTTCAAAAACTTATTTGCCTTTGAAAATGGTTTACTTCCAAAAAAACCATTATAGGCTGAAAAAGGAGATGGATGAGGTGATTCTATAATACAGTGTATTGGATTTGTAATCAGGTTTTTTTTGTTTCTTGCATAACTTCCCCAAAGAATAAATACTACTGGTGTTGTTTTTCTATTAATTGTTTTAATAACTTCATCTGTAAATATTTCCCATCCTTTATCTTTATGAGATGTTGGTGCGTGTTCTTCTACTGTTAATACTGCATTTAATAGTAATACTCCTTCCTTTGCCCATGGTTTAAGTGAGTTATGTTTCGGAAATGGTATTCCTAGATCACTTTCTAGTTCCTTAAAAATGTTTTTTAGTGATGGCGGTTTTAATACCTCGTTACTTACTGAGAAGGATAATCCTTCAGCTTGATTTGGTCCATGATATGGGTCTTGTCCAAGTATTACTACTTTTACATCATCAAAATCTGTATATCTAAAGGCATTGAATACCTCACTTTGTTTTGGGTATATAGTTTTACTCTTATATTCTTCCTTTATATAATTCATAAGATTTATAAAATACTCTTTTTTATATTCTTCTTTTAATAAATTGTCCCAGGTATTTCCTATCATATTAACCTCCTACTTATGATAATTTTCGTTATTCATAATTTTATATGCCCTATAGATTTGTTCTAAAAGCATAACCCTAAATAATTGATGAGGAAAAGTCATTTTTGAAAAAGATAGTTTAAAGTTTGATAATTCTTTTATCTCATCACTTAATCCATAACTCCCACCTATTATAAAGGTTATATTACTATTACTTAGATAGATATTATCTATTTTTTTAGAGAATTCTTCTGATGATATTTCTTTTCCTTCTATTTCTAAGGTTATTATGTAATCCTTTTTATCTATATATTTTTTTATTTTTTCTGCTTCTAGTTTTTTTATTTTTTCATAATCATTTATACTTTCATCTTTTAATTCTATTATTTCTAGATTTGTATATTTTTTTATTCTCTTAGAATATTCTTCTACTGCATCACGTAAGTATCTTTCTTTTAGAGATCCTACTGTTATTATTTTTATCATAGACTATCTACCTACTTTTTTAATATTTTTTTACTTTTGTTGAATCAATATTATTTGCTGCTTTTTGTACAGTTTCTTTTTAAACCTTTTACTTTCATAATCCTATCTTTTAAATTTTACACTTCTATCATGGGACTTTCTTCATGTTGCCTGGCAATTATTATATTAACCTTACTGTCTTCTAATTCTTCTGTTACTGCTTGTAAAGCTAATTCTTCTGTATTGTTTTTTTCACTTAAGTGGGCTAGGAGAATATGTTTTGTATTCTTTCCTACTATCTTCTTTAAATATTTCGCAGTTGTTTTATTTGAAAGGTGACCTTTATCACTTATAACTCTTTCTTTTAGAAATCTTGGATATGGTCCATCCATTAGCATCACTTCATCATGGTTACTTTCTATTATGTAAATATCTTTTTCAGTCATTTTTGCTAAATATTTTCTATTTATATATCCTGTATCTGTTACGTAGACTAGACTTTTATTATTATAAGTTACTATATACCCAACAGAACAGGCTGTATCATGGGATGTGTGTATTAATTCTATACTGACATCTTCTATTGTAAAGCTATCTTCTATAAATATACATCTTTCCTTTGGTAATACTTCTTTTAATTCTTCATACATTGCTTCTGGAATATATGCATTTAGTCTTGTATGTTTTATTAAGGATGATAGGCCTTTAATGTGATCTTTATGACAGTGAGTTATAAGAATTCCAGAAAACTGTTCAAAAGAAAGGGAATTTTCTTCTAAGCTTCTTTTTAAAGCTAAGTAGGAAATCCCCATATCTATTATTAAATTTACTTTATTACATAATACTATTGTGCAATTTCCCTTTGAACCACTGGCGATTGTTTTTACTTTCATTTTAATAGAATTGCATGGCATTTAAAGCTCTACCTCCTCTATATGGATATCCATTCCAAATGGAGAAGTGAAGATGAACTCCTGTTGCAGCACCTGTTCGTCCCATACCACCAATTACTTGCCCCTTTGTAACATTATCTCCTACGTTGACATAGCGACATCCATTACAAAGGTGAGCATACATTGAATAGAATCCATTATGATGATCAATCGTTATATATTGCCCATTATCGAATTTATAGGATGATTGAACTACAGTACCTGACTGTGCTGCGAAAATATTTGATCCAAGTCCACATCCGGCAATATCTGTTCCATCATGTAATACTCCCCAGCGATATCCAAAACCACTTGATACCGATGAACATGATGCAGGCCATCCCCATTGTCCTTTTGTTGCGATAATACTTCCGTAGCCCCCACCAGAATAATAGTCAGAATAACTAGACTGTTTTCCTCCTTTTACTATTATTTCGTTAATTGGTTCTTTAATTACTTCTGTACTTACTGGTACTACGTTTACTGTTTCTCCATTTATTTTTTGTACCTTTTGTGTTACTTTATTTTCTCCTTTAACACCTGCTTGTGTAACTTCTGTATATCCTACATTTTTTGTATTATCATATCTGGTTTCTGTTTGATAGTTTTTTTCTTCTTTAAAAACTGTATGATCTTCTTCTACTACACTAAATTGGGGTTTTATTATTCCTAAAGTTACCTCTTGTCCATTATATAATAATCCATTTTCATCTGTAAATGATGGATTCGCAATTAGAAATTCTTCTGTTGATATTTTATTATTAAAGGCAATATCACTTATTGTGTCTCCGTCTTTGACAGTATATTTCTGTTGCTCTTCGGTTGTACCAAATAATAGATACTTACTTAAGCTGGCTTTGTCTTGATAGATTGTTTTATCTACTGGTATATTCTGTTTTTTTATCGTGATTGTGTTTTTTATATAAATTTTTTCTATTATTTTTCCAACATCCTCTATTTCCTTTTGGTCATTATTTTTATATGCTTCATAATCTTCTTTGCTTACAAATGATCTTACTGTCTCATCAACTGATTCTTCAAATATTTTTTTATCTAAAACATAAACAGTTTGCTTTTTTCCTTTTATTGTTTTTCCATCAGAATCTTTTGTATCAAGACCTTTAATTGTTATTGCATATCCTTTAATTGTAAATGGAGATATATCTTTTATCTTTTCATAAATTTCTTCCACTGTAGATACTTTACTATTAAATGTTACTTCTTTTACAATATCTAACTCATCTGGAACATATACTTTATCAACTTTGTACTTTTTCTTTATTTGTTCTTGTTTTTTATCTATATATTCTTCTAATTCTTTTTTTGATTTAATTAGTCCTAAAGATTCTCCTTTTAAATATATACGATATAGTTTTTGAGGGTTTTTATTTGTAAAACCTAAGGTTAATGGTAGTATACTAAATACCATTATGAACACTATAATTTTGACTGTTTTCTTTAACATGTTATTCCTCCCTCATTTTTTCTTCTTTTCTTAGATTTAAGAATGTTGATGTATTCTTTTTAAATAGTAATTCTATTGTTGCGGTTGGACCATTACGATGTTTTCCAATAATTAATTCACTAATACTATTATTATCTTCTGTACGTGATTCTTTATTGTAATAATCATCTCTATATAAGAATGCTACAATATCGGCATCTTGTTCAATTGATCCTGATTCACGTAGGTCACTCATTAATGGACGTTTGTCTTCACGCGCTTCCACTCCACGTGATAATTGTGATAAAGCAATTACTGGAACGCCCAACTCCATTGCTAAAGTTTTTAAGCTTCTTGAAATATCTGATACTTCTTGTTGACGATTAGCTCCATAATTTTTTCCACCAGATATTAGTTGTAGATAGTCGATTATTACTATACTTAGTCCTTTTTCTGAGCTAGCAAGTCTTCTACATTTTGCTCTTATTTCTCCAATTGTTATTCCTGGTGTATCATCTATTACCATATTTGTATTAGCTAGTTGTGAAACTGCTTCATTAATTCTTTTCCAATCATTATTCATTAAGTTTCCAGTTCTTAATTTAAATCCTTCTAGTTGACCTAAAGATGAGATTATACGAAGCGCTAATTGCTCAGCACTCATTTCCAAGTTAAATAGGGCGACTGATTTATCTTGTGACATAGCAATATGTGTTGCAAGATTTAAAGCAAAAGCTGTTTTTCCCATAGCTGGACGCGCGGCAATGATGATGAATTCATTTTCGTGTAATCCTGTTGTTAGTTTGTCAAAATCATACCATCCTGTTGGAAGACCTGTTATCTCTCCTTTATTTTCAGATAGCCTTTCTAGGTCTGCTTGTGTTTTAATTAGAACGTCTTTAATTGATCTAAATTCACTGGCTTTTCTATTTTTTACTATATTTAAGATTTTCTTTTCAGAATTATCTAGTATTTCATTTACTGATTCATCTGTTCTATATCCTTCTGATGCAATATCAGTAGCTGTTTCGATTAAGTTTCTAAGAATAGCAGCATCTTCTACATTTTTTATGTAAT
Source organism: uncultured Mycoplasmatota bacterium (assembly GCA_948465965.1). GTDB lineage: Bacteria > Bacillota_I > Bacilli_A > RF39 > UBA660 > CAJMSU01. The sequence goes on from CAOJYR010000026.1 coordinate 17,370, forward strand.
AATCTATATTACTAGCAGTTGGGACAAAGTTTAATACTTCAGTTAGGTATTCTACTCCTCCCACTTCTGTAAGCTGATTTTTCTTCTTTAAATAGCCTGTTACGGTTGTAATATCAATAGGTGTTTTTTCCTCCATTAAGGCACTCATCGTAGCAAAAATTTTACCATTTTTTTCATCATAAAAAGAGTCTGCAGTTAAATTTTCACAGGCTTTTTGAAGAGCATATTTTGATAAGAAACAGGCTCCTAATACTGACTCTTCTGCTTCTATGTTGTTTGGTAAAGTTTTAATTGGCATACTACCACCTCTATTTTATAACGTGTACTTTTATTTTTGCTATTACATTAGGATATAGATTAATATTAACATTATGAAACCCTAATGAAGAAATACTATTTTGTAATTCTATTTGGTTTTTCTCAATTTTATAGTTTTTCTTTTGAAGTTCATCTTTTATTTGTTTAACACTAATACTTCCAAAGACTTTATCTCCTTCTCCAGTTTTTACCTTAAATTCTAATATTTCCTTATCTATTTCTTTTTTGATTGCTTCTGCTTCTTTCTTTTTATTGGCCTCTTCTTGTGCTTTGTTTTGTTGTTCTTTTTCTAATTTCGCTAAGTTCTGTTTATTTTTTACTACTGCATAACCATTTTTAATTAAAAAGTTTTCAGCATAACCATCTTTGACATTTTTTATTTGCCCCTTTTTTCCTTGGTTTTTTAAATCTTTTATAAAAATTACTTCCAATTTATTCACCCTCTTCTTTTGCGATTAATTGCTTTAATTCTTGTTCTACTTTACTAATTGTAGTGTTTTCAAATCTAGCAGCTCCATTGTAATCATCTCCACCGCCACCTAGTTTTACTAGAATTTTACTGATATTATAATTTCCTAAGCTTCTTGCACTTAACCCTATTGTGTCTTTTCCAATTTTTCCAATAACAAATGAGGCTTCTATATCGTTGAAAAATAATAGTGTATCAGCTACTTTAGCTAAATCTTCTCTTCTATAAATTGTTGAAGTTGAAGCCTTGGTAAATGCTACTTTTTTATTTATTGTTTGAATTCCAGATAATAGTTTTTGGCGTTCTGTATATTCTTCAATATCTTGTTTTAATAAGTATTGCACCTTTTTGGCACTAGCTCCTAGACTTGCTAGATAATAGGCTGCATAATATGTTTCTGGACTTGTTTTTAATGTAAAATTATTAGTATCTAAAACTATACCTGCTAAAAGTACTGTAGCATAGTATGATTCTAAATCAATATCATAATACTCTATTAATTCTGTAATCATTTCACAAGTACTTGATACATTATTGTCATTTATAATTAAAGCATCTTTTATTGTTGTCTTTCCAAGATCATGATGATCTATAACCATTTTTTTATCGATCTTTTTTAAAACCTCTTTATTTTGAACAAGGTCTGTTTTATTTGTATCTAATACAATTAGTAAGTTTTTGTGATTTCTTGGGTTAAGATATTTATTAATATCTTCTCCTCTTATAATATTTATACATCCTTCTAACTCTCTTAATATTTTTTCTACACCCAGTTCATGATTTTTGTCATCTATTATTATATAACAATCTTTTTTTCTTTTCTTTAATATTAAACTTAATCCCACACAACTTCCAAGTGCATCTAAATCTAAGTCTCTATGCGCCATTAGGAATATATTGCTTGCTTTCCTTATTATACGGTTAAATTTTTTTCTTTCTCTTAAAATTACCATATTTGCCTCCTATTATTCCTTTCTCTTATTATATAATACTTTATATCTTTTGTCTAATAAAAAAAGAGACCTAAAAGTCTGCTACAAATGGAAATATTAAGTGTCCGCACATTTCATTACCTAAAATGTAAGTTTTT
>CAOJYR010000027.1 GCA_948465965.1 uncultured Mycoplasmatota bacterium
TTCTATGTGTCTTTTTTTATGCCCTTTTCGGACACTTAACCTTTCAATTTATAGTTCTAGTAATTATAATATGAAAAATATTGACTATTCATTATTACCTTTGAGACATTATATTATCAATCTTATCTGAGTGATGTTGTTTTAAAATTTTTGTCACACTCTTTTTTAATTTATCATCTATATCATAAATTATTTTAGCTGTCTTATTTTCAAATATAGATATTGGTAGTTTTTTCTTTGCTGATGCTTCTATTACATTTAATGTGTCTTTTTCTGTCCCGAAGCATAAATAATACTTTGCCCTTTGATTTTCCTTAGCGAAGTCTTCTTTTTTATCTACAACCATAATTTTATAAAATTCCTTCACTTCTTTATTTCTAATTGCCATTAAGGCTGCATAAATATGTTTACCTGGTACGTGTGATTTACAATCACAATATAAGTTTAATACTTTCTGTTTAGAATTATACTCAATAATAACCAAATGATCTTTTACAATAGCAAAATATTTTCCATTTACATTTTCAACGAACTTTACTTCAGAATTGTTATAGTACTCTAATCCTTGTTTGCATATTGTTTTTTCAAACAAATCATCTATATTATCATTAAATAAATCGAAATTTAGTGAAGATTTATAATCTATTGAGACATTACTATCAGTAATTACTGATAATATTTCGGTACAAAGTTCACTCATTATATTAGGGATATGTTCAAATATAATAACAATGGGGTCAAATAAGTAAATCCATTTTTTAGGAAGATATTTGGTCGTTTTAAACTTATAAACTTTTTCTGCTAAATTAATACTAATTTCAATATAGAAATTATTTATATTCTCGTTTAAATTATTTCTTGCGCTTGGATCTTCAAATTTATCTTTTTCACTATTTAATGATTCTAATATATAATTAACTGTTTTAATATTTATGAATTGATAACAAATATAATCAGCAATCTTGCTTGAATTAACAACATCTAATGGTATATAAGCCACTTTAAATTTCTCTAATCGTTTATTAAAAACTATTGCCATATAGAAATTGGAATTATTATAATCTTTAATAACCAATTCCATGATAATCATTTCTTTTTTCTTTTTAAAATACTTATTTATTAAATCTATCTTTTTGTCTATTAACATCTAATCACCTTTTTATTTCTATTTATTTAATTATAGCATGTATAACCCTTTTTATTACGTTATTTTCATTATCTTTACACTTATTTTTTACTATTTTACTTATTTTTGATGTCAACTTACAATTTACAACATAAGAAAGCTATAAATATAGTTTTTATAGCTTTTATTCATTTCCTTTCGATAACTCAACTATTCTATACCAGGTAGCCGCATCTACAAACCCTCTTGAAGGCAAGTTGTATTTTCTTTGAATTGTCTTTACAGATTGTTCAGTTAAAGTATCAAAGTTTCCAGTTACTTTTACACCTGGGATATTTTTAAATCTCTTACATATTTCTAATAAGAAGTTTTGAAGTCTTACTACTTCTGGCCCACTCATTTGTTTAGAAAGTACAAAGCCTGGATAGAATTCATCTTTATATTCTAAATATTCTCGTGGAATATTACTAAGTGTTTGTTCATACGCTTCTATTAATGCTTTCCATGTATTAGCATCAACTACTCCTGTTGCAGATATATTGTATTTATTTTGAAATGCAACAACTGCTTCTTTCGTATTCTCATTAAATGTTTCCCCAGCTAAATTTAGAAATGGAAGATCACTATCAAAAAAGGCGATTACATTTAATAGATAATTTAATACTCTAATATAGGGACTAATGTCTCCAAGGTCTAGTTCTGAACTAAATAATAACATCACTTCTTCCATTGTAATTCCTTCTGAAAATAAATCAGCAACTTCTTTTACAGCATTATATAAATATTTTATTTTATACCAAGTTGATTTATCTACTATAGCATTTGGTTCTAGATCAAAGATTTTTTGAAAAGCAATTACCGCGTTTTCTGTTTCAGGGGTAAAAACATGACTTTCATCTTTAATTTTAGGAATAGCAGGATAATTTTTTGCAATTCTATTTAGCTGTGTTTTTAGTGTTCTAACATAGTCCCCAGCAGACCCTAATTTGATTGGAAAACCTGGGTAAGATATTATTTTGGCCTCTACTGGTGCATTATATATTAATTTAACATCATCTCCATAATAAGTTTTTAAAATTTCTAATGGGTTTTTGCCCTCTAACGCTAAATTCACAGATCCCCATTGTGATAGACCTTCACAGGTTGTCGTTTTTCCATCACAATATCTAGCAAATAGGGGTTGTATTTGATCACCCCTTACAATATAGTTATTGAATATATCATCTACGATTAAAGAAATTTTTTCAAACACTTGTCTATCTTCGGCAAAAGCTTGATCATATATGGGACTATTTGTTATATCGAAGTTATATCCTTGTGATGGATACCATTCATTATAAATCCTATTTAAAGCAAAAGATATTTGTGCTAGAATATTTGCCTTTAATGCATCTTCAGGCCAATTAGGATACAATTCACTGGATGCTACTTTCTTTATATACTCATTAAATGGAACTGTAATGTTTTGAGCTGCCTCTTCTGGAGCTCCTAGGTGGACTATTATTTCTGTTGGAATGACTGGATTTCTAATTGCCATTCGTCTTTACCCCTTTAAGATTAACTTGAGGAATCATTTTAACATATTGAATTGTATTTACATTTCCAAATATCCCTATGTTATACTTTTTTATTGTTTCATACCCTTCATGTATCGCAGATAAATCGTAAATTGTATATTTAGGGACTTCTAGTGTTTTGGGATTAAATGTACCTGATGGAGCTGGTAATTCGATGCTATCTATATTTCCACTAGAATTTGTATATCCATTAAAAAATATAACTTTGTAATTACCAAAATCTTTTGTTACTAAGATTTCAACATTTTCTATTGGAACTGCTATATAGGCTGTAAAAGCTTCTATCTTTAGTGTTCCTATAGCGGGATTTTCTTCTATAAATTTTTTATACTCGTCCATTTTTTTAAAGTCTTCATAACTTATTAATTGCACTTTATGCCTCCTTTATTTTTAGCACTTGTCCTATAGACAAATTATTAGATTTTAAATCATTTAAGGTTACTATATCTTCAACAGTTACATCATATCGCTTGGCTATGTCATACAGATTATCTCCTTTTTGTACTACATATGTTTCATATGTTGGTTCGATGTATCCTTCTCCATAACACTCTTCACCACTTGGTTGTTGTTCTTCATCTCTTTTTACCTTTAGTTGTTGTCCTATTGTTAAGGCGGATGAAGACAAATTATTTATTGCCATTAGATCTTTTACTTCCATATTATACATTTGTGCTATCTTATATAGAGAATCGCCTTCTTTTACTATATATATATCATATGTTTGTTCAGGAATATTTTCCTGTAGAGAAATGGGAATTTTTAATTGTTGTCCTATTGATAGTAGATTGGAGGCTAAAGAATTTACTTCTTTAATTTCTAATACAGGTATGTTATAACTAGAAGCAATAGAATATAGATTGTCACCTTTTTTTACGGTATAAACTATATAATCTTGATTTCCTGAAGTACTATTCACTGGTACTCTTAATTGTTGTCCTATTGATAAGCGTGTGGTTTTCAAGTTGTTTATTTTCATCAATTCAGGTATTGTTGTATTATATTTTTTTGCTATTGTATACAAATTATCTCCTCTTTTTACTACATATAAGGCTGTAGTTTCAACAGTCGGTATTTGCAAAATTTGTCCTACTTTTATTGTATTTGAATTTAAATTATTTGTCCTTTTTATTTCCTCTATTGAAACACCAAACTGTTTACTAATCCCTTGAATTGTATCTCCCCTTTGTACTGTATACGTTTGCATATTTCACCTCTATATATTTTATGTTTAATTTTTAAAAATATTTTGATATTTTGGTTGATTGTTATCTACATTTTTAACACCTTTACATAATTTATATTGAAAGGAGATTAAATATGAACAACTGCTATAATCATAATAACCCTTGTGATGATGATGGAATAATTAGACCAAGACCACCAAGAACTCGAACTATATTCTGTTTTGGACCTACTGGTCCTACTGGGCCTACTGGTCCTGCTGGTGGACCTACTGGTCCTACTGGTGCTACTGGGCCTACTGGCCCTACTGGCTCTACTGGTCCTACTGGTGCTACTGGCCCTACTGGCGCTACTGGCCCTACTGGTGCTACTGGACCTACTGGTGCCACTGGCGCTACTGGTCCTATTGGTCCTACTGGCCCTACTGGCGCTACTGGCCCTACTGGTTCTACTGGTGCTACTGGCGCTACTGGTGCCACTGGCCCTACTGGTTCTACTGGTGCCACTGGTTCTACTGGTCCTATTGGTCCTACTGGCCCTACTGGCGCTACTGGCCCTACTGGTGCCACTGGCGCTACTGGACCTACTGGTCCTACTGGCCCTACTGGTCCTACTGGTCCTACTGGACCTACTGGTGCCACTGGCGCTACTGGTCCTACTGGTCCTACTGGTCCTACGGGTCCTGCTGGTATAGATGCAGATTTACCTACACTAACTATAGGGACTGTTACAACTGGAGCACCTGGTTCTGTAGCTTCAGCTACTATAACTGGTATTGCTCCAAACTTTGTATTAAATCTTACTATACCTCAAGGTCCTACTGGCCCTGCTAGTAATATTGGTGTTTAATTAATTTATGTAAGGAACTATCTTATTGATGTCTGTTACACGTGGTTACATCAGTATTGATAGTCCTTATTTATATTGAAAGGAGATTAAATATGAATAACTGCTATAATCATAATAACCCTTGTGATGATGATGGAATAATTAGACCAAGATCACCAAGAACTCGAACTATATTCTGTTTTGGACCTACGGGTCCTACTGGTGCCATTGGTCCTATGGGTCCTACTGGTGCTACTGGCGCTACTGGCGCTACTGGTCCTACTGGCGCTACTGGACCTACGGGTCCTGCTGCTACCCCTTTTTCTTGCTTTTGTGTACAACAAATGCGTAATGTTATACAACAACTAATCACTTTGTATCCAAATGATAATTTTGTTGTTAGTATGGAAAGTGGAAATAATGCGAGTGGTAGACCAGGATCACTGTTACCAGGTCCAAATAATAATCCTAATTCTGGATTATTCCAATTAGTAAACGCCTAAGGAGAACCAGGAGAAGCAATATCCCTTTGTAGAATTGCTTCTATCAGAATAACAAGTGCCACCTATAATGAGGCTATTACCTATTTACCAGCACCTACAGAACCATCTACTGGTTGTGATGCAGATTGTGAGGCTGCATTAAGAAGTTACCTACCAGTTGGTACTACAGATGTAGCAATAAATGCTGGCGGGCAGACAGTTGGTCAAGGTACTGTAATAGAAAGTGAATTTGGTATGGTAGTACTTGTAGGAAATAACAATTCAGACCCTACATTTATATCCTTATGCAAAACTGAAATTGTCACTAAGTAGACATATTCATTACCATTTTTTGACTATGTCTCTGTATATTTTAAATGAGCAACAACAGCTTGCTCATTTTTTAATTCAAGTTCACTTTATTTATTATTGATTATTTATAGTTTTTTTACTTTTATGTGCAAATTTAGTAAGAATCTATAAATACTTTTTCATATACTATAAAGAAAGGAAAAATGATATGAAAGTTTGTGTTTATGCTATTTGTAAAAATGAGGAGAAGTTTGTTAATAGATGGGTAGAATCTATGAATGAAGCTGATTCTATTTATGTTTTGGATACTGGATCTACCGATAATACTGTTTCTCTTTTAGAAAAGTTAGATGTTACTGTTAAAACTGAAGTTATTGATCCATGGAGATTTGACGTTGCAAGAAACAAATCATTAGATATGGTTCCAGATGATGCAGATATTTGTGTATGTACCGATTTAGATGAGGTGTTTGAGCCAGGGTGGAGGAAAAAATTAGAGAATTCTTGGAGTGATGATACAACTAGGGCTAGATATAATTATAATTGGAGTTTAGATAAAAATAATCATCCTATTGTTAACTTTTATATAGAAAAAATTCACAAAAGAGATGGATATTGTTGGACTCATCCTGTTCATGAAGTTTTAACATATAAGGATGGTAATGAGAAATATATTACATTGGATAATATAACTTTAAATCATTACCCTGATTCTTCTAAATCAAGGGGAAGTTATTTACCCTTATTAGAACTATCTGTTAAAGAGAATCCTAAAGATGATAGAAATGTTCATTATTTGGGACGAGAATATATGTATTATCAAAAATGGGATAAAGCCATTGAGACTTTAAAAAAGCATTTAGAATTAGATAGCGCCACTTGGAAAGATGAGAGAGCTGCCTCTATGCGATTTATTGCTCGTTCATATAAAAACTTAGATAATTTGGAGAAAGCAAGGATTTGGCTGGATAAAGCCATTGTTGAGGCTCCCTATCTAAGAGATGCTTATGTAGAAAGAGCCTTATTGGAATATCAATATGAAAATTATGAAATGGTTAAGAAATATTGTTTAAAGGCCTTGCAAATCAAAGAACATACTAAAAGTTATATTAATGAACCCTTCAGCTGGGATAATACCATTTATGATTTATTAGCTATTAGTTGCTTTCATCTAGAAGAAGTTGATTACGCTATCTATTTTGTAGATATGGCTTTAGAATTTGAACCAACTAATAGTAGACTTTTAAATAATAAAAGTATTTTTTTACAAAAACAAAAAGCTGCTAACGATTAACGTTAACAGCTTTTATTATTTTGTACTAATGTAAATGTTTCCTATACCGCCATCTATATCAATTTCATTTACCCCTGTTCCATAGTATACTTCTTCTTTTATATTTTCTCCATTAAACTTAATAGTTCCAATTCCTTTATCAGCAATCACCTTATATATATCATTATCACCGATTAGGCTTAGAGTAATTTCTCCTATTCCAGCCTCTATATTATTTTTACCTATAAGTGCTGCTTTTAAGGAAACTTTTCCAATACCCATATCTAGTTTTAAATTGTTAAGCTTCCCACTTCCTATACTTAATTTTCCTGCCCCACCTTTTATTTCTGTCTGGTTATACACATTCAATTCATTTATAGTTGTCTTTCCTGCTCCTAAATTAAGTTTTAGTTTATTAGTGTAAAGTGTCTGGATTTCTATTTTTCCACATCCCTGTTCTATATTTATGCTATCAAAATTTAAATCCTTTGGAATATAAATTATCAAATTATTATCTTTATTTTTAAACCAGTTGTTATTTTTTTCTTCAATAAACAATTCATTGCTATTTTGTTTTATTTTTATATATTTATTATTTGTTTCAGCTTTAAAATATTTCCCCTCTTTTATTATTAGATTAGAAAATGTTAGCTTGATGTCAATTACAGAAGAATTTTTACTAATATTTAGGTTTTTCGAATTATCTACGACGCTATAATCATTATCAAAGATATTAGATAAGGTCATGATACCATACATAATTCCTGAAAAAATATTAAAGATAAGAAAGAAGGCAAAGGCTATTGCAAAATACTTTATTAATCTTTGGGCTGAATTCATTTAATCTCAACTCCTCCGAAAATACAGGTAGCATTAATATATATTATCTTGGCTTTTTCATCCTTTATATTTTTATATTTATTATCAACTTCACCAAATATAGGAGTTGAAGTTATTTTTACTTTAACATCTTTTGGGACATAAATGTCAATTCCACCAAAAATACTACTAGTTGTGATTACTACATCTTCTTTTATATGTGCATCTCTTAAATCCAGCTTAATTCCTCCAAAGATTGCATCTAATTTGCAACCTGTGAACTCTTCATCAGAAAAATCAATATTTTGCCCACCAAAGGTTGCACAATAAGATGTATCTATTTTTTTATTAAGTTTTTTTATTTCTTGTTTTACTTTATTGTTTATAGTACCTTTAAATATAAATGAAAGCCCGATAATAATTAAAATTGTAGGCAATATCAGTTTCCATATTATTTTAAATTCTAGAATATTTTGACAACTTAATAATAAAAGAACACCTATTGTAATTCCAATAATATTTCCTGTTTTACTTTCTTCTTTAAATAATCCTATAAAACAAGGAACAATAATAAATAATGTCCACCATCCATCAAAAAATATATTAATGTCTGTTATTTCTAAGGCATTTAACCCAAATATAACTCCTGCTATTATAAATACTAATCCCCATAAAATATTTCCAATATTTTTCATATTACACCTCTTTCTTATTTAGCTTTATTGTAAACTTAGATAAATCTTATGTCAATTTATTTTTATATTATAATTTGTTATTTTTTATAGAACCAGTCAGTTTTATGCTATACTAATTGTTGTTAGGAAGTGATTTTGTGATAATAGGTATTATTGGTGCCTTTGATGAGGAAATTGAAAAATTTATTGAAACATTTCATTTAGAAAAAACAAATGATAGTATCAGGGCTGTTTACACAGGCAACTTTAATGAAAAAAAGTTGGTTGTATTCTTATCTGGTATTGGAAAAGTTAATAGTGCCGCAACTACACAACATTTAATAGATAAGTATAAGCCGGATTTAATTATTAATTCTGGTTGTGCAGGAAGTTTGATTAGCAAAGTTAGAATAATGGATGTTGTTTTGGGAAGTTATGTTACTTATCATGACTTTAGTCCTGAACGAATAATGGAATTTAGTGTTCCCGATAATGGAAGAGTTAAGGCTTCTAGTAAGCTAATTAATATTGCAGAAGATGCTCTAAAAAAGTTAGAAATTTATAATTATTATATTGCCCCTATTGCAAGTGGCGACTGTTTTGTTACTAATAGTAATATGAGAGATGAAATCTATACTAGAACTTCTGCATATGCAGTTGATATGGAAAGTGCATCTATTGGGCATATTTGCAGACTTAATAATATACCATTTCTCTCTGTTAGAACAATATCAGATTTTTCTGATGGTGAAGAAGATTTCGAAGTCATTGCAGCTTATAAATCTAGTCAGCTTGTAAAGGAAATGATTAGTCTATTATAGAAAAAAAGTTCTTTATTGAACTTTTTTCTTTACCCTTTTACTTATAATTATATAGATTATTAATGATATTATACCTATTATAAGTATTACTGATGATGTTACCAATAAAGGTATTATATTCATAGTAATATTAGTAGTTATATTCTCTATTACAGCATTTAATATTACTCCAAGGCAAATTGATATCAGTGCTGAAATGAGTGATGATACTATACATGCTATTGATAATGTTTTTATCCACTTATAAAGTGACTTTTGAAGTAAGGCAATTAGTACAGTTAATACAATTATACCAATTACTAAATATATTTTAAACTCTTTAGATACTAAGGTTTTGTATATTTTTAGAGCCGTTTTTTGTTCTTTAGTAAGACTTGATTTTGTTTTCTTCAAACTATCATTATAATACTTATTTAGATTTACATCATTATCTACTTCATCTATTATTTTATTAATATCTTCGTTATTTATTTCAACATTGAATTTATCTTCTAATATATTTTTATTTTCTTCTATAATAGTTTTTATATCATCTTTAAAATTAATATCTTTCTCTTCCTCATTTGTTAAATAGTTGAATGTATCATCAATATACTTAGTAACTATTTCGTTTATTTTCTCATTCTGTTCTACTTCCTCTTTTATAGAATCTATTTTTTCAGCATCATAATTCTTTAAATTATCTTTAAATATTTCTGTAGTTGTATCAGATATTTTTCCACTAACTATCTTAGTTAATAATTGATTACTTAATACCATTTTGAAACTTATACTAAATACTAAACCTATTAACAGTATACATAAAACTACGCTCAATAGTCCCTGAAGGATTTTCTTTATTATTTTCATATTTATTCTCCTTTTTCTTTTATTATATCAAAAAAACTTTAATTTTTTTATTAAAGTTTTATTTCTTTGTAATTATATAATTCTCATTATAATCGACTAAAATACTATCTTGGTATTTAATTTCACCATTAATAATCATTTTAGCAATTAATGTTTCTAGAGTTTTACTAACAAGTCTTTTTAATGGACGTGCTCCATAATTAATATCATATCCTTCTTCTATCAATTGTTTTTTCGCTTTTTCTGTAAGATCTATTTTTAAATTTAGGTCAGTTAGTCTTTTTTCTATATCAGAAATTATTTTATCTAAGATATTACTAATAGCATCTTTTGATAGTGGATTAAATACGATTATTTCATCAATTCTATTAATGAACTCTGGCCTAAAACTATTTCTTAGTTCTGGCATAACTTTAGTAGTATTGCCATCTAAGATATATTCACTTCCTAGATTTGATGTCATTATGATAATTGTATTCTTAAAATCTACTGTACGTCCATTCGAGTCAGTTATTCTTCCATCATCTAGTATTTGAAGCAATAAATTTAATACTTCTGGATGTGCTTTTTCTATTTCATCAAATAAAACTATACTATATGGATTTCTTCTAACGGCTTCAGTTAGTTGTCCTCCTTCTTCGTATCCAACATATCCTGGAGGAGAACCAATTAGTCTTGAAACTGAGAATTTTTCCATGTATTCACTCATGTCAATTCTAATCATATGACGCTCATCATCAAAAAGTTCGTATGCTAGCGTTCTGGCAACTTCTGTTTTTCCTACCCCAGTAGGTCCTAAAAACATAAATGACGCAATAGGCTTATTAGGGTCTTTTATACCACTGCGGGATTTTATTACTGCATTACTTACTAGTTGTAGAGCCTCATCCTGTCCCATAACTCTTTTTCTCATATTATCTTCCAGGTGCATTAATTTTTCTTTTTCTGAAGCTATTAATTTAGTAACAGGAATATTGGTCCATTTCGCAATTATTTTAGCAATATCTTCACTTTTTACGGTATCGCTTAGTAATTTGTTTTTTTCAGTATTATTTAATTCTTCTAATTCTTTTTCTATTTGTGGAATTTTTCCATGTCTTAAAATGGCAGCTTGCTCTAAATCATATTTGTTCTCTGCTTGTTCTAGATCAAATTTTGCCTGTTCTAGTTCCTTTTTCTTTTTCTTAATGTCGTCATTTAGGGACTTCTCTTTATTCCAAGCAGTAGTCAATTCTTGTTCTTTTTGTTTTAATTTTTCTAATTCACTATCTATTTGTTCACGACGTTTTTTGGATAACTCATCACGTTCCTTTTTAATGGCTTGACGCTCTATTTCTAGACGCATAATCTTGTGTGTTAAGGTATCTAGTTCGAAAGGTACAGAATCCATTTGAACCCTTATTGTTGCGCAAGCTTCATCCACTAAATCGATGGCTTTGTCTGGTAAATATCTATCTGTTATGTAACGATTTGAAAGTGTCGCAGCTTCTACTAGTGCTTTATCTTGGATTGTTACACCATGATGAATTTCAAAACGTTCTTTTAATCCTCTAAGAATTGTAATCGTATCTTCTACATCTGGTTCAGATACTTTAATTTTTTGAAAACGTCTTTCTAAAGCGCCATCTTTTTCTATATAAGTTCTATATTCATTTAATGTTGTTGCTCCTATTACATGAATCTCACCACGAGCAAGCATCGGTTTTAGAATATTGGATGTATCCATTGCTCCTTCTGTTCTACCTGTACCTACAATCATATGAATTTCATCAATAAACATAATGATTTCCCCATCACTCTTTTTAACTTCATTTAAGACATTTTTAAGACGTTCCTCAAACTCTCCTCTATACTTAGCACCAGCAACAAGGGAAGCCATATCCAATTCCCAAATTGTTTTATTCTTTAGACTAGTAGGGACATCTCCCTTTACTATACGTAGGGCAAGGCCTTCAACTATGGCTGTTTTCCCTACCCCTGGTTCGCCAATTAAAACTGGATTATTTTTAGTCTTTCTTGATAATACTCTGGTGATACTTCTTATTTCTTCATCACGTCCAATTACTGGATCAATTTTTCCTAATTTTACATCTTCAATGATATTACGTCCATATTTCTCTAGAACATTTTCTTCTTGTTCCTGATTATAATTATTATACATATTATCACCCCTTCGATTAGTATTATACCACTGTTTTAGCACTTGTCAATAGTGAGTGCTAATTTTATATAATTAAAAAAGCAACTTAGTTACTTCTTGTTTTAAATAAATATTTTATTGAAAAATAGATTCCAATAAATCCTAATACTAACATACTTATGTATTCGAAAATGTTATCCCTTGTTAGTGGATTATTAATTTTTTCTGCTTCCATTCTAGCAGCTATATCTTGTTTTGCTTGTTTTACTATGTTTGTGATTTCTTCTTTTGTTTTTGCCTGTAGTATATCCTGTTTTGCTTTTTCGAAGATTTCATTTACTTCTTTGCTACTATCTTTTCCTATATATTCTATTAATTCATTAATGGCTTTATCTTTTTCTTGTTGTAAAGTAATTTCTTGTATATATTGATCTAATGTAGATTGTATATCTTCAATTTTATCCTGCTTATTTATAGCTGTAATTGCATTATTTATAATATTTTCTAACTCTTTACTATTATTCTTTGCTATATATTTTTCTAGCTTTTCTATCGCTTCTATTTTTCTATTTTCTAATGCTTTTTTTCCATCAAAAGCATTCACAATATCTTGCATTTCTTTTATTGTTGTTGCGGATTTTAAATCTTCTTTTGTATCACTAATTAGTTTTTTTATTCTTTCATGATTGGATGATGATTCATAAGAGGAAATTATATTTAAGGCTTCATTTCTATAATTTGTGACATTTTTATTTTTTATTACTACTATACCGATTATTTGACCATTGCCATCAGTATGTATTGATTTTAATTCATTATATTCATAAATCAACTTACTATATTCAAAATGATACCAGGCGCCTTCTGATATTACTGGGGATTCCTGTTTGCCATTTAAATATATTTTAAATTTACCATTTTCATCTTGGTCAATTGGTCCTGCTGTTGTTGCAACCCATAATGTATCAAGTCCAGAGTTGCTATCTGATTGAGTAATTACTACTCCATTTACAAAACTATAGGAATAATTTTCGTATCCATTGATTGCTGATTTTGCAAGATCTATATAATCTTGTGAACTGTAATCGTAGTTTTTCATATTCTTTAATTCAACATTTTCTACTGTGATTTTATTTTTAGAATTTGCAGTTATAGGTTCATAACCATTTTTTCCAAGACCATATACTAATGTTACATCATCATAATCCTCCGTCGGAATTACTATTCTTGTCAGATGATATTTTTCTCCTGCTTTTAGATCTATAACATATTCACCAAACATGGATGTAGCTTGATCAGTACTGTTTGTTAGCATTTGAACAAAAATTTTTCTATCAGTGTCTGATGTTATATCTGCATTGTACATATATGCATTCTCTTTTTTTAAGGATATATTATTTAATGATAATTTGGCATCCCATTCTTTTGTTCCTATTGAAGACATATTAGCGGTAAAGCTATTAAAACTATTAGAGGTTACTGTTCCTTTAGCATTTTCAAAATAACTTGTCCAACTATTACTTTCTGTTAGTACATTGCTATCTTTTGCTTTTACTACATGTGCATTATATATTGCAATAGTAACAATGAGTATTAAAATGGAAAGCATTATATGTTTTAATCGTCTCATAATCTCCTCCTATTTTTCACTATAATAATAGTATATAATTAATTTGTCCATTTTTCAATGTATTTATTAGGTTTAATACTCTACTAATGAAATTATTATAAAAAAAGTGGGTTAAGTTAGCACCTACTCTTAACCTCACTTTGTATTTTCATCGTTTACTTTTTATATTCTAGAACTTTTTGACAGAATTCCTCTTTATATTTTCCTTGATAATCAATCGTTGCGTAGTTATCAAATAAAATATTTATACTATTATTATCTTGTGTTATTAACTGGAACCAACTATCTTTTTTTCTTATTCTTTTTAATCTTTTCTTTAGGGATTTTAGTTGATCTTTATTGATGCCAAAAGCTAGCCAATACAATTCATTATCCTCTACATTATCATATACTGGTCCATTATATATTAATTTATCACCTATATAATAATTATTTTGGAATGAATATCCAAATTTATTTTTCTTTGTTTTTAGTGCATAGGCTCTATCATGATCTTCAAAATCAAAAACCTTTAAATTAACTACTTTATGAAACTTTTTCATATATATACCTCTTTTATTTTATATGTCCTTTTCATTAACTATAT
>CAOJYR010000028.1 GCA_948465965.1 uncultured Mycoplasmatota bacterium
TTTAACAGAGATTTCTCTTTTTGTATGCATTCCCCAAACCATTTTACACTATCAATTATGAAAAAACACTTGCTTTTTTTTAATATTTATAATAAAATAAAGAAGTCAATTACATATGGCGTCGTTGGTGAAGTGGTTAACACGCTAGTTTGTGGCACTAGTATGCAAGGGTTCGATTCCCTTACGACGCCCCATTATAATGTAAAGTTAGAACACCCTAAAAAGTGTTCTTTTTGTTAATAAAGAAGAGACTAGATGATTATATAAAAATTATTTTAAAAGGAATTATTTAAAAGAATTGGAAGAATATAAATGAGAATTAGAAATTAGAAAAAATAATGTGAAGTTCAAGACACACTAAAGTTTATTTGGTATAATATTTATAGTTAAAACTTAATGAAATGAGGTGTTATTGTGACTATTGAAAATATACAAAAAGTATTGTTAAAATGCTATTCAAAAGATTTATGTTATCCTAAAGTTCAGGATGATTGGAGTGAATGTAATAAATGCTTTGGTATGTGTGCAATAACATCTCTAATCATTAATGATTATTTTGATGGAGATATTTGTAAAATTCACGTGGATGAAATTAGTCATTATTTTAATTTAGTAGAAGATAAAATTATAGATTTAACTTCAAGTCAATTTAATCACGAAATAGAGTATAAGAATTATCAAATTATAGATAGAGAAAAAATATTAACTGATGATACAAATAATAGATATAAAATATTAAAGGCAAGATTAATAAAAGCATTATTAAAACAAGTAGATGAAAAAGTCCACTCTTGTAAGTCTTGTGATAAATTAGTTGATAAGTTTCCTAATGATGCAACAGTATTTCTAGGCAAAGATAATGATATAGTTTTAGTTGGAGAAGCACCTGCTAATAATGGATGGAGAAAAAGTCATAAATTATGGTGTGGTATTAATGGTAAAGTGTTGCCTAGTGGAGTTGTATTACAAAAATTATTTGGTATTATTGGTAGAGATATTTTTGAAACAACATTTTTGGAATCAGTTAAATGCTATCCTTTGATGCGGAAAAATTTAAAAACATGCTCTAGTAATTGTAAAAATATAATGCTAGAACAATTAAGAATACTAAATCCTAGATTGATTATTACTTTAGGAGAATTTCCAACTAGAAATTTACTTAATTTTAAATTTAATAAGTTTGCAGATGTAGTTGGTAACATATATGAAGTTAATGGCTATAAAATATTGCCTATATATCACCCTAGTCCTATTTCTCCGAAAAGTTATAAAGGTAATGTGACTATTTTTGAAAAATTGAGAGATATGTAGTAAAGGATAAAATTATTTGATATAATATTAAAATTGTAAATATGTATGTAAAATTTTTCCTTTTTATTTACAGAATAAATTTTAATTAATTTTCCATGGTATAATATTATTATAATACCATAGGAATTCATTCATGGTGGTGATGGTATTGGATAGTACAGTAATTGTTGAAATTGAGAGGAAAATTCCTTTAGGAATAACAAATCCTTATATTGTAAAATGTAGTGATGACAAAAAATATGTTGCAAAGTTTCCTGGTAATCCAGATGGAACAAAGGTTTTGATTAATGAATATGTTTGTGCCAAACTTGCAAAATTATTAGGATTACCCATTCCAAATTATAAATTAATACAAGTAAATGATATTCTAAAATATAAGAATGCATTAGTAGATATAGACTTAGTTAATGGGACAGCATTTTGTAGTGAGTTTATAGATAAAGCAACCAATGTTCCAGGGTATTATGTATTGACAAGAACATCAAATAAATATGATGCAATTAAAATATTAATTTTTGATGTTATTGTAGGAAATAATGATAGAAATCCAGGTAATTTACTAATTAATTTAAAAAATAATTCATTAGTAATGATAGATCATTCACATGTGTTTGTGTATGAAGCTTTATGGAATGAAAATAATTTAAGCGAATTGATTGGTAATAACATAGATTTATCTAAAATGAATAAATTTAATTTTAATAATTTGTCGTTATGTTTAAATGATACTAATTATAAAACCGTAATTTTAGAATATATTAATCGCATAAAATGTATTGATGATTCTAAAATAAGTAATATTCTTAATACTATACCAGAAGATTGGAATATCACGATTAGAGAAAAAGAAGTTTTAAAAGAATTTTTATTAGATAGATTACATAGAATAAATGAAATTTGTGCATTGTTAAATATAGAAGGTGGTGATTAATATGAAAAGAAATGTTAAATTTGCAATTATGAAATATGTTCCTAATTATGAAAGAGATGAACGCATAAATGTTGCTGTTGTACTTCATTCTCCTGAAGATAAATTTATGTCTATCAAAATTATTGAGAATTGGCGTAGACTTAAGGAATTTGATGATGAATTAGATATTGATTTTATGAAATCATACTTAAAAACTGTAGAAGAACAGTTTAATTATAATTTAATTAGTTCTGAAACAATAAATATAGATGATGACTGTCTCCTAGAAAAAATGACACAATTTTATATTAATCAATTCGTATTTGTGATTTCTAATATAGCAATTGAATCAAGCTGTGAAGAATTTTTAGCGAGATTAAAGGATAATTATTTATATTATGATACTGACAAGAAGAAACGAATATCAAAAAAAGATAGCATTGCATTCTTTGGAGAATTGTTACGTGGAAAAAATATTGCGTACGAAATAATAGGTACTAAAAATTCCTTAATTGGTACATATGATGAAAAAATAAATGTAGATTTAAAAATAAAGGATAAGTATTATAAAATAATTAATTTTAACGATTCAAACATAGATACTTATGTTCCAACGATAAAGATGTGGATGATGAATGCACTTGAACTTAATGATAAAAAAGAAAAATTAGTGTTTGTTATAAATGAGCAGGTTAATGATGAAAAAATAAATACTTTCATTAAAATGCTTAGTAAATATGGCGAGGTTATCAAATTAAGTGAATTTAATAAATATTTTAATTAATATAGTGCTAGTATAAATTCATTTAATATGTTATAATTAATTCATCAAGTATTTACTTAAATACTTTTACTACTTGGGTGCAAAACTCGTTTGTTTATTGCCCCATTATGAATGTTAGTGAAACTGAAATTCAGTTTCACTTTTTCTTTTTATAAGAATACTAGTAACGAATTATAAAAGTATGATAAAATTATATTAGTTGGAGGATATATAAATGAAATTATTAAATTTAAATATATGCATAAAATTAGATAATACTGATGAAGTAATTAAGCTACTAGAAAAGGAAGATGTTGATATATGCGCATTACAAGAAGTAATGAATGGTGTTGATGAATCGTGTTTTGAAATGTATAAATCAAAAAATAAACTTATTAAAATTAAAAGTTATCCATTTAATAAATTTGCTCCCTTATTCATTGCAAAAGGAGTTTCAAAAAACGGAATAATAACAAGAGATTTTGGTGGTAAGGCTGAACAAGGATCATTAATACTATCTAAATATAATATTAAACATCACGATAATCAATTCTATTATAATGAATATAGGTATGAGTATGATGCCACTGAATTCCGTGAAAAAGATTGGTGTCGCTCAATTCAAAATGCAATATTAGATATTAATGGAAAAGAATTACAAATAATAAATGTTCATGGAATTTGGAATAAAGATAAAGTTGGTGATGAAAGAACAATTGCTCAATCTGAATTTATCTTATCAAAAGTTAGATATGATATTCCTTGTATAGTTTTAGGAGATTTTAATTTATTGCCAAATACCAAAAGCATTAAATTAATTAATGATAAAATGAATAATTTAATTGATGAATATAATATTAAAACTACTAGACCTACATTTGATGATGGATTAGATAAAGGAGATTTAGTATGTGATTATATATTTGTAAATGATAAAGTAAAAGTAAATGATTTTAAAGTACTAAGGAGTAACGTATCAGATCACTTGCCATTATTGTTAGATTTTGAAATATAATATGAGAGGATATTTTTTATGAATGAAAGAATAACTTTTATCTCTACTTTTAATGACAATAACTTAGAAAAAATAAAACAATTATATAATTATGCAAAAAGAAACATAAATTTAGATCGCGAATTTAGAATACTAATTAAAAGCAGAAATAAATAACTCATTTTGTGAAAGGGAAAATATAATGATAGAAATAATCAAACCAAATATAAATACAGGATATGAAACAGTAGATATTCCTGATGAGGAAGTAGTAATAGAGTATTTGAAACAATTAGAAAGTTATAATTTTAAAGTTATAAATATAGATAATGAAACAAGAGATAGAATTCTATCTTGTAATAAACTAAAGGAATTCCCTGAAGAACATGATAATAGTATAGTAGGGTATGTATCCGATTATAAAGGAGATAGCTTTAGATCATCAGGAGGACTAAAATTATCATCTAAAACCTCTTTAGGTTCTTTTATAATAGAAGATGAAAGAATCATTTACGATCCAACTAAAAGGTTTTATGAAGAAAGAGATTCTTATAGATATAGTTCTAGTCCACTAAAAAACTTTTATACAACAGCGTCCATGAAAGATCTTTTATTAGACGAGTTGAGACTGAATAGGGACTGTTTTATTTATACTGGTGACAAATTTGTAAAAAACCCACTAAGATATATAGAAGAACTTCAAAAAGTATCACAAAGTGAATTGCTATCATATGCAGACGAAGTAGAAAAAGGTGAAAAGCTATATCAAAAAATCATTAGAAAAAATTACTAAATATTGAATAGGTGATAACGTGAAAGAAGATAATGCTTTAATAAAAAATGGGAAGTGGTATAACTATCCTGATACATATAATACTTTTTCCTTTTCAGAGGATAAAGGTGAAAAATGCTTTAATATAATAAGACAATATATAACAGATAATGGTATAAAAATAGTTAATCCTATTGATTTAGGCACCGGTACTGGAAAGGTATACGAGAAATTAATTAAACATCTAGAGTATAAGGGAAAGGTGTATTTAGTAGAATCAAATAAATATATGATTGAATACTTAAAAAGAAAATATAAAGAAGCTACAATTATTGAATCTGAAATTATAAACTTTAACATCCAACCAGAAAAATCAAATTTTATTATCAGCTCTTTTGGTTTTCCAAGTAATTTATTTGACCGAAACCAAAGTGTTAAAGAATTAAAAAACGTTTATGAGAATTTGTCAGAAGATGGAATTCTAATTACCATAGGTTGGAATGAAAAGTGGGATGATGAATTAAGCTTACTATGGAAAAAGTATATTGATGAAAAACCAAAAAGTAGCATAAAAACAATTAGAAACTGTAATTTAACTTGGTATAAACAAGACATTAAAACTTACCTAGAATTTGAAAATAAAGAACAAATGCTTCATATCATGAAAAAATTGTTTGGTAAACATGCTGAAATAGACTATAGTAATTCTAATAAATTAAAATGGGATATGAATATGGGAATTACAATAAATACAAAAAAAGAAATAGAAAATATTCTAAAAAGGCAGGAAATAAAAAATGAAAGAAATTGAAATATTAGTTGAAGCGTACTCTACACCTGAAGAAATTATAAGTACATTAAGTAAATTTGATTATCAAGGAGAATATGAAGCAATTGACATTTATTATTACGATCCTCTTAGAAAAAATTTGAAACCAAACAATAAAATGCAAATCGATGAATGCTTTAGAGTAAGAACAAAAAATGATATAAATTCTATAACCTATAAAGTTGATCAGTTTGATAAAGATGGAAAATGGCTATATTCAGAAGAATATGAAACAAAATTTGAAGATATCTACATGTTAAATCAAATCATTCAAAAACTTGGACTAAAAGAATTATTAACGATTTATAATAGTAAAAAAACATACCATTACAAAGATTATGAAATTGTTTTTGAAACAGTTAAAGACCTAGGTTATTTTATAGAAGTAGAGTATTGTACAAATGAAGATGTAGATGTGAAAAAAATAAAAAAAGAAATACAAGAGTTTATAGATTCACTAAATCTTAATACATCAGAAGAACTAAATATGGGTAAGCCAGAAATGATGATTAAAAAGTTTAATATAAATGCCTAATTTCTAAAAATAATAAATATCTATTAGATAAAAAATGTAATCTAGAAGGAGAAAGTAAGAAAAAGACTAACTCTTATAGATTACATTTTTATATGATAATTACTATACATTTATTTTCTATATTTTTTATTAAAATAATTTATTATAGGTTTTACAGACAATTCCTTTCCACATACCCTTTGAATAATTTCTCGTGAAGTATAGGTACCACCAAATTTGTAAATATTTTCAGTTAAGAAGCTTGTGATTTCTTTTACCTTACCATCTCTTAATAATTCATCTATACTTCCTAAATTTTCTTCAATAGCATCTAAAAACATTCCATCATATATCGTTCCAAGCAAGTAAGAAGGGAAGTATCCAAAAGATCCTTCTGACCAATGAATATCTTGCATTAGTCCTTCAGAATTATTTTCTATGTCAACATTTAAGTATTCCTTCATCTTTTTATTCCATACAGCAGGTATGTCATCAACATTAAGAGAACCATTAAATAGATCTCTCTCAATTTCATACCTGATAATAATATGAAGGCAATAGGTAACTTCATCAGCCTCAATTCTTATCTTACTTCTTTTTACAGCATTTAATGCCTTGGCAAATTCTTCTAGGGAAAGATCCAGCTTTAACATCTTCTTAACCTCACCATAAATAGGTATCCAGAAATTAATATTTCTACCTAAAATATTTTCATAAAACCGAGATTGACTTTCATGAAGAGCATATAAATCATCTACCATAGTATTTTCATATCTAGATAAATTACTATCTATATTTTGTTCAAAGATTCCATGACCACCTTCATGTATAATTGTTGTTACAAAATCCACTGGGTTATTATCATGACTAAAGGCAATACGTATATCATTACTATTCATTTTTTCAGTAAACCCATGAGGATATATACCCAGCATACCTCTATCCATATCAAAACCAATATAATCTAGTAAATAAGTTGCACAATCTAATAATTCTTTTTCTGTATAATTTCCTTTATAACTAACTACATCATTATCAGCAACTTCTCTTATCAAAGGGATTAAATCTTCTTTTAACTCATTAAATAATTGATCTATCACATCACTTGTCATACCAATTTCATAATCATCAAGCATCACATCATATAAATGAGTAGTATCTCCACCAAGATATTTATAATACTGCTTCGTCATTTCTATAATCTTACTCAAGTAAGGTTTAAATAATTCATAATCTTGTTTTTCTTTTGCCTCTCTCCAAACAATATTTGCCTTAGCCTTTAATGAAGTGTATTCGCTAAAGAAATCCTCTGGAATATTTTTATTTTCCTTAAAATGTTTAAGCAAATGATGAATATATCTTTGTTCAGCTTTTTCAATCTCCTTAAATTCATCACTATTTATTGTATTTAATAATAAATCCCCATATTCATTGGAAGTTTGCAACTGAAATAATTTCTCTTCAAAATCTGTTATTAACTGAATCAAATCATCAACAGACTTCTTTGGAGCAGAAACCTTAAGCTCCCACCTCAAAAGATTAATGGTATATTGTATATTGGAAATTTCCCTTTGGTAATCTAATAATTTATCTAACACTCTTATTCCTCCTATAATAAACGAATTACTACTATTATACATGAAAGTATTGTCTTTTAATACATTTATAATACTTTTAATAGTATATTGATGTTATAATAGACTTATAAATCTATAATTACGATATAATATTAATATTTAGTAGAAGAAATAAGAGAGATGATATCATATGAATAAAGTGTTTTTATATTTATATCCAATGGAAGAATATAATAGAATATTTTTATTTCCAGATGAATTTTATGAAGAAATGAGAAGAGAAAAACCATTTAGGGTTTTAAATGAATGTATTCAAAAAAGATATAGAGAAAAAGGATACCAAGTTGTATATGCAATGTACCCCAATAAAGAAATCTATGGAATAAAACCTATGCCAGTTGATAAAGTAATCTATACAGATATTCCTTTTAAAGAGGCAAGTGGAATAAATGAGGATGGTAGTAAAAAATCTAAAGATGAAATTAAATATCCTAATGAAAGCTATTTAATTAACCAACTTAAAGATATAAATGAAATAGTTATTGGTGGGTTCCATTTTAATAGCTGTGTTAAAAGAGTTGCAGAATACTGTTATGACAATGGAATAGATACTTTAGTAGATTTGGATTTAACAGATTTATTTTTTCATCTATATCATAAAAATAGCTACTTTAGAAAAGATGAATATGATCCAGACAGATATAAGAAATATCTATATGACAAACAAATACTAGAATTTGAGAAAGACAACTTTGAAGAAAATTTTAAAAATCGTTATGGAAGTCCAGTATATGGTTTTTATGAGAAAGAAAATAAGAAAACAAGATAAATGATTAAAAGTAATATAAAATAAAGGAGGGTTTAGTATGACACCAGAAGATGTTAAGGAATTACAAAAAGTTGCCTCAAAACATACTAGAAAGTATATGTTTGATTTTGTGAGGAAAAGAAAAGATATTATTGATCAAAAAATGGCAGAAATAGAAGCACGAGAAATAGAGTCCGAAGAAAATTACTGGAAAGAGTTGTTGAGTGAATATGATATGGAACTAGGATCATTTCTAACCTCAGATATGCTAGAGTCAGAATACAATGACTACTTTATCAATTACTTAAACGAGGGAAATAGTATAAAGACTTGCTTTATGGTTCACAATGCCTATTGGCCAAGTTTAGAGAAATTAAATAATCATTTTAATAACTGCCAAATTGATACATTTGGTAGTTCTCCAGCTTACTTAAATAGTATAAAAAGTGATGCTGACAGCGATTATGATCTTCTAATTTTATCAAGTAATGGAAGTTATTCAGATTATGATATACAAAGGCTAAAAAATATGGCCAAAGAAATATCTAAAAAGAAAGATAAAAGAGTGACAATAGGCTATAAATATTTTATTCCTAAAGAAGATAGAGAAAATAAAACACATACAGAAGAATTGGAAATTATATCATTTAAATCAGGCAATAATGATTATAAAGAAACAATACTGATTATGAATAAACCATTTTCAATAATAGATTTTTTAAACTATACAACTGCTAAGCATAATGAAATGGCGACAAATAAAATATTAAGAAAATAGAAAAAAATATATACTAATGAGGCTAAAAAGTATTTTAATAATAATGTAATGGTTCCAGATGATTTAGAAACTATTGACCTAGTTTAAAAGAATAAAAAAAGGAAAAGGAGAGTTTATATGAATAAATATATTATGATTACAACAACATTTGATAATAAAAAGGAAGCAAATAAAGTTATAGAAACGCTTCTTGAAAAAAGATTAGTAAGTTGTTGCCAATTAAGTAATATAACTAGCTCATATCATTGGAAAGGTAAAATAGAGCATAGCGATGAATTTTTATTACAGATGAAATCTAAAAAAGAATTATATAAAGAGATTGAAGAAGAAATATTAAAACTACATAGTTATGAAACACCCCAATTAATTGCTTATGATATAACAGATGGATATACTGGTTACTTAGATTGGATTAGAGAAGAAACAAAATAAAAAATTAGAAAAGTATTAAGTAGGAGTTGAATATATGCAAAAGGATCGAGTTAAAATCTTATGGAGTGGAATAACGGGAAGAACAGGAACCTTAGCTCTAGAAGCCACTAAGGATAATCAATATGTTGAAATAGCTGCAGGAGTATGTAGAAATGATGACAGATATTATAATTATGAAGAGTTAAACAATATAAAAGAAGATTTTGATGTCATTGTTGATTTTTCACATAAGGATAGCTTTAATAAAATATTAGATTATGCAATAGATGCAAATAAACCATTAATTATTGGAACAGCAGGCTTAACTGATGAACAGATAAAGGCTTTTGAAGAAGCCTCTAAAATCATACCTATATTTAGAGGAGGTAATTTTAGATTTTCTGTTAAAAAATTTATAGATGACGTAGTAGAATATGCCAAGAATACTAATGAAAAACTGGAACTTATTGAGACCCATTATAAAACTAAAAAAATCCCAAGTGAAACTGCCAAAGTAATTGCTAAGAAAATCCTAAATGAAACAGGTAAAAAAGTAGAAATCAAATCATTTTTAGAATATGATGAATTAATAAATGACTATAAAATTGGTAATTTACATTATAGAGTTTGTGGATTTGAGGAACTAGCAAAAGATGTACTAAAAATTGCAATTATGATGAAAAATAAAACAGATGGGATATATGATTTAGATAAATTAATTAAAGAATATGAACCACATCAAAAAAATAAAATATATAAAAAATAGTAAAGATAAATACAAATCTTTAAAACGATGAGAATAAAAAATATCTATCTATTACAATTATTTGTATTATTATATCAATTATATCAGTAGTAATAACAAATGACTTACTAGTAGGTGGTAGTATCTTAGCAACAGGCCTTCTGTGTGCATACTTTGCAAGTGAAGAAAAATAAGGAGTCTAATAAATTAGCTGTAAATTTATAGATACAAATCTACAGTGCGAGATTTATTATACATCTAGATATATAATAAAAAAAATCAAATAGAAAGGATTAATCAACTGTAGAATTAATTAATGATTTCTATAAGATTGATTATACGAGAATATTATGATAAGAAGAGTTAAATTAGAAGATATAAAACAACTCGCCCCTATTTATAAAGAACTATATGATGATGCTGATATTGGGGAGTTTTGGACGATAGAAAGTGCAGAAAAACTATTAAATTATTGGTATGATAAACAAAAAGATTTATTCTTTGTTGCAGTAGAAGATAATAAAGTAGTAGGGGGGTAATGTCTGGAGTAAAACCCTGGTTTGATGGAAATAGATTGATAGATGCTGAACTTTTTGTATCAAAAGAATATCAAAATAAACATATTGCCACGAATCTTTATAAAAAGCATTTAGAAGAAGCTGTAAGAATATATAATTGTAAAGTAATAGAGTTTCATACATATGGCAATGAAGAAGAGTTTCCTCAGAGTTGGTATAGGAAAATAGGATCAACTAAAAACGAAGAACTAATAATAATGAATGCAAACATAGAAAAAGTATTAAAAAAAATGACTATATAATCTATTAGTTATATGAAAGGAGTTTTAATCTATGCAATATGATACTAACAAATTACCAGATTTCTTTTCAGTAAGAAATTATGAACAGATTGACTATTCTTTAGAAGACCTAGAAAAAAAGAAATGTTTTGCTTTTTTTGATAATGGTTTTGCATCAAGCGTAATAGAGCCAAATAAAAGAGATATGAAATTTATATGGGAAGGTTTCCTACTTTTTGTTGATCAAGATATTACATTAGACGATATTAGAAACGGTGTTGATTTATTTGATGCAAGACTTGTTGCATTACAAAGAACAAACCGTTTTGACAAGTTTAATAGTGAAGAGGTAAGAAACTATATTATTCATAAACTTAAGAATCAAAATATACCTTATGAAATAATGAGTGATAAAAAAGAAGTATCTGGGTATCCATCTAAAACTGACCTATGGTCTACAAGGGATACATCAGTACTTATAGATGCTATGGATTGTACTGGTAATGGTGATGCATATTATTTTAAAAATGCTGATTTCAATTATAGAATAACTTTTGATGAAACAAATTTACCAGACTTTTTCTATAGTCATAATGGGGCGATTGTTCTAAAGGGAGAAAATAGTGTAGCAATATCTAGACTACTATGTAATGATAATAATTTACAAAACTATTTAGAACAAGTCATTGGTGAAGAAAAAGTATATTCTCTTATAGAAGGGAAAGAATTAAATGGTTCAAAAATAGAGACTATAGATAAAAAAATTAGAAGTTGGAGAGTATAAGGCTATGAACAAAATAATATTTAGTGATTATGATGGAACTTTATATACAGATGATACATCTATAATAAATAACATTAAAATGATTAAAAAGTTCCAAAAAAAAAACAATTTATTTGTTATTGCTACTGGTAGAAGTTATTATGATTTTAAGGAAATGTTAAAAAAATATAAAATTCCTTATGACTATCTCATTTTAAATCATGGTTCTATTATTTTAGATTCTAATTTAAATATAATAAAATCTTATTCAATAAATAAAGATATTGTTAAAGAAATTCTAAGTCTAGCAAAGGAAAATAAAAGGATATATGAAACAGTTTTGTTTGATGCACTAGATAAATATGTTAAAGAAGATACTACTGATATTATAAAAATAATGTTAAAAACTAAGTTTTATGAAACTGCTACTAAGTTATCTAACTTTATGAATAAAAATTATAAGAATAATGTAAAATCCTATATTATTAAATCAAAAAATCATTATTTAATTGAAATAATAGCGATTGAAACAGATAAGTCTAAGGCTATAGAAGAAGTCTTAAAAAGAGAAAATATTGAAAAACAGAATGTTTATACGATTGGAGATGGATCTAATGATGTAGAAATGATTAGAGACTATAGCGGTTATGGAATGACAAAGTCAGAAGACATAGTTTATAAGACAACTAACAAGCTATATGATAGTGTATCTGATTTAATAAAAGATATTATAGAGAAAAAGGTTTAATAAAAAGAGAAAATTTAATAAGATAGTTGAAGACGAATCAATTTCCATTATTGAGTCAATTGGTGCCTGTATAGAAAATATGCTTTTAAGTGCGACGGATTTGGGCATTTCAAGTCTTTGGATAAGAGCAACATCTTGCATAGAAAAAGAAATAGAAGAAATGTTAAAAAAAGAAAATGAACATTTAATGGCCTGTGTTACTTTAGGGTATAGTAATGAAAACACTCATACGAAAAACAGAATCAAAGTTAAAGAAATTACCAACTGGTATAAATAAGAGAAAAATATGAACGAGAGAATAACCTTAGTCTCATTATTTGAAATATATCCATCCAATTTAATAAAAAATAATGAATTGTAAATCGTCTATATAAAAGGATATTATATATGAAAATATAAATTTAATAAAAAAGGTACTACTAAAAATTAAAAATTCGCTTAATTAGTAGATTATAATTTTAATTTTTGTTATAATCTAAGTAATAAAGTGCTAGTACAGACTTTAATAGTTTGTGCTGGCACTTTTTTGTAGGAGGGAAAGCAGTGAAAAAAATAGTATATTTTATTTTAGTATTAGTAGTAAGTGTTATACCAATGAACACGAATGCACAAAGAGGATGCTGTTCTCATCATGGAGGAGTAGTGGGATGTTCTCCATCTGGAAAGCAAGTATGTGCAGATGGAACACTAAGCCCATCTTGTACCTGCAGTGGAGGAAGTACAAATTCAAGTTCATCTTCAGCAACAACAAGGTCTTATCAACAGCCAAGTTATATATACGGTTGCACGGATAGTTCTGCCATTAATTATAATGCAAGTGCCACAAAAGATGATGGCAGCTGTATTGCTAAAAGAGAAGGGTGTATGGATACAAATGCAATTAATTATGATTCTACTGCGAATACAGCAGATGAATCATGTCAATATAAGAAGAATATTGTTGCTAAAGAAAAGATGAAATACACCACAAACTATAAAAACAATTCTAACATGCTAAAGGACCAAAGAAAGAAAATTGTGGCTGGAGAGGTAGGAGAAAAAGAAGTAACTTATGATGCTGTTGTAGATAAAGATGGTAATATTATATCGAAGGAAAAAATAAATGAAAAAGTTATTATTGAGCCAGTGAATCAAGTAATCGAAATTGGTACAAAGGA
>CAOJYR010000029.1 GCA_948465965.1 uncultured Mycoplasmatota bacterium
AATCTCCTTTGTATAGTTTAGTCACTTACAATTTTAACAGAGATTTCTCTTTTTGCATGCATTCCCCAAACCATTTTACACTATCAATAGTATGGTCAAATTTGACAATTACCTTGTTTTATGTTAATATATGCACATATCAAACAAGCAAATCTCAAAGTATTGCACTTTGAGAATAAAAACTATACTTAGTCGTAATGTCTAAGTATAGTTTTTAATTATATAATGGTTTTAGTTGATTCATCATTTTGACTTTATTTTCATAATTTGGATGTACATATCTTTCTAGTGTAATTTTAACACTCGAATGACCTAGTATTTCACTTAATGTTTTAGGATCACAGCCATTTTCTATACATCTAGTTGCAAAGGTGTGTCTTAAGGCATGAAAATTATATTCTCGTAAATTTATTTTTTGTAAGATTTTTTTGTATTTATTTAAGTACGTTCTTGTTTCTATAAATTTATTGGTCCCTGTTATTAAGAAATTTGTAGTGGTAGAATCTTTTCTTATTTCTTTTAATACTGGAATGATGAAGTCTGGAATAGGTATTTCTCTAATTGAGGATATAGACTTTGGGTCATCTATTATTATAGTTGTTTTCTTCTTTGCGTTAGTATCCTCATTTTTTATACGTGTTATTGTTTTCTTTATTTTTATTTTTTTATTCTCAATATCTATATCCTCCCATTTTAATGCACAAACTTCTCCGATTCTAAGTCCAGTATATAAACAAAAGTATATACCAAATGATGTAGTATTCATGTTCTTTAATAAAAATTTTTCTAATTTGATTTGATCCTCTACTTTAAAGATTTGAATTTCATTTTTAGGTACCTTAGGCATTGATATTTTTATATTGATTCCTGCAAATTTTAATATTTGATGTAAAAGAATTATAATATCTTTAACTGTTTTTGGTGATAATCCTTCCTCTAGTAATTCTGTAGTATAACAATCTATAATTTCAGAAGTTATACTTTTCTTTTTTACTTTGGCAAATCTAGGAATAATACGTGCATTTACTATGTATCTATAATTAGAATATGTCGATTTTTTACATCTAATTTTTGCACTTTTTAACCATCTATAAATATCGTTTTCTAACAGTTCTTTATTAAATATTAATATATCTTTTTTTATTCTTTGATTATATTTACTTAATACTTCCTCTTTCGTTTTGCCATATAATGATTTGTAATTCATATTTCCATTTTCCTTTAAACCATATACATATCTTATTTCAAATCTCCCATCTTTTCTTTTATAAATTTTTTTCTCTTTCATCACATTCTCTCCTTCCAAGTGAATATGATACAATATTTATACAAACAAAAAAAAGCACATTTGTGCTTCACATTTGTGCCTTCATTTTTTATGATTGGCTATCATTTGGTAAACTTTGGGCCTTAGGTCAAGCAGGATTTCCCTAACTTCTACATAATCGTTACCAATTATGCGGTTCCCCATTTCTAGAAGTTAATACAAATTCGTATGGCTTGATCACCACTTAGTACCCACTGCAATCCCAAACGATGTCACTCTAGGAGATTTCCTCACCAAACTTTATTATTAATTCTTTTTTGCAAAAGTGATTTCATAACGCAATTCTTATTAAAGTTGGCCTACTGAAATAAGAAAGATCATTAATCCCAAGACTTTCACTCAAGACAAGCTACGCTACACATAACTTTCGCCACAATGCAGGTTCAATCCCATTTCGTAATAAGTCCATCAGTAGATACACGTATAGGCTTACCACAAGAATGGGTCTCCAACAGATACTGGGTCGGTTGTCGTATGCCATTACGATCGCCCATTATCTTACATCTCCAGCATCCACCCCAAACTGGGCGTAAGAAGCAAACACCAGAGGTTTCACAGATATGCTCTTTAATGGTTGTTTATTCCCATCTTCATAATAAAGTAATTGACTAGAATAGTGTGCCATCTTCAATTACGAGTATGATTATATCATATTTTATTAAAAATGTCAAGTTTACACTATAATATATGTACTTACTACATACATTATTAATAATAATTATATTTATTTTTTATTACTATTTCCATTCTTTATTCCGAAAAGTAAAAGAGCTTAGTTAGCTCTTATTTGATTTATATAACCATTTATCTTAGCTGGCCAAGCAGAGGACTGTGCATATCTAGGTGCAATTGTTTCTACTGTTGTTAGACCTTTAGAATAATAGTTTCTTTGTAAGTTGTCTATGAAACCTATAATTCCTTCATCTAAAGTGTTATATGCTTTATATGATCCACCATTACATCCAGGTGCACCTTTTTGTCCACCAACATTATTGCAACTTCTAACTAATGTAGAACAATTATATTTACATCCTGTTTCATGAAGCATGATTGCTACTGCTATATAAGGATCTACCCCTGTTTCTATGCAGTGTGTAGCAATTAAATAACCTTTTCCAGCAATATATCCTGAACCTAGGTTACGATTCAGTTTATCGGTTAGCTCTTCTATTGTCATGTTCTCATAAACTTCAACTCTAGGCGGAATTATTATAGAAGCAGGTGCTATTTCCATATTTATTGGAGTTGGACTTACTTCATTTATTGTTTCAGCATCCTCTTTTTCTTGTTGGTTTTTTATAATGGCACTTGTTGATGTAGCCATATTTTTTATATTAATTTCACTAAAATTAGTTACTATTTTTTCATCTTTATTCAGACTAGTATTGCTTTCCAAACTTAAAGCAATAGAGATCATAACTACTCCAACAGTAGCTAAGACTGAACTGATGAGTTTTTCTTTTTTCAACTAATTCACCTCATTGTTTTCTTAATAATAATATTAATTGTATACTATTTAGGGATTGTTGTCAAACTTTGTCAGATTACATCTTTAGTCCCCTATTTAATATTTTATGCTTTGTATTATTTTTTAATAAACCCATTAGAATCATTCTTATTAAATTCTCTTTACTTTATTTTGAAAGTCTCAGATGATTTCTTATATACTATAATTAGTGCTATTACTATATAAATAATCGTTAATGTAACTCCCAGTATGGAGAAGTTAAGTGATGACATTTTCAAGTTTGTTAACATGTATGATATTAAATAAGTTAGAGATGATATAATTGTATACGTTATACTTTTTATTTGCATTTTTTTGTTATAGGGTTGGAATAAATAATAAATTACTAGATAGTGAACTGAAAAAAAGATACTTAACGAAATAATAAATATTGGTATTGTAATATAGTTAATCATATGATTTGTTCCACCTGATAGGTATAAAATAATTGGAAGTCCTAAAGCAATAACACATGCTGGTATTAAATTTACTTTTATTATAGTTGTTAATCTTTTTTTAAATAGGTTCAATATTACTTTGGGATTTCTATAAAAATTAAATGTTAGCATAGCATGATCACAATTATAAAACATTGCTTGTGTAACTATAGCTCCTCTATTTATAAAATACATAATTATAACGAACCAGGATAGATTATTTAGTAAAAAGGCGTTAATTTCTTGTTTTACTTCTATAGAATTTGGTATTAGGAACAAGGTGAAGATAATGATTCCTAAAGCAACTAGGGCATAATTTTTAGCGCTTCTTAGAAGGATTTCCTTATGTCGCTCAAAGAAGATTGTATTAAATAAATCATATCCTTTTTTATTTTTAATTTTTTTATTATTTATGATTTTATCCTTATCTCTTACTTCTACCATTGCTTGGCGATTATACTCTTTTGCTTGTCCTTGATTTATTGCTTTATTCAGTGTATTTAATTTTTTATAAATTAATTTGTAGTCTTTCACACTATTTATATAGATGTATGAAATGATTGCTAGTGGTATAGAAATAATTGTTGCTATTAAAATAAAGATATTAGATACTTGTATTTTTATTAATGGTAATAAGGCTAAAATTGCAAGTGAGGTAACAATTGTCCAATATACTTTAAGATTGGTGGTTATTAGTAATTTATACTTTTTATAGTAAAAAATACTTAAGCCCTCTCCTATTAATCTTACTAATGATGTAAAGATAGTTAATATTATTGCTAATGGAGACTTTATCATTACTAATAATATTATTAAGTTTAAAATTAAATTAGAGAAAATATTAAAAAATAAATTTGCTCTTAAAAACTTTTTAGCGTCCATATTAAATAGAATGATAGAAAAGTACTTTTTGGTACTTGTTGAAAGTGTTTTATTATTTATAAACATTCCAATTATAGTAAAGACAAAATAAATATGGATAAAAGCATTTAGGGTATTCTTTGGAGAAATAAGTTCTGCTATACCATAAATGATAAGGAAATAAAAGAGTTTAAATATAATTACTCTAAAAGAAGATAAGATTATACCTAATAATCTAATAAATGCTTTGGCTTTTTTACTTTTGTAAAGTGAATCATCTATAAATAAATCTTTAAAGATTGGCGTCTTTTTTATTGTGTATATAAAAGAATTAATTGCATAAGTCATATCTATTTTTAAAGACATTTTCAATGTATTAAGCATTTGTATCATCCTTTAGGCTTTTGATTATTTTATCTTTATATTTTTTTGTATTTAAGTTATCTTTTTCTATTAATTCTAGTTGTCTATTATTTAGTATTACTATTTCATCACATAAATCCAGGGCAAGTTCTAGTATATGCGTAGAAAATATTAGAATATGGTCTTTTTTTAGTTTCTTTAGAAGCTTTTTCATATCCTCTTGTACAACTACATCAAGGGATGTTAATGGTTCATCTAAAAGGATTACTTTTGGATTGGCTATAATATTTATTAACATCTGCATCTTGTTTTTCATACCATGAGAGTATTCTTTCAGAAGTCTATCTTGATCTTCTTTATCAATCTTTACTAGATCAAAGTATTCATCTATTGACATTACTTCTTTTATACTTTCTTTATTTATTTCTATAAAAAAAGATAAAAATTCTTTTGCAGTTAGGAATTCTGGAACTGTGGGTGTTGCTATAACATAGCCTATATCAGTAGTGTTTAATGTATTTTTTCCATATTCATCTTCTAAGTAAAACTTTCCACTATCAATATCAACATCCTCATTTATTGCATTAAAAAGGGTTGTCTTTCCTGCTCCATTTCTTCCAATTAATCCATATATTTTTCCTTCTTCAAAAGTGAAATCTATGTCCTTTAAAACATTCTTTTTATCATAATTTTTTGTTAAGTTTTCAATTATTAATTTCATAGGTACCTCCAATAGGATTATTATACCACAATAAAAGTAGATTTTTCATCTACTCATTTATTTTTACGATTACTTTTGTTTCAAAATATAGTTATAAGAATCCTTACACATTTCTTCTATACCAAGCTTAGCAGTCCAACCTAATTCTTCTTTCGCCTTTGTTGGATCTGCATAGCAGGCTGCGATATCTCCTGGACGACGAGCAACTATTTTATAGTTAACTTTGACATTATTGACACGTTCAAACGTCTTCACTAGGTCTAACACACTATAACCATTACCTGTTCCTAAATTATAGTAATTAATTCCTTTATCATTTAGTATTTTCTCAATTGCCTTTATATGGCCTTTCGCTAAATCGACTACATGAATATAGTCTCTTACTCCAGTTCCATCAGGTGTATCATAATCATCTCCAAATACACTTAAGCATTCTAATTCTTTCGTTGCAACTCTTACGATATATGGCATTAAATTATTAGGAATTCCTTTTGGATTTTCTCCTAAAAGTCCACTTTTATGTGCCCCAATTGGATTAAAGTATCTTAATACTGCAATAGAAAAGTCTTTATCTGATATATAAATATCTTCTAGTATTCTTTCTATCATTAATTTGGTTGTTCCATATGGATTCGTTGTTGATAATGGGAAATCTTCCTTTATTGGTAATGATTTTGGTGAACCATAAACTGTAGCACTTGATGAGAATACAATTTTTTTACAATTATGTTCTTTCATTACCTTGCATAATTCTAGTGTGGACATTAGGTTATTCTCATAATACATAATTGGCTTTTCCACAGACTCTCCTACTGCTTTATACCCTGCAAAATGAATGACTGCGTCAATTTTGTTTTCTGTAAATATTTTCTCTAATCCCTCTTTATTACAAACATCTTCCTTGTAAAACTTTATTTCTTTTTTCGTAATTTCTTTTATTTTATCTACCACATCTATTTTAGAGTTCGATAGATTATCAATTACTACTACCTCATAGCCTTCTTCTAATAATTCTACACAAGTATGACTTCCAATAAATCCAAGTCCTCCTGTTACTAATATTTTCATATATTCCCTCCTATTAATTGTTTATAATATTTTAATACTTCTATCATTTCATAACCTATTAGGTCATCCATTTTTTTATTTTTGATATTTTGTTCTAGAAATTCTTCTATTTTATCTAATTTTACATAAGATAGTTTAAACTCTGTTTGTCTTTCAAAATCTGATAGATTTATCTTTTCATAATTCGGTAAATCATTGCATTTTACTACATAATAATATATTTTATTACAACGATTCTTATTGGTATTTCGATAGTTTCTACAATATTCAGTAATGGTCATAAATGGGCCATTTTCAATAATCATATCAATTCCTGTCTCCTCTTGTACTTCTCTTAGGAGAGTCTCTTCTAATGACTCTTCCTTTTTTCTATGTCCTCCTGGAAATTGAAATGTATTACCATTATACACTAATAATAATTCATTCTTATCATTGATTACTAATCCCTTCGATCTTATAGCCTCTTCATCAATTTCATGCTTTTCTAAATCATCTTTATTTATAAATAATTGTTTCATATTAATATACATACCTTTCCCAGTATTCTTTTGTATGGGAATTCACACTATTAAATACTGCATCAATTTGTTCACACATATATTTTGCTTTGAGCCAGATGTGTCTGCCACTCTCTAAGCAGGTATTTTTTGACGGTGCAGTCATATATTCAAACGTTGAGGCCCTATCTTCCGCTGCATCTGTTTGTGCATAATTATTAACAAAGTATGCATCAGGTGAGTCTGTTATATCAAAAGAAAGTGCTGAATTTTGGTTACCATAGTTAAATCCTATAGGATTTAGGTTATTCCATGTAGTATATTTTCCACCTCTTGCATAAATATATCGTTCTATATAATGATAAATTTCATGATGAAAACTTTCGCCAAAGGAATAGTCTGTAGCTATTGATATAACGATATTATTATTGGTTGAGTCTGTAATCCCTGTTACGTTGTTTGCACTATACCTTTTTATTAAATATATCGTTAATGGATAGCCTCCATTTCTCATTTCTTGAAAGAAGTTAGATGGATATACGGCTAAACTACCATTTAGGTTGTTTAGTGCTTCTGCTATACTATTTTTATCTGTAAGAGATGTAGTAGATAGGCCTCCAACAGAATACCCGTCTGTTTCTATACCATATTTTATTGTAATCCCATAGTTATTTTGAATGGTGTTCCTTAAAGCGTTATTTTGATCTATTACCTCTTGGTTATTCTTTTTATCATCATTTGATTGATTGGTGTTTTCTTTTGATAATGATTGATCATCATCATTTTCTTTGTCATCATTTGTGGGAGTTATTTTAGTGCCATCAATTGTTGTTATGGATATTGTATCGGAAGTATCACTTGGATTAGATAAAACGTAAGTTTCTTTTATGGGATTAATTGCTTTTGCATTTTTTTCTAAATCAAAAGCTACGCCTGAAAAAATTAACACTAAGGAAAAAGATATCATCACTTTAGCTAAATTAATTTTATCTGTACGCCGCATGATACTCCTCCTTATTATGACTATATTCATTGTATCAAATTTAGTAATAAAAAAAAAGGCTTTCTTGCCTTAGTTTACATATGTTTCTTTTTAATTTTTATTAGTAATTACTTTCTCTTTAACATTTTCCTTACCTATTTCGGAATTTAGTCTGCTGATTTGTTCATATAATTCTTGCGCTTTATCTGTTTCTCCCTCACTATAATAAATATTTGCTTTTACCATCAGATCTTCTATCTGTCGTTCTTTATCCATACTATATTCATTTGTAAGTCCTGTCTGATTCATTAATTGTTGCTCTACTTCTTGTTCATTCTCTAATACGTTGTCAATTGTAGTTTGAACATCTTCCATATACTTATATCCAGCAAAGGCTCCCTTGGCTTCAACTAAGGCTTTTTGTTTTTTTCTTGATGCAGCTAGTTTTTGTAATTGATCTTGCCTTACTAAAATAGCTTTAGTGACTTTCTTTGTTATTTTTTTAAATGTTAAAAGTTCTACTGTTTTTTCTAAGGAATTTAGATCCTTATTATCTTTTATACTATCTTCTTGCTCTTTTATGAGATCTAATTGTCTATTCACACTTTCAAGTTCCGGAACCAGTTCCACTTGTTCCTTGCTTTTTTCTTCCTCTGTTATTTTTTCTTCTACATCATCTGGATTTTTAATCTCTTCCTTATTTATAAGAGGTCCTTCACTTATTGTATTTATATCTTCTTCTATTTTTTCTTTCTCTTCTTGGATAAAATCACTTTTTTCTATATCCTCTTTTATATCAGTAGATAGTTGTTGCTGTGACTCCTCTATGTTAGCCATTGCCTTTTCAAATGCTATCTTTATATCTTCGTCCTCTGTTTGTTCTATTACTTTTCCTAATCTATTTTCGGTTATATCTGTAAATTCTTTATTGATAGAATCTAGGACTTCAATATTTTTTATTAGTGTATTAATATTTTCTAAGGTTTTATCTAAGACTTCACTTTCTTTTTTTTGTTGCTCTTTTAGTTTTTGCTTTTTCTCTTCGTTTACTTCTGTTGTTATTTGTTCTTCAAGAGCTGCTAATTTATTATTTTCAATTACGATAATGTCAAGGAGAGCTGCTTTTATATCTTTTACAGCGTTATTGTATTTTTCATCTTTATACATATATTCACTATTCATCTTCACACCATCCTAATCTACAGCATTAGCTATCTTTTTTAATAGATGTTGCACATCAACCCATTCGGCATCATCTTCAATTTCTTCTAACTTTAATACTCCATCTTCGTTAATAAATCTAGAAATATAAATCACTTGATCTCCAGTTTCTCCTTTAATTTCTCCTTTTGTATATACTATATATTGTCTTTTATCATCGTCAGAGTTTAAATATGTAACCAATTCTACTTCTGTTTTTAACCCATCATAATCAATTATTTGTATCATTTCTTTTTCTTCCATATCCATATTAGCCACTCCTCTATATTCAAATAATATTATACACAAGTTTTTTGTATAAGTAAACTAATTAAAATTAAACATTAGCCAATTTGGTTTAAATAGTAACAGTATACCTATTAAAAGCATAATAAGTCCTCCTAAAAGGTGAGAATATTTATTATACTTTGTAGATATTCCTGTTAGTTTCATGGTTGACATAGCTATAGTAAAGACTACTATATCATCTAGTAAAAAGAAAAGAATATAGATTAAAGTATAAAATAGGGCCTTTAATCCAGTAATATTATTAATAGCTAGTAATTGGGTAAAAACTATTGGTAATCCTGCAGAACAAGCAAGTTCTACTAAATTAACAGAAATAGCCAATCCTATAACACCTATAAGAGCTAAAATAAAGCTTTTTTCATGTGTAAATTTTTTTATTCTATTAAATATTTTATTTCTTTTTTTATCATCTACTACTTTGCAACCAGTTGACTTTGTATTTAGATATTCTTTTAGATTAATTATTCCACCTACTACTGCAATTATAGCTATACCATTTCTAATTAAAATCGAAGTTGTCACTTTTATTACAACATTTAACCAGGACATCATAATCAATAAATATATAAATGCTGATGTTATGAGAAAGGTTAACCCTAAAGCCCACATTCTTCTTTTATCCTTCATTCCTATTAAAACGCTTAGTAGGAAAAGTAAAATCCACATTGCACAAGGATTAAATCCATCTATTAATCCTATTAAAACAGAAGCATTAAAGATAGATAATTTCTTTACATTCACTTT
Organism: uncultured Mycoplasmatota bacterium; assembly: GCA_948465965.1. Classification (GTDB taxonomy): domain Bacteria; phylum Bacillota_I; class Bacilli_A; order RF39; family UBA660; genus CAJMSU01. Next base: position 10,017 of record CAOJYR010000029.1, read on the forward strand.
ACCTATTATAGGTACTTTAATCGTATTTTCCCTATCTGTTTTTTCCTCTTCTTTACTAAAATTACTTGTTTTATTTGTATCTTTTTGATAAGTGTTATTTTTAATTTGTAACATTATATCTTCATAGTCTTCTTTTTGGTAATAACTAATTGCACGTTTAATCTTGTCTCCTATTACGTCTGTATAACCTACAATGTTTGTTTCTCCTATAATGGTAAGTGGAACACCATTGGATTTAATGTTTAATGATTTCTTTACTTTATCTAAAAGTTCGGCATTTTCGTCATTATACCAAACTTCATAACTTATAATATTTACATTTTTATATTTATTTTCAAGGGATGATAAAAATTTACTTTCCTCACTGCAATGGGGACAACCATCTCCATGAAAAAAATAAATTGTTATCTTATCATTTTCCTTGGCATTAACTGGTAAGACTCCTACTACTATTACTAGTAAACACAAAATTATGTATTTTATTTTATTTTTCAATTGAAACACCTAATTTCTCTATTATTTCTATCATTTCCTTTTCACTTTTTTCTCCTTCAATACGTAGAAGTTCCTTATTATCTTTTTCAAATATAAATACTGGCAAAATATTTCCTACATGATATTTTTCTACTTCTTCTTTATCTATGTCATAATCTAGAGAAATAGTTTCTATTTTCTGTTTTTTTAAGACGTTATTCCATACTTTGTTCATAATTAGACAACCTGAACACCATATAGCTGTGATTTTTATAACCTTCATATATGTTATTGCCTCCTTTATTTAGTGCTAACTTCAGCTAGGCGAATTAGATTTTTTTTAAATTTATCTAAAAATATATCCAATTCTTCTTTTGTTGTTAAATGGGACAAGCTAATTCTAAGACTATGTTTTGCTCTTTGCTCGTCTTTTGTAACTGCATAAACTGCTTTTGAGTATTTACTAGTTGAACAGGCGGTCATTGTTGATATATAAATATCATCCTTTTCTAAAGCATGTAGTATAGTTTCTGGTTTTATTTTACTTATACTAATATTTATAATATGTGGTATACAGTTTTCATTACTATTAATATTAACATCTAATTGTTGTAATTTCTCTAATAAATAATCATGTAATTCATTCACTTTATTATATTTTATACCAAAATTTTCATAGCTAAGTCTTAATGCCTTTGCTAGTGACGCTATTAATGGAGTGGCTGGTGTTCCACTTCTATATGCTGTTGTTGATTTTCCTCCATGAATCAATGGATCTATAACGATATTTTCCTTTTTTATTAGAACCCCTACTCCTTTTAACCCAAAGAATTTTTGTGCTGAAAAACTGGCTAAGTCTACTAGTGATAAATCTATTTTTTCTTTTCCAACACTTTGTGTTATGTCACTATGTAAATATGTTTTTTTATTTTTTCTTACAATTTCACTTATTTTACCTAGTGGTTGTCTAATACCTATTTCACTATTTACTGAAGCAATTGAAACAAGTATTGTATCGCTTCTTATAAGATGTTCTAAATCATTTAAATCTACAAGTCCATTTTCATCTAATTTGACAAAATCAACATCAAAACCAAGTGATGAAAGATAGGATATTGGGCCAATAACAGAAGAGTGTTCCAGTTCTGTTGTAATAATGTGTTTCCCTCTATTTTTGTATTTTAAACAAATCCCCTTAATCGCTGTGTTATTCGCTTCACTAGCGCCACTTGTATAAATTATTTCATTTGGTTTTACTTTTAAAAGATTAGCAATTTGTTCAGTTGAAGCATCTATTAATTGTTTCGATTCCAATCCCAATTTATGAAGTGAATTAGGGTTACCAATAAAACTTTTATTAACCTCAGTAAAGGTTTTTAATACTTCACTATCTACTGGTGTTGTTGCACTATAATCTAAATATATCATATGTCTCCCTCTTTCATTTATATTATAGCAAATTATTTTCTTTTACCAAAATAAAAATACTAATTAAATAGTACTTTTACTCTTTGCTATCACCACTGATGTGATATAATTCATAATTTAGTTTAGCCATAGCTAACTCAATGGTCATAAGTTTCTCACTATCATCTAACTTTTTATTATCTTGTAGTATTTTTACTATTTCATCGGCTCCATCAAGAATTGCTTGCTTATTCTCAAGCAAATTAATTTTATCTAGCATATAATTCATAACGATCCCCTCCCTGAATATATTATATCATTTATCTTGATATTTTTTTACTATTTCATATAAATGTTGCATTTTTGTGTCCAATACATTTATACTTTCTGAACATTCTAACATCTCTCTTTGCAAATAAACTGGAATATCATCTGGTAATTTATATCTTAATTTATGGTCTAGACTAGCCCAAAAGTCCATAGCAACTGTTCTTATTTGAATTTCTGTTTCAATATATTCAATGTTTTTTTGCAAATATAGGGGAACTAAAACATTTAAGTGATAACTAACATACCCTGAATCTTTCGGATTTTTTATGTAATCACTTTCATCCTTTACTCTAAATTTATTAGAAGATTTAATAATATCCACAATATCATAAACGTCTGATAAGAAGGAGCAAACTATTCTGACTCCTACCATATCATGAATATGATTTTTAATATTCTCTGGAGTTATATCATATCCTTTTTTTTCTAATTTTTTTATTGCACTACTTTTTGATTTTAGTCTGGATTTTATATGTTCTACTGGTGTAGTCTCATGATTAAATTCGTACTCTTTAAGTAGTATATCTAATTCTGTTTCTAAAGTCCTTTTGGCAAAGTTATACCTTAACATTAATTCTTTAAACTCTTTTTCCTGATGATCTATCATGTTTTATTGCCTCCCCTATTAGAATAAAAAAGAAGCATAAATAAAAAATTATCTACTGCTTCTTTGTTCGATTAATGATTATAACATATTTTATGTGAATTGTCTACTATTTGTTAGTATTCTGATAATAATCTCTTTCAGATATCGCCTCTACTATATAATCTAGGTCCTCTAAATCATTTGATTGATCTTCAGATAAAACTTGTTCTATCTTAGCTATTACATTTTTTAATGATGTGCAGCTTTTGTAGTCAATACAATATTTATTTAAGACTTCTATTTCTTTGTTTGTTAAAAGTATACCATTTCCAATATCGTTTAATAAATTGGAGGTAAAGTCTAGATTATCACAAATATTTCTTATATAAATATCATCCATAATTTACTTCTACTTACAAGCATAACCATTATTTTTCATTCTGGTCATTAGTTCTCCTTCTGTATATTTATCTGCTATTTTTAGCGCTACTACATTACTACTTTTTGTATTAGAATCTACTTTTATTTGCAACTCATTATTGTTTGTGAATTCAATATTATTTAAAATTACAGTCTCATCTTTTTCTATAGAAATTTTCATAATGATTTTATTATCTTCTTTTCTTAGCATCACATTATTCTTACCTAAATAATCATATGACTCCTTTAGAGCATATTCTATACTATTCATATGTTTAGAATCTTTAATTAAATCGTCTGGTAATATAATGGTTTTCGTAAGATCTATTTTAGAAATTTTATTATTATTTAGGCTGGCTTTTAAGTCTTCTTTAACTTTAATATTGCTATCAAAAGTGGTTGTTTTTGTACATTCAATAAAGGGTTGTTTTACTGTTGCAAATAGATAAATTATAATCACAATTAACAAAATTGTAATCAATATTGGAAAAATTTTACTCTTTCTTGTTTTCATACTTCATCACCACTTTTATCTTAACATGTTTTCTATTCTTTTAAAAGAAAAAATACCTATTTTAGGTACATTACAAATGGAAATATTAAGTGTCCGCACATTTCATTACCTAAAATGTAAGTTT
>CAOJYR010000030.1 GCA_948465965.1 uncultured Mycoplasmatota bacterium
TTATAAACTATTTTTGAAAAAAAGAAAAGACCATTGACTTTGTCAACAGTCTGAAGAGTCTTAATAGACTCTTTTTAATGTACTGTTAATTATTAATTGTTTGTTGTCTTTATTCGGACTACAAGTTGTTAGAACAAGTTGATTTTCTTTTTCCTTATTGACATGAATATAGCCATTTTTTGGTTCTTCCCAAATTTTTGTTATTCTATAGTTGTAAGTTTTTTCATTATATATTAGTGTAATTTCATCTTCTGTTTTTAGTTTGTCTAAGTTTTTGAAATAGGCAATTTGGCCAGTTCCAGAATGAGCAGCAATAAACATAATACTATTTTCTTTATTTGGTTCGATCGAGCCATCTAGAATAGTTATATTTTCTTCAATATTATTATGCTTACTTTTTAGTGAATATAGTTCATTATTTATATTTATCTTTTCTATTATCAATTTACCTATGGGTTGTTCTTTATTAGTAAAAGTTTTTATTGATTTAGAAATTTTATTTTGACTTATATTATTTATGTATATTGTATGGCAGGTTAGGAGATAGATGAAGAAAATTCCTATAATTAAAATAAGTTTTTTGCACATAAGAATAGTACCAATCTAATTATGGTTAGTAAAATGTTAGCTTGTGTTTTTGTATTAGGCACTTTTATTTTATAATCAGTTAAGTTATAAATTTGCGTTTCTTCATTATCTATGTTTATTTTGAAGTCCTCTACTTTGTAATATCCTTTGGTAGTATTTTGCTGTTTTATAGTATAGGTTCCATAGGGAAGATAGGTTTCTGCATGACCAAATTCATCTGTTGTTATTGCTGTTATTAACTCATCGTTTTTGTTATATATATTGAAGGTTATATTAGCTTCATTTTCTAATGTTGAATTTTCATAGCTTTTGTTTATTTCTATCTTTGCTTCAATTACTTTATTTTCTAGGACTAGATTTATGACATTATTTTCTTTATCTATTGTGAATTCATAAATTTTATCATCTATATTATAGCCTATTCCTGCTTTTATTTCTTTTAAGTAGTACTTACCAAATGGTAAATTTTCTATTACACCTTTACAATATTCATCAATTTTAATCTCTTCTAATTTATTGATGTTACTATCATATAATTCGTATACCGCTCCTTTTAGTTCTGCATCACCACTAGGCGTTGTAGTTTGGGTTTTATTATCTATTTTTGTTATTTCTAATTTTGTTTTTGTTACATTTACTTTAAGGGTATAGTTTTTATCATCGATATCTCCTGTTTCTACCAAATTTTGACTATTTGTAGCTTGATAGAAAATTATAGGTCTATTGTGGATAGTACTTCTTCTTATTAGGTTTATTTCATAAGTGCCCTCAGTTAGGTTGTTCGCTATCAATGTATTATTATAGATAGAAAAATTTTCGTTTGATGATTGATAGTTATTTAATACACTATTATCATCAACAATATTTAAATTTTCTCCTTCAACTAGATTGTATTCTTTATTTACTATTGAAGGTGTAGTCTGATAATTATTTATTAAATTGTTTATCTCATTCATTTCACTAGTAAATTTTTCGACTCTATTTCCATTTAAGGTATCAGTAAAGTAGAAATTACCAGTTGGATCAGCAGCTTGCCAAATCATAAATTGTGTAATGGCATACCATTTTTCATCTTGATGATTTCCATAGCCATAACCAAAATGTGCTATCATAGAGATTCTTTCTTTTTGATATGCTGTTAAGTTATTTGGATTGAAAGTTGATTCATAGGTGGTTTCCTCCTGAAAGAAATTAAATGGTTCAATACAATAAGCGATATTATTCGTTCCTACTTCTCTAAAGAATCTAGCTTTTTGATAGTATATGGTATTACTACCAGCTGCTCTTTTGTTCATATAGATGCCATTAATGTATTCTCCCTCATAAAAATTAACAGTACTTGCATAAACATTTGTTGATTTAAACAAAGTTATACTAATTATGGTTATTAAGAAAAATATTATTTTTTTCAATACAATCCCTCCTTTTTTCTTAATGGTTAAGATACTAGCATATTGCTTTTTTTATTACAAAGTCTCTTTTTTTATATTTTAAAGATAAATATTTTTCAAAAATTGATTTTCAATAGGGGAAATTTGATTTTTCGTTATTTCTTTTCTATTAATAAACAAGTTTCATATAATTTTATTAAATATGATATAATTAATTTTAGAGGTGATTCGATGAGTGATATAGATATTGCAAGAGAATGTATTACAAGGGATATAAAAGATGTTGCTCTTGACATGGGAATTCGTGAAGATCAGTTAATTTTATATGGTAATGATAAGGCTAAAATTACTAGTAATGGTTCTTTGAAAAATAGTAAACTTATTCTTGTGACTGCTACTAGTCCAACTCCTTTGGGAGAGGGGAAAACTACTGTTAGTATTGGACTTAGTGATGCTTTAAGAAAATTAGAAAAGAAAGTTGTTTTGACGTTACGTCAACCTTCTATGGGACCTGTATTTGGTATGAAAGGGGGAGCAACTGGTGGAGGGTATTCTCAAGTTGTTCCAATGGATGACATTAATTTACATTTTACAGGAGATTTTCATGCTATAACTGCTGCTAATAATCTAATTAGTGCTGCTATTGATAATCATATTGAGCAAGGTAATGATTTGCGAATTAAAAATGTTACTTTTGAGAGATGTTTGGATGTTAATGATAGAGGTTTAAGAGAAATTGATACTAAGTATGGAACAACAGGGTTTAATATAACCGCTGCTAGTGAGGTTATGACAATATTTTGTTTAGCTAGTGATATTGATGACTTAAGAAAGAGACTTGGAGATATTATTGTTGGTTCTAATGAAAATGATGAGTTTGTCTATGTGAAGGATTTAAATCTTGTCGGAAGTTTACTTGTTATTTTAAAAGATGCTTTTTTACCTAATTTAGTGCAAACATTAGAAGGAACTCCTACTATCGTTCATGGGGGACCTTTTGCTAATATTGCTCATGGGTGTAACTCTGTTGTTGCAACAAAGATGGCCTTAAGTTATGGGGATTATGTTGTTACAGAGGCTGGTTTCGGATCTGATTTGGGTGCTGAAAAATTCTTTGATATAAAATGCAGGCAGTCCAATATAAAACCTGACTGTGTGGTTTTGGTTACAACTATTAAGGCACTAAAATATCATGGTGGTGTTAATAAAGAAGATATTTTAAGGAGAAATGATGAAGCGTTTATAAAAGGTTTTCACAATTTAATGATTCACTACGAAAATATGAAAAAATTTAATTCTAATGTGATCGTTTGCTTAAATAGGTTTTCTACTGATTTGGATGAAGAAATTACCTTATTAAAAGAGTTTTGTTTTAAAAATAGTATTCCTTTTTCTATAAGCAATGCTTATAGTGATGGTGGAAGTGGAGCTATTGATTTAGCTCAGGAGGTTTTGAAAGTATTGAATAGGGAAAATCATTTTAAATTATTATATGATGATTGTTTGTCTATTAAAGAAAAATTAGAGATTTTGGCAAAAGAGATATATAGAGTCGATGGAGTTAACTATAGTAATTTGGCTTTAAGTAAAATTAAAAACATTGAAGAAAATAATATATTTAATCTTCCTATTTGTGTATCTAAAACACAATATTCATTATCTGATGATGCTAAAAATGTATCTATTAGTAATAGATATTCTATTTATGTACGTGATATTAAGGTTTATAATGGGGCCAAGTTTATCACCGTGCTTTTGGGTAAAGTTTTAACTATGCCGGGTTTACCAAAAAAACCAAACTATGAGAAGATTGATTTGGTTGATGGTAAAATAATTGGTTTATCATAAAAAAATCCACAACTCTGTGGATTTTTTCTTAATTTTATTTTTCTTCTTGTGTATCATTTTTATCAGTTTCTTCTGGTAACATTGGGGATGTTGAAGGAGTAGTAGTTGGTGTAGGCGTGTTTATAATTTTTGGTTGATAAATGATAATGGTTCCAGTATAAAGCTTTCCATTATATGTAACTGTATATTGATAATTTCCACTTTGTGCGGTGTTAACATTAGCTAAATTTAATTTAGTATTTGCCTTTACTTCATCACTTAGTGTTTCAACTACATAGGTTTGTACATCTGTTGATAGTGCTGATGCAATTTCTAGATTGAGTGTCTTTAGGGTCATTGAAGCAACTTCAGGTAATGGCTTTTCTTTAATTATAAATGTACCGTTAAATTTTTTCTTTTTGTATGTTATTGTGTATGTGTAACTTCCTGCTTCGTTTACATTTACCATAGAGGTATCTAATTTTAGTGATTTAATTATCTTTTCTTCTATATCATCAACATTTTCTAAATAATCTTTTACATCAACGCTTAAGGGCTTATTTATTTCTAATTCCATATCTTTTAGTTTAATTTCATTACTTTTTGTTTTTGCTACTCGTTTTTGGACTACTTTTAATTTTACTTTTGGTTTTTCAATTGGTTTTTCCATTAAAGTCATAGTAGTACCACTACCGATTAAAATAATTCCCCAGGTAGCAAGAGCTGCGGATATAATTTTTGTTTGTTTATTTGTAAAATTTTTCATAAGTGTACTCCTACCTTCTTTAATTAATTATAATATACTTTTCATATATAGACAATAAATTTATATTTATTTTTATTGAAAAAATGTATTTATTAACATATAATTTAAGTAGGTGGTGAGTTTTATGTCTATTTATTGGGGGCTATTATTTTTTGTTTTACTTTTTATAGAAGTTATTACAATTAATTTAGTTTCGATATGGTTTGCAATTGGCGCTGTTTTTGCGATGCTTGTTGCTCTTTTTACTGATAATTTAATCATGCAGTTAGTAACATTTATTGTGGTTAGTATTATTAGTTTAGTTTTGACAAAGCCTATCGTAAAAAGGTTTAATAATACAAAGAAAACACCTACAAACTTGGATAGGGTTATTGGAAAAGTTGGTGAGGTTACTAAGAAGATAACTGCTCATAATTATGGAGAAGTAAAAGTATTTGGAACCGTTTGGACAGCAGCAAGTAATAAAACTATAGAAGTGGGAGAAAAAGTTATAGTAGATAAAATAGAGGGCGTAAAACTTATTGTTTCTAAAAATAAGGAGGAGAAGTAAATGGGATTTTTAGGTTTAATTATTATTGTTATATTAGTTTTAGCAGTTGCAGGAATTAAGATAATTTCTCAATCTAAAGCTGTAGTAGTGGAGCGACTTGGGGCATATCACAGAACAATGGAGACTGGTCTTCATTATGTTATACCTATTATTGAGAGAAATGCTAATACTGTTAGTTTAAAAGAAATTGTTAAGGATTTTGCTCCACAGCCAGTTATTACAAAAGATAATGTTACTATGCAAATTGATACAGTTGTTTATTTTCAAATAACTGATCCAAAACTTTATACTTATGGAGTTGAAAATCCAGTTAATGCAATTGAAAACTTAACAGCTACAACACTTCGTAATATTATTGGTGAGTTAGAACTTGATGAAACCTTAACAAGTCGTGATGTTATTAATACAAAGATGAGAGCTATTTTGGATGAAGCTACTGATCCTTGGGGAATTAAAGTTAATCGTGTAGAAGTTAAAAATATTTTACCACCAAGAGATATTCAAGAGGCAATGGAAAAGCAAATGCGTGCTGAACGTGAGAGGCGTGAAGCAATATTAAAAGCTGAAGGTGAGAAAAAAGCTGCAATTTTGATTGCTGAAGGTGAAAAGGAAAGTACAATCTTGAGAGCTGATGCAAAAAAAGAAGCACAGATTCGTGAAGCTGAGGGTGAGGCTGAGGCCATTATTAAAATTCAAGAAGCTACTGCACAAGGTTTGAAACTTTTAAAGGATGTAAAGATGGATGACTCAGTTTTAAAATATAAGAGTTATGAGGCTTTAGTTGATGTTGCTAATGGTCAATCTACTAAGATTATTGTTCCAAGTGATTTACAAAACTTAGCAACTATTGGTACTACACTAAAAGAAACTATGGATAAGAAATAGTATGAACTTGGGATTATCCTGATTTTACTTTACAGGATTATATTGTAAAAGATTCTGTAAAAATTGTATGAATAAGAAATCTCTCTATATTAAACGAAATAAATAGAGAGATTTTATTATGGCATAGAATCTGCACAGAAGTTGATTTTGAAACGCTAAGAATTATACATTATCATTACTATGTATAAATTGACATAACTTCTGAGGTAGGATATAATTTGGGTAGTATGAATAATAATAATAGTAGGAGAAGAATAATGGGAACATTACATTTTAATTATAAAAATCCTCAAAAGAAAATCCTTTATTTTACTATTGTTGTAGTATTTTTGTTTATGTCCATAGGATATAGTGTATTAACGTCAGATCTTAGCATAAATGGAAGGGTAATGGTTTCTGGATATAAGGAACCAATACTTGCAATGAATAGTAGCAGTAAAACAGCAGTATTTAATGGGACGTTGGATAAAAGCAAAATAGAAAAAATAGAATTTAAGAATAGTAAAGTAGTACCAGATAATGTGATTGATTCTTGGGATGCATCTGCAAATAAGGATTACTCTGTAGTAGCATATACATTAGATGAGGATAGCAATGATTTATATGAGTTGTATATAATAGGAAAGGGTGGAGTGAAAGCTAATCCTAACTCATCCTATGCATTTTATGGGTTTTCTAATTTACATTCTATAGATTTTGGGGATAACTATGACACTAGTGAAGTCACCAATATGTATGTTATGTTTTATGGGTGCAGTGAGCTAGATAATTTAAATTTGGATAAATTTGATACATCAAAAACGGTTAATATGGGTGGTATGTTTTATAATTGTTCTAATCTTACATACTTAGATATAAGTGGCTTTAATACGAGTGCTGTAACTAACATGCAGACTATGTTTTATAACTGTAAGTTACTTAGTCGACTTGATTTAAATAACTTTGATACATCAAAGGTAGATAACATGCAAAGTATGTTTAATGGTTGTAGTAACTTAACTGAACTTATTATTAGTAATTTTAAAACTGGTAATGTAACTACTATGAGAAGTATGTTTTATAATTGTAAATTACTTAATCGACTTGATTTAAATAACTTTGATACATCAAGAGTGGCTAACATGCAAAGTATGTTTAGTGGTTGTAGTAACTTAGCCGAACTTATTATTAGCAATTTTAAGACTAGTAATGTAACTACTATGTTAGAAATGTTTTATAATTGTACTAATCTTACAAATTTAGATTTAAGTAGCTTTATTACTTCTAATGTGGTTAGTATGGAATCGATGTTTAATGGCTGCATGAATTTGCAAAATTTGAATTTATCTAATTTTGCATTTGATAATGTTACTGAGAAAACTAATATGTTTACTTTGTCATATACTCCGATGAATATTACGGTAAAAGATAATATTGCTAAAGAATTTATATTGGATATTAATTCTTCAGCTAATGTTATTATAAAGGAAGTATAATTATGTGTATTTGAGGAGTAGGAAGGGGAATCTTAAGAAAAATAAACTATGTATTTCTTATGTAAATTGGGCATAATAAAAATCTTTAACAAGATGTTTTGGTTCTAAAGCTATAAATCTACTTGTTTAAATGTTATATCTTGTTTTTTATCAATATTGTATTGTTTTTACAGTTTTTTACCTTGATAAGAATCCCTTTTTACCATTTCTTTATCTATATCATTTAAAACACAGAATTTTTTTACTAACCAATTAGGTTCAACTAAATCATCTAATTTTGGATCCCCTGTAATTCTATGAATTACTATTTCAGGTCTTAATAGTTCTAATTGATCTATTACAATATCAATGTATTCTTCTTTTGTTAATATTTTAATATTTTCTTTTTTATATAATTTTTCAATAGGTGTATCTTTTAAAATACTTAGCATATGTATTTTTATTCCTTGAATATCTAGATTATTTAAATATTTAACTGTGTTTAGCATATCTTCTTTTGTTTCATAAGGTAGTCCATTAATAATATGAACCACAACATCTATATTTCGATTTCTTAATTTTTTAACCATGTTTTCGAAACATTCTAGAGAGTGGCATCTATTTATTAGTTTAGATGTTTTTTCGTTTGTGGTTTGAAGTCCCAATTCAATGGTTAGATAAGTTTTCTTATTTAGTTCTGTTAGGTAATCTAGGCATTCCTCTGTTATGGCATCAGGACGGGTTGCGATGTTTAGTCCCACTACATTGTCTTCTTCTAGGACTGCTTCATAAAGTTCTTTTAATTTTTCTACAGGTGCATAAGTATTTGTTCTTGCTTGGAAGTATCCTATATATTTAGCATTGGGCCATTTTTTTAGCATTATATCTTTTATATTAGAAAATTGCTTTCTTATATTTTCTTCTTTATTTCCTGCAAATTCTCCACTTCCTGTTTTAGAACAATATATACAGCCTCCATGTCCCACTGTTCCATCAATATTTGGGCAAGAAAATCCGGCATTTAGACTTACTTTGAATACTTTGGATTTGAACTTGTTTTTGTAATAATAATCTAATGTATGATATCGTTTATTTGTATTACTATATTTGAATTTTTGCATATTAAACCTCATTTATTGAATAAATATATAAAGCTTTTAAGAAGTCTATTGGGGTTATAAGTGCTAATTTTCTTAACTCCTTATATTCTTTCTTCATCATTTTTTTATATAAATTAATTATTATTTCCTCTTTCTTCTTTATTTTTTTGTTATTTTTATTTAATAATAATTTATTAAACTTTTTCTTTAATTCTTTATTAAAGCTTTTATAAGTATAAATGACTGTTTCGTCTAATCCAAATGTTTTACCTAGACTTTCTATGATGCGTAAAAATAGATTGTCTATTACTTTTTCTTTATTTGTAGTAGTTATTTTTAGGATATCTTTGAAACTATTTGTTAATTTAGTAGTATTCATAATTTTATTAAATAAAAATTCATATGTTTCTTTATGTAATTGTCTATTTTTAGATATATCTCCTTTTTTGAATGTATAGGTTTTCCCTTCTAGTTGGTTTAATATTTTCATGGTGTCATTATATCCAAATTTCATGTTTTTTCTGGCACCTTCTTCATTAAAGTTTAGGAAATTAGTTAATTTATTGTTTGGTTTTATAGTTAGAGTTGGGACTTTTTTTATTGGCTTTTGTTTTATTCCGGGGGCATTTAAGTCAACTGCTATTATTTCATCGGCACCCATATTTATAGCTAGATTAATTGGTAAGTTATCCACTATACCTCCATCAATGTATTTTTTTCCTTCAATCTCTTTCTTTTTGAAGGCAGGATAACATGAGGCCGAGGCCATTAAATAATCTGCTAGTAAACTTTTTGGTATTTCTTTTTTCGTTATTTGAAGAGGTTTTTTATTGCTTAAATCAAATGTGACTAAGCCATAATCTATGTTTGAATTATAGAATTTTTTATAGTCAATGGAGTTACTTATTAATTCTTCTAATTGTTTTACTTCCATTCCTCCATGCTTAAAAAAATTATTACTATACATTTTCATTACTTTTAAATCATCTGTACTTTCTATAGCTTCATCTCCAAATAGTACTTTTAGGTTTAGTTTTTTCCACACTGAAATAGCTTTGTAATAACTTTTTTGTGTTATTAAAGCTCCATTTAAAGCACCTACAGAAGTACCTGTTACTATATCATATTTTATATTTAATTTTTTTAAAGCTTTCCAAACTCCAATTTGATAGGATCCTTTAGATCCACCACCTGATAAAACTAATGCTTTCATAAAATCACCACTTATATTCTATCATTTTATTTATAATTTTTAGGTGGTTAGATTATATCATAAATTATTTCTTATTACAATCTAGATGTGTTATACTTATCATAGGTGATAGTATGGAGGTAAAGAGAAAAGTTAAATTAAAAGAACCATATGATAAAATTTTAAGAGCAATTGGTATTACTTTAGGAGTATTATTTATTCTATTATTTGTTTATTTTTATAATATTCATCAACTGGAAAATCTAGGTTATAGTAAGAGAGCCAGTCAAAATATATTATTTAAGCTTAAGAAGAATTATGTTTTGCAGATTGGTGAGAATGAAACTTTAAATGCCGCTTTTGAGAGTAGGGATTATGATGAAGATAATTTGGATAGCTATGCTAAAATAAAATATCAGAAACAGAAAAATTTAATTAAGAATATTAATGCTTTGATTAAGAAAAAATATAGTAATAGTAATATTTCTATGATATTAGCACATGGTAGTGATCAAGATGTTACTGCCTTTGCAAAGCGAGATAAAATTAGATATTTAGAAGAATTTTATAGTATAGATTATGCAAAGTTAAAGAATTATGATCGATATGTTGCTTATTCCGATGAGACTGGTGAAGATGAAGAAACTGTTGTTTTATGTGTTAATTTGGATATGGATAAAGAAAATTATCAAGATCCAATTGTTATTAATAAATATAGTGAGGATGTATTAGTTAATAAACATAGACAATTATCTAGAAGTTATGAACCTAAAGATTTAGTTAAGATAGATAAAAAATATGCTACTGATAATAAACAAAAAGCTTCCAGAATAGCGGTGAATGCTTTTATAAAAATGTATGAGGATGCTGAAAAAGAGGGATATGGATTGGTTATTAATTCTAGTTATCGAAGTTATTTGGATCAAGAGGAAATTTGTGATGAATATGCTAATTTATATGGTGATAGTTATGTTGAAAACTATGTAGCTAAACCTGGCTTTTCTGAGCATCAAACAGGTCTTGCATTTGATATTGGTAGTACAAATTCTAATGTTTTTGCGAGTTCTAAAGAGTATGCTTGGGTGCAAGACAATGCGTATAAATATGGATTTATTCAAAGGTTCCCTAAAGGATATGAGACTATAACTGGCTTTAGAGCAGAGCCATGGCACTATCGATATGTAGGTAGGAAAACCGCAAAATATATTTATGAAAACAAGATAACATATGAGGAATATTATGCTATGTTCTTAGATACCTAGTATAGTAATGGATTGTTTTATAATTTGACAACTTTTTAATTGACATAAGTTTGAAATGAAGAGTATAATTTAGATGTAATAAAGTATAGTAGGAGAACGTTAAAATGAAAAGAAACAATAAGAGAAATATTTATTTCGTGGCAATATTTGGACTTGCTATTCTAATAGGAGTGGGATATGCGTTTTTAACACAAGCACTAAATATCACAGGTACTACAACGATTAATAAAAGTAGCTGGGATGTTCATTTTGAGAATTTAACAACAGGGGTATCTGGTTCAGATGTGAGTTTATCAGTAATACCATCAGAAATTACAAGTGCTATGAAGACAACCTCTTTGTCCTTTACATCAGCATTAAAAAATCCTGGTGATGGGTTTGATATTACAGTAGATGTAGTAAATGCTGGGACATTAGACGCTATGATAAGTAGTGTTAGTATGGGTGGTTTAACGGATGCACAAGCAAAATATATAAGTTATACAGCTACATGGAGTGATGGGGCTAATATAGCTACAAATCAAGAATTAAAGAGTGGCAAATCAGAAAAGATCACTATATCAGTAGCATTCAAGAAGGATATAACTGCAGAGGATTTACCTACAGAAGAAGTAAGTATAAATTTATCTTTTGGACTTGAATATGTTCAAGCAGATGATTCTGCTATAGCAATAGTACATCCAGTGTGTAAGCGCGCAACAACACTACATACAGAAGTGTGTAATCAATCTACTGGTGGCTGTGCTGGAAGTGGCTATGTAGTAGGCGATACTGTAACTTATGGAAACTTAGGAACTGTAGGAAAGCTAGCTTCAGGAGATGCATTTGACTGTGATGTCAATGGGGATGGAATATTTGATCCAACAACAGAAAGATTCTATTATGTAACTGATTTAGATACAGACAATAATTATGCAGTATTAATCTACTATAATGATGTATCAGGAGGAGTTCCTGATAACATAAAAACGTATGCATATGATTCGGCAGGGAAGCCTAGGGAAAATGGACCTGTAACTGTATTAGAACAACTACCAACAACTACACAGTGGAGTAATGTAGATCTATCGAATATAACAAGAAAAATAAAAGATGAGAATAATATTGAGTATATAGAATTTAGTTATGAAGGATCCGTCACAAGGTTATTAACATATCAAGAATTTAGTAATGCTTGTGGGGCAACAGGACAAACTGCAATTGGATATTTAGATAATTGTAAATACTTAATGGAAAATACACAGTATGCGAATAGTTCATTAACTTTTGGGTATTGGTTAGAATCTGTGTCTTCGGGGTCTGCGAACCATGCCTGTAATGTGTATAGTAGCAGCCGTTTCGTGTACAATTACCCTGCTCAAGTTGCAAGTGTCAATGGTGTTCGTCCAGCAATTGAAGTTTTAAAAACTAAAATAAATTATTAAAAGAGTATCTTTAAGTGAACTTGTCAATAAAAAGTAGACAGTAAAAAAGAGCTATTTAAACCCTAGTT
>CAOJYR010000031.1 GCA_948465965.1 uncultured Mycoplasmatota bacterium
AGGAGCCCTTATAGGGCTTATGAAAGACTACCAGCTAAGCTGGTAGATTTTTATTGATTATTTTCTTTTTGTATATTTATTAATTAGTTCTTTAGGTAAAATTTTTTTGTTTGTTATATCTATAATTGGGAGATTAATTTGAAATGTGTCTAGTGCATCACTAATGATACGCGCTCTTTCTAAATCTGCGCTTTCTCTCATCGGTATTGAGATTGCTTTGAATTCTGATAAGGGTATTGTATCTTTTACTTGAAATTCATTTTTATGTCCACACCATCTAAAATCGTTTGCATTTTTTCGGCCTTTATTTGTTCTTATGGTTGTAGGGAGATTCTTATTTAATACAAAGGCGATACTATTTTTAACGTACATTTCAAATAGATGATTATTACTTTGACAATATTTAGTTACACAAATATGAAAGGCTTGATTGTATCCACGATTTAGCGGGCCTTTAATACGATTTTGGCATCGGAATTTGCAAGCAATTTGTTTTTGATCTAAAATGCTTATTAAATTTTTTATGCTTGTTCCATGGTAGTAATCTTCTATATTTAATTCGATTGATTTTTCTTTTGTTTCCTGTGTAATAAAATCTTTAAAGCTTGTTTCATATTTTGCTTGGGAAAGCTCTTTTTCTTTTTTGAAATATTCTTTTTCGCTTTTTTTATAATCTAATAAGATCTTTTTCATTTTCTTTAATTCAATTTCTAGTTCTTCTTTTTTTCTCCTGTCATTTTCATAACTTACTATTTCTAGTTCAAATTTACTAGTTATGCCTATGTAGTAATCATCATTTATAATGCCTGATATATATCCAGTTTCATCATTTAGAGGAAGCTGTGCCTTACTTCTGATATAGTCTATTTGCTTTTTTAAATCATATGCGTTTTTATCATTAAAAGAAACTGGTTTATTTCTTGCTCTTAGATAATGTTTTGTAGTATTATTTTGAGATAGAGGGTCTTTCTCTTCCTTGATTAGAATAAATTGCTTATTTTGGGAATCGTTTAAGTATAAATTGTTTTTATAATTTTTTGGTGTGTATTTTTTTAATTTATCTTCTTTTAATTCTATTTGTTTTTTTAAATTTGGTATTTGTATATCTACTTTGTTGCGTCCCAAGGTGACAGTAGTAATTCTTTCAGATTCAGCTTCTTCTTTTTTTGAGATGGTATAAAACGTATTAGCGGCTTCTACATAAATATTTAATAGTTTATTTCCTAGGTGCCCATTTTTTAGGTTTTCTTTTCTTACTTCAATATTGTCAAAGCATAATAGACCATTATTTCTCCAAATCCAACTTAAGGCTATTATTTTATCATTCTTAAACACTCCAAAGAGTCTCCCATCTTGATTAATAAGAGCATGTTCTAAATCAATTTCAGCTTTTCCTGCTGGAGTTAGGCAGCAACCTATTTCCTCTCCTAGGAAAAGGGCTTTAGGATCTTGCATATCAATTGTCTTATAAGTTAAGTTATCATATCGCCCACATATATCGGGGATAGTTGATATTATTCTATCTTGATATTTGTAATATATATTTATACTTTTGGCAATAGCTTTTTTGATATCTTTATTTGAAAGAAGTAGGAGATATGGAGTGAGTGGGTTTGCTAGTGGAGGAATATTAATTTCCTCGCTTTCTTTTATTATTTTTACTTGTTCTGGTGTTGGTATTTTTTGAAATATTAACTTAGCGTAATTATAGTCTTCTTTTGCTGACAGAAGAAAACTATTTTTTTTGTTAAAGATCTTGTTATTATCTAATAGGTAATCTAAATATTCTTTGTTATCTTTTAAATAATTTTCTTGGCTAGTATTAATTCCATCTAATAATTGACTTAATTCATGCAAAGAATATACTGAAAGTAGTTTGCGGGCATGTTCATATTTAAATATTAATAATAGTTTTAAGATGTTATCATAATCCTCTTTATCTTTTGTTTTTTCGTTATTGCCTTTATAAAGTTTATTATATTGTCTAATTGAATATGTTTCTAAATCTTCATTTGTGAACTTATTTATATTGATTTTATTATTTTTTGTTCTATTATAGTGTGTTAATTCTTTTATAGAGGTTATTTGATATATGTTAAAGAAGTTTTCTTTTTTTATTATTTTATGAAATAGTTGATCTAGAACTTTTTCATAATCGTTATTAGTAATCTTTAGATTTTTTTTAATTATATATTTAAAGGCATTTTTACAACATATATATTCTTCTAATTCTTTTAAGTCTTTTATATTTTTGGTTTCTTGGTATTTATTTCTTAGTTGTTTTAATTGATAAAAAAAGGAGTTAGGGAAATGCTTGTTTTTATCTTCTATGGTTGGCTTGACACTTTCTAATATTTTTACTATATTATTTCTTTTTTCTATCATTATAGGATTGTTATGCCGGATTGAAATATCAGCGATAATTTGTTTTGGATTTCCCAGAATTGTTACTCCGTCTAATAATTCTTTTACTGAATCAACTTCTATTATACTCCTTAGAAAATCAACATTGATTTTTTTGTATTTTTTAACTATATTTTTTAAAAAGGGAGTGATTTCTCTTTTTGCATTATATATATTTTTTTTATTCTCATTATATAATAGGTGATTAAAGTTATAAATATCAAAATTATCATAGTTTATCTCTAAAAACAGGCACTTTATAAATTCTTTTAAGTTTTGGTTGTCCATATATACTGTTATAATTTCACGAGTGCCTATATACCAGCCGTCATCATAGTCATCAATTGAGTTTTTAGTGGGGCTACAAATTTGACAGTGATTTAGTATTTTTACTATTTTTTTCTTGTTTGCTAATAATTGTTCTCTAACAAATTTTTTATCTTTTATATTTAATAGAATACGTATTAATATAGAATCTTCTATAGAAGTATATAGGTCAATAAACAATTTTTTTAATAGAATATCCAGTTTATTTTCTTCTATTTCTCTTTTTTCTTTGATAAATTTATGGGGGAGGTTTAAGAGATATTGAAAATCAAGTGCTTTAGTAATAGAATCTGTATTGCTTAATGCTCTTATTATTGCTTCATAGTATTTTTTATTTGTATATAAATTTTTGATATTTTGGAAAAGTATTTTTTCTTCATTGTATAGATTTAGTATTTTTGCATTATCATTTTCTTCTGTTGAGATTTCAATGATGTCTATTTCTTTATTTTCTTTTAAAGAATTATCATATTCTTCTTCTATATATGGAATTAAGTAATCATTATTTTTAAATGGCATTATACTTTCCTCTTCTCATCGCTTGGTGTTTTAATTAATGTTTTTACTTTTTTTATTAATGGTTTAGTTGTTAATTTTTGTACTTGTTCAAGATTTTGATAGGCGTCATTAATAATTTTAGCTGTGTGTTCTATAGCAAAATCTAATTGTTTATCTAAAGCAATATTTATAGAAGATATTTCTTTTTTAATAGTTGTTAATGGAGCTTGATTTAAATCTTCTAGTTCTTTTATGTTTTCTAATTCTTCTTTTAATATTTCACTATCTGGGAAAAATTCTGACAAAGTAGTTAGTTGGTTTATTTTTATTTTACCTTCTGTAATTAGTTTTTTATTTTCTACTTGGAGTTGTTTTAATTTTTCTGTTACTTTAGTTTTATAATCTTCTTCTTTTATGTTTTTTGTTAACTCAAGAAGTTCATTAATATCTGACATGGTTGAGTAGGATTGTAATTTTTGTTTAAAATCTTCTAGAAACTTTTGGTATTTTTTTCTTTCTTTTTCTTCCTGCTCTTTTCTTTTTTGTTCTTCTCTTTTTAATTCTAATTGCTTATATTTTTCTGTTAAATAGTTTGTTATTTTTTCTTTTTCAGCAGTTAATTGTTGATTCCATTTTTTATTGTTTGTTTTATCTGATTCTTGGATAGAGCCGTTTAGTGCATCTATAAGATTTTTTTCTTCTTTATTTTTTATTTCGAAGTCAAAGTTTGGTTCAACTATTTCAAATAATGGAAAAATCTTATCTAGATAATCTTCGCTATAAATAGCACTATGTAGTAGTGTATCCCCATCTTCGTCTTGACAATTAATATTAAAATCATATTTTTTAGCTATAGGAATAATCTTTTCAAAGAAGGTTAGGGGATAGTTACTATAGAATGCTAAGTGGATAAAGGAGTACTTTCCATAGATATTTTGGTTGTTTGGATTACAACCTAATTCTAATAGAATTGAAATAGCCTTTACTGCTTTTTCTATAGGATATAATTTATCTGTTATGGCATGTAGAAGTGAATAATCTTCACTTGTTTTTTCTTCTAAATTTGAAAATTCTTTTTTTATTTCTTCTTTTGTTATCTGATCTATAGTATGTTTTTCAAAAAAAGTATCTAATCGTTTTTCTAATTTTTCCATTGTATCATCTCGCTTTATTGGTTAATATAATACTATTTATTTTAGAAAAAGGCAATTGTTTTTAAGTAAAGTCATAGGAAAGTTATAAACATAAAAATATCTGGGTATATTAAAAATAGGTGATGATATGAGAGTTTTAATAACAGGTGCAACTTCCGGGATAGCATATAAACTAGGATGCGAACTTGTGAGGCGAGGTCATACTGTTTATTTTACAACACATACTGTAAAAGAGTTATACTATTTAGAGAAAAAATTAAAGGATGATAAGATAGATGCTTTGTGTTTTAAAATGGATATTACAACGGATGATATTTGTTTGGTTGATAAAATTAAAATAGATTGTCTAGTTAATCATGCAGGTATTGGAGTCGGTGGATCAATATTATATATGGATATAGAGGGGTTAAGGGAAAACTATGAGGTTAATGTTTTTTCGTCTTTTCGTCTTTTAAAAAGGGTATACCAAAACATGGATAAAGATCATATTAAAGGTAAAATTTTTGTAACTTCATCATTAGTGTCTATGTTTCCAATTCCCTTTTTGGGGTGCTATACATCTAGTAAGGCAGCTATTTCTATGCTTGTTAAAACGATTCGAGAAGAACTTAAATACTTAGAAAGTGATGTTAGTATATCGTTGATAGAACCAGGGGCTTATAAAACAGGTTTTAACCAAGTTATGATAGAAAATAAAAGTAAATATTTAGAGAAGGGTAATAAAATATATGATAATCTTTCTTCTGTTAATAGACTGCAGAGAAATTTGTTTGCATTAATTGAAAAGGATGACTATACTTCTTTAGTGAATAAGATAGTAAAAGAGATAGAAAGTAGTGAGGCTAAGTTTTTGATAAGAGAACCTTTGTTGCAAAGAATTTTTGTGAAATTGTATTTATTATTTCATTAAATATAAAGTGTATGTATATTATTGCTAGAAAATAAATAATAATTTTTTCTTATAAAAAATCAAAAAAATTGTTGCTTTAGAAAAAAAGGTTTGATATAATCAATTTGCAGCAGTTAAATGGCGATGTAGCTCAGCTGGCTAGAGCGTCCGGTTCATACCCGGAAGGTCGGGGGTTCGATTCCCTCCGTCGCTACCAGATTGATAGTGAACTCGAGCCTTTCGAGTGACAATAGAAAACGTGCTTTTATTAAGCACGTTTTTATGTGTTTGTCAAAAAGACTTGCATAAAATAAAATTTGTTAAGATAAAATAGATACTTAACCTCAATAGATAATATGTTGAAATACTAATAAAAATGCTATAATAACTATATTAAAGTGACATAGAAATAATATGGAGGATATATATGAATTTAGAATTAAGACAACTTGTAGATATTAATGATGATACAATAAATACAATAACAACTTGGATCTATAATTGGTGGGGATTAGAGATGGGATATAGTTTTGATGCTGTAAAATGTTTTATGAAACACAGCTTGCAAAAAAATAAATTGCCTCAAACTTATGGGTTATTTTTGAATGATAATATTATTGGAATGTTTCAAATTACTTATGAAGATTTAGATGTAAGACCGGATATATATCCTTGGCTTGCCAATGTCTATATAGATGAAAAATATAGAAAAAAGGGGTATGGGAGAAAACTGTTAGAAAATGTAAAAAAAACTGCACAAAATAATATAGATTTTGATGAATTGTTTTTATATACAGAGCATATAGGTGTATATGAAAAATTCGGATGGGAATACATTTCTAAAATTGATACTTATAATGAAAAACCAAGAATACAAAGATTATATAAATTAAATTTAAAATAAAAATGGCAATATGAATTTTAATAGGGGTATAACATTATTGAAAAAGAAAAATTTATGTACTGAAATTGAATGATTTTTGAGAATAATATGTCTTTGTTTGAGAGATAAATTAAAGGGTATTCAAAAACAATATTTTGATATCAAACCTGAATGAATATAAGTAGTTCGGGTTTTTGTGTCTAAAAATAATTTACTTTTTATTTATTTTGTTGTAAAATGATAGGGAATACATTGCCCTATGGCCAAGTGGTAAGGCAGTGCGCTCTGACCGCACGACGCGTTAGTTCGAATCTAACTAGGGCAACCAATTAGAAATTAATACAGTGAGGTGTATTTTATGAATAAAGAAGAAAGATTAGAATTAGCTGAAATCTTATTTCCGAATATTGAACATAGTCGTGAGTATTATGAAGAGGCGTACCCAAAAAGAAATTTGAGTGATAATGCTATGGTTACAAGATTTGGTCCTAGTCCTACAGGTTTTGTTCATATGGGTAGTTTATTTGGATCTTTTTGCGACTATATATTTGCTAAGCAAACGAATGGTGTTTTTTATTTAAGAATAGAGGATACTGATCAAAAAAGAAGTGTTGAAAATGGAATAGATGGTATTTTTAATGATTTAGATGCTTTTCAAATTACTCCAGATGAAAGTGCAAGAGTGGGTGGAGAATATGATCCTTATATTCAAAGTGAGAGAACAGAGATATATCAAACTTATGTTAAGGATTTAATTTGTAAGGGACTTGCTTATCCTTGTTTTATGACAGAAGAGGAAATTGCGCAAATTCGTGAGGAACAAGAAATTAATAAGACTAAATTAGGTATTTATGGACACTATGCAGTTGATCGTGATCTTTCTTTGGAGGAAGTTAAAGAAAAAATTAATAATAAAGAGGAGTATGTAATTCGTCTTAAATCTCCTGGTAATAGTAATAATCAAATAGAGCTTGTTGATTGTATTAAAGGTAAAATGAAATTTCCTGAAAATGATATGGATGTTGTTTTATTAAAAAAAGATGGAACACCTACTTATCACTTAGCCCATGTAGTTGATGATCATTTGATGCATACTACACATGTTATTCGTGGGGATGAGTGGGTTTCAAGTATTCCTCTTCATGTGCAATTGTTTGAGGTTTTAGGATTTGATATGCCAGAATATGCTCATACTGCACCAATTACTAAGAAGGAAAATGGTAATATTCGTAAGCTTTCTAAGAGAAAAGATCCAGAGGCAAAGGTTTCTTATTATGATGAGGTGGGTATTCCAATTGATGCCGTTAAGTTATATCTGGCAACTATTTTGAATTCTAATTTTGAAGAGTGGTATTTAAATAATCAAGATAAGTCTATAGATGATTTTACTTTTACATTTGATAAGATGGCTGTTGGTGGAACACTATTTGATTTAGATAAATTAAATAATATTTCTAAAACCTATTTTTCAAGAAAAAGTGGACGAGAAGTATATGAAGAAACATTAAATTATGCAGAAAAATTTGATAAAGATTATTATGAATTATTAAAAGAAAATAAAGAGGATATGATTCAGTTTTTAAGTATCGAAAAAGATGGGGCTAGACCAAGAAAAGATATTAGTAAATATAGTGATGTAAAAGATGAATTTTCTTATGCGATAGATTCTATATTTAAGAGTGAGAGTTATTCTAAATATGATGGTGATAAAACTTATGATGTGGAACTTATTTTGGACTATTTAGAGACTTTAGATTTAACTGTTTCTAATGAAGAGTGGTTTAATGGTGTCAAAGAATTTGCGATTAGTCATGGTTATGCAGCTAGCCCTAAGGAATATAAGAAAAATCCGGACGAATTTAAAGGCCATGTAGGTGATATTTGTGAAGCACTTCGTGTTATGATTACTGGAAGAACGAAATCACCTGATTTATTTTCTATTATGAAAGTTTTAGGGAAAGATAAAATTAGAGAGAGAGTTGAACTTTACAAAAATATAGTTGTTAAATAGCGGATATTTATTGACTAATTATTTTGTTCATGTTAGTATATTTTGCGGAGATAGAGGTACTACTATGCGATTTTGACTTTTGTTGTTAAAAGTCTTCCTTCTATCTCCTTTTTTTTATGAAATTTGTGATACAATATTCTTGTATTTTATATTATAATTATATGGATAGTGATTTTATGCTGGTACATGGTTTTAAGGCCTTTGATAAAAACATGAAAAATTGTTATGGTATGCAATTTGAAGAAGGTAGGATTTACAAGATAGATGGCAAATTGTGTTTTGGTACCAAGGGAAATGGAATTCATTTTTGTAAAAGAATGGAGGATACCTTAAGATATGTGGATGGAATGGGTAGTGAAATTAAAATTGCATCAGTTATAAGTTTAGGAGACTATAAAGAGTCGGCTGATGAATATTATGGTTATTATGATATGTATGTGGCATCAGAATTATTTGTTGAACATATTTTTACTAGAGAAGAGATTATTACTTATTTTTTAAATAGTGCTTCTTGTAGTGTTGATCGATTTTTGAGGGGATTTAAGTTAGAAAAGAAAGAAGTGGATTTATTTAAAAATAAGTTTATGAATGATTTGGAAATTTTAAAAACTATTCTTTATTATCAAGAGGAGAATTTAAATACTTATTCTGTTGATTCTAAACTTTTGATTAAGAATATGAATATAAAGTAGTGAGTTATTATGTGTTGTAATTGGAGGATTTATATGAAAAGAAGTATTGGAGTATTTGATTCTGGGATTGGAGGATTTACTATTTTAGAAGAGTTGAAAAAAACTCTGCCTAATGAGAATTTTATTTATTATGAAGATACTAAAAATAATCCCTATGGTGAAAAAGGAGAAGAAGAAATTTATTCAATAGCTAAAAATATTGTAGATTATTTGATATCTTTGAATGTTAAAATGATAGTAATTGCTTGTAATACTGTAACTACTATATGTATGAAAAGATTTAAAAAGGAATATCCTAATATGATATTTGTAGGTACTGTCCCAGCTATAAAAGTTGCATGTGATAGAAATTTAAAAAATATACTTGTTATGGCAACACCGTCAACAATCAAATCAAATAGGACTTATGAGTTGATTCGTGATAATAAAGGTATTAATCAAAATATAATGCTTGCTTCTTGTGATGGTTTGGCTAAATTAATTGAAGATAATGATCAAGAAAAAATTAACAATAGACTTGCTGAAATTTTTAAGGATTATATAGATTTAAATATAGACTCTATTGTTTTGGGGTGTACACATTATCCTCTTATAAAGGATAATATAAAGAAGGCATTTCCTAATGTTTTATTATTGGATAGTTCTGTTGGGGTTGCGAAAGAGGTAAAAAGGCAATTAGAAAAAAATCATTTAATTAATAATGAAGGTAATGGAGAAGTAAAAATTATTGATTCTTTAAAATCTAGTTTGTTATAGCAAATAATTTGCTATTTTTTTTCTTTGTATTATAATTATAATAGGTGATTTTATGGATACAAAGTTTTATAAAGTAGTAAGACCAGTAGTTAAAATATTAGTTAAAATTTTATATCAACCTAAGGTTATTGGGATTGAAAATATTCCAAGGGATGGTGGAGTGGTGTTAGCTGGAAATCATACAAAATGGTTAGATCCTATTATGCTTGTTGGTTGTACCGAAAGGCAGGTTCACTTTTTAGCTAAAGATTCTTTGTTTAAAGGATTAGTAGGCGCTATTGTAAGGGGAATGGGAGCAATTCCAGTTAATAGACGAATTCATGATAAGGATGCTTTAAAAATGTCTAGGAAGGGTCTTGAAAACAATCTCGTAATAGGTGTATTTCCAGAAGGTACTATAAATAGAACGAGCGAAGTGATTATGCCTTTTAAAATAGGTGCAGTTAAGATGAGTAAAGATACTGCTAGTTATTTGGTTCCTTTTGTTATTACAGGAAAGTATAAATTATTTAGAAAGGGTATTACCCTTGAGTTTTTAAAGCCTAGAAAGGTTAGAGAAGATTTGGATATTGAAAACAAAAGATTAATGAATGTTATTCGTAAGAAGTTGGAGTGTGCGGTAGATGAAGGCTAAAGAAAAGATGTATATATATAGAATTTTAAGGCCAATATTAGGATCAATTTTTAAATTATATTATAATCCTACTATTATTGGGCACGAAAATATTCCTAAAGAGGGAGGAATATTAATTGTAGGGAATCATAAGCATTTATATGATCAATGTTTAGCCATTCTTTCTACAAAAAGACCTATTCATTATATGGCTAAGAAGGAGTATTTTGATGGGAAAATGGCTTGGTTCTTTAAGATGGTTGGCTGTATTCCAGTAGATAGAAGCAAAAAAGATAATAGCGCTACTCATGCAGCTTTAGAGGTTTTAGAGAATGATCTAGCATTGGGATTATTTCCAGAAGGAACTAGAAACAAAACGAGTGCGTTTTTATTACCATTTAAGTTTGGGGCTGTTTCTATGGCAAAAAAAACAAATAGTTATTTAGTTCCTTTTGGTATTACAGGAGATTATAAGTTTAGAAGTCATAATTTGACAATCCGATTTGGTAAGCCTTTTAAGGTTACTACTGATTTAGAGACTGCAAATAAAAAATTGGAAAAACAGGTAGAAAATTTAATGAGAGAAAATTTAAAAAATAATGGTAAATAGTGTCAAGTTAAGAAAGTTAAATCATAGATTACTTTCTTTTTATGTTATTATGAAATTGGTGATTGTGTGAAAAGAAGTATGAAAGCATTAAAAAATATTCAAGGAGATTCCTTTGGATTAGAGAATAAATATAAATTGTATAGAACTGTATATGAGATTATTCATCCAACCATTTCGAAAAAAAATATTTCTAGTTATAAGATTGTTTTAAAAGATGATTTAGTTCCTCTTAGGATTTTTTATCCTGATAAAGTTTCTTCTTTAAAATCAGTTATTATTTTTATTCATGGGGATGATTCTATTACGAATTGTGATCATTCTTATGCGAAAATTTGTAGGGATATTGCTAAAAGGTGTAATAGGCTTGTGATAGCTCTTGATTATAAAAATCCATTAGAATATAAATTTCCAATTAGTCTTGATGAGTGTTATGAAACCATTGGGTTTTTATATAAAGAATTAGTTAAGCTTGATATAAGGGAAGAGGATATTGTTTTAATGGGAGACTCTTTTGGTGCCAATTTATTAGCGAGTATTTCTTTAAAAAATCGTGAAGATAAAAAGTTCAAGATAAATAAGGAGGTACTTCTTTATCCTGTTTTGAGTAATGAGTATGTGGGTAAGGATACTTCTAAAACTTTGGCTCCTGTTGATCATATTACTTCACTTACTATTAAAAAGGTGAACAATTTTTTTGATTTTTATGTTGGTGATAAGAATTGTATAGAAGATTTTCTTGTTTGTCCTTTAAAAAATAATAATTATAAAAATTTACCTACAACTCTTATTGTTACTGGAGGACTTGATCCTTTAAAGAAACAAGGGCTAGAGTATTATAAGCGATTAAAACAGGAAAATGATAGGTCCGAGATTTTGGATATTTCTTTTGCTTCACATGGTTTTTTAAATAGTAGTGATGAGGAAATACTTGATGAATTTTATACTAAAGTTAAGTTAGTGTAAAGAGTTTTGGGTATTTTTATAAAAACCCCTAATTGTAAGGTTGA
>CAOJYR010000032.1 GCA_948465965.1 uncultured Mycoplasmatota bacterium
TTATTCGCTTGTCTACATACCCCCTCTAGTTGTCTACTTTAAGCTTACCATTACAATTTACACGAAAAATCCCCCACCATCCCCACCTTGACAAAAAAGGTGGGGGGGGGGGGGTATAATTTAGATATATAAACAATAATAAAGGAGTGAAATAATGAAAAAGGATAATAGAAGTCTATATCTAACAGCACTATTTGCAGTGTTAATACTAATAGGAATAGGTTATGCAGCACTTACAACAACACTAAATATCACTGGTACAACAACCATCAAGAAAATAACATGGGATGTGCATTTTGAAAATATTTTAACCAATGATAGCGAAGTAATAAATTTTTATGCTTCGACAGATTCAGCTATGAGTGATCCAATTACAAATATTAGCGGAATGAATGCAACTACGTTAAAATTACTGTAAACTTAACTGGTCCAGACAGAAATAGTGGTATAACCCATGATATGAATGTTGATGTAGTAAATAAGGGAACGATCGATGCAAGGATTGCAAGCTTAACATTACCAAATTTTGGTGCGCCAGATACCGATTCTGCTCCACATAGTGCGCTTCTACATATGACTACAGAGAAATGTTCTTATAGTGACGGAACAGAAGTTAAAGTTGGAGATATTATTACGGCAGGAAGTTCAAAGACAATAACATGTAAACACCATTACAAATCTACAAGCGAATTAACAACAGAGGATTTAAAGGCATGGGATCCTATATATGGTTCTACAGCAGCAAGAGATTTTTCACTAACAATTAATTTTATTTCAGCGGATTAAAATGTATATATAAGATAGGTGTGTTTACTAAAAGTATATAGAAAGTTAATCTTTCTTTTTTTTTGATTTCATTGTATTATATATCTAGGTGATTGGGATGAAAAATATTACAATTTTACCAGCTGATACGTATACAGTTATAAATAAAACCATTATAAGCGATAGTGATAAGAAACTAATTAGTATGCTCTACCAACCCATAATAGGTTACACTGCAGTATCTTTGTATTTTACCCTTCTAGATGATTTAGACAAACTAGAAATAATGAGTAGTGATTTAACACACCATCATTTAATGGCTACAATGCAACTAAAATTAGAAGATATTGTAATAGCCCGTGAAAAATTAGAAGCAACAGGCCTTATAAAAAGTTATATGAAAAAAGGAAATATTAATAATTATGTTTATCTAATATATTCGCCAATTTCTGCTCATGACTTTTTTAATCATCCAATACTAAATATAGTCTTATATAATAACCTAGGAAAAAAGGAATATGAAAAAGTTCTAAATTATTATAAAATACCCAGAATCAGTTTAAAAGAATATGAGGATATAACCTCTAGTTTTGATGAAGTCTTCACATCAGTGAAAGGCAATGTCTTAGAACTATCAGAAGACATTACTAAAAGAGATTCAAATAACATTTTAATAACAAAGGGAATTGACTTTAACTTACTTATTTCCAGTATTCCCACCTCAATGGTAAACGAAAAATGTTTTTCAAAAGAGGTAAAAGAATTAATTAATGCTTTAAGTTTTACATATAATTTAGATACATTAACAATGCAAGGCTTAGTTCGGGATTCCATCAATGAAAAAGGTCTTATTGATAAAAACCTTTTGAGAAAAAGTTGTAGAAATTATTATCAATTTGAGTCTAATGGAAATTTGCCAACACTAATTTATAACAAACAACCAGATTATTTAAAAAAACCAGCAGGTGACAATTCTAAATGGGCAAAAATGGTATATACATTTGAAAACTTAACTCCATACCAATTTTTAAAAGCAAAATATAAAGGCGCTGAACCAACAAATAGAGACAAAAGATTAATTGAAGGGCTTTTAATTGATCAAAAATTAAACCCTGGGGTTATAAATGTATTAATTGCCTATGTTTTAAAGATAAATAATGAACAATTAAAAAAAAGCTATGTTGAAACAATTGCCGGCCAATGGAAAAGACTTAATATAGAAACAGTAGAAGATGCTATGAGAATAACTGAAAAGGAGCACAAAAAGCTAAAAAGACTAGTAACAAAAAATCAACCATCTATATCTAAAACAAAAAGCGCAAAAAATAAAAGCGATGTACCAGCATGGTTTGACAAAGAAATAAAAGAAGAAAGTATCTCCCAAGCAGAAAGTGAAGAGATGGCAAAGCTTCTAGAAGAACTTGTATAAATATAAAAAAGATGTTATAATAAGCAAGGCTTTACAGATGTAAAGTTTTGTATAGAAACAAAATACAATTGGGAACTAGTTGAAACAATCTAGTTTCTATGCTATCATTATAGAGTAAAAATTTGCATAAAATATACAGGTAAAGGAAGTTATTATGAATAATTATATAGATCAGGAATTCTTCAATATCATTAAACCAATCGCAGAAAATGAAGAATTCCAAAAAACAAAGAGAATTGATCATCATGGAATAACTCGATTTGATCATTCCATGAGAGTAGCATATTTCTCATATAAAATTACTAAAAAATTAAGATTAGATTATAAGGAAACAACAGAAGCTGCAATGCTACACGACTTTTTTCTAGATGAAGTAAACAATGAGAATTCAATTGCTAAATTAAGACGTCATCCAAACCATGCGGTTTCGAAGTCGCTTGAATATTTTGAATTATCAGATAAACAAATTGATATAATAAAAACACATATGTTCCCTGTAACATTCACACCACCTAAATATTTAGAAAGTTGGATAGTGGATCTAGTGGATGATGCAGCAGCTATATATGAGAAAGTATATAGTGTTAGACGTGAGATAAGTACAGCTACAACGTTTTTGCTTATTTTACTAGTGAATATTATTAAAATGAGATAACCCCTATAACTAAAAAAGATTATCTCTTTTTTTTCTTTCATATTTATGTTATAATTTACCAAGAAAGAAGTGAGAAGATGAAAAAAACATATATATTTGGACATAAAAAACCAGACACTGATTCAGTAATGTCTGCTATTGGACTATCCTATCTAAAAAACAAACTTGGAGAAAATACAGAACCTAGGGTTTTAGGTACATTAAATAAAGAAACAAAATATGCATTAGAGTATTTTGACTTAAAGGAGCCACTTTATCTAAATGATGTAAAACTTCAACTAAAGGATGTCGCCTATCATAGGAACTTTTTGATTAAAGAAACAGAATCAATTTATGATGGATATCAATACATGTTAAAAGAGGGTTTAACTGGACTACCAGTAGTTAAAGAAAATAAAGATTTTGTAGGATTAATTACAATTAAAGACTTATCACATACAATTGTTAACGCAAACTTTGAAGATCTATATACATCTTATAGAAATTTAATAAATGTTCTAAAAGGGGAGGAAATCTTAAAGTTTGACGATGAAATAGTTGGAAAACTATTAGTTGCATCATATAGAAGTACAACATTTATGCAAAATGTAAAATTAGAAAAAAACTCAGTTTTAATTGTAGGGGATCGTCATAGCATCATCGAATATGCAGTGGAGTCAGGTGTAAAACTAGTTATTTTATCAGGCGCTGCTGAAATTCAACAAAAGCATATAGATATTGCAAAAAAGAATAAAGTAAATATAATAAGAACACCCTATGATTCATATCATATAGCAAGACTAGTTTCTCTAACAAATTACATAAAAACTATGATTAGAAGTTATAATCCAACTAGATTTGAAGATACAGAGTTTGTAGATAATGTTTTAGAAATAAACAACAAACTAAAACATACAAACTACCCAATAGTAGATAAAAAGAATAAATGTTTAGGATTACTTAGATTAACAGACCTAAATGAGAAAAGTCCTAAAAATGTTATATTAGTTGACCATAATGAAAAGCTACAAAGTGTTGAAGGTCTAGATGAGGCAAATATTTTAGAAATAATTGATCATCATAATCTAGGAAGTATTACAACAAATACACCAATTAACTTCAGAAATATGGCAGTAGGTTCTACTTGTACGATAGTATATACATTATTTAAGGAAAAAGAAGTAGCCATACCAAAAGCAATTGCTGGAGCGCTACTATCAGGAATATTATCAGATACACTTATTTTAAAAAGTCCAACTGCAACAGAACGTGATGTTATGGCAGTAGAAGAGTTATCGAAAATTGCAAGTGTTAGTTATCAAGAATATGGAATGGATATGCTAAAGGCGGGAACATCCTTAGAAGGTATGAGTAAAGAAGACGTTTTATATAATGATTTTAAATTATATACGGTTAATGATAAAACCTTTGCAATTGGTCAATTCTTTACAATGAATTTTGAAGAAATAGAAAAAGACCTCGATGATTATATTCATACACTAGATGAAGTGAGCGAGGCCAATAACTATAATCTAACAGCTTTATATGTAACAGATATAATTAAAAATGGAAGTTATGTGTTATTCAACCAAAAAGGACAAGAAATAATGAATATGGCTTATGATAAAGATAATATAAAAGAAGGTCATTTCATAGAAAACTGTGTTTCAAGAAAAAAACACGTTGTTCCAATAATTATGGAAATATTTGAAAATTAAAGGAGAGTAAAATGAAAAATACGATTATTTTAATAATCAAGGGGTTCATCATGGGAATAGCGAATATTATTCCTGGAGTAAGTGGGGGAACATTGGCCTTAACATTAGGAATTTATGAGGATTTTATTGAGTCAATCAGTCACTTTTTCGGGAAAATAAAGAAAAATATCAAATTTCTTCTGCCAATTGCTATTGGTATAGGGTTATCAATAGTATCTATGAGTAGAGTAATTGATTATTCTTATGATCATTTTCCAATACCTACGACTACATTTTTTATGGGGTTAGTTATTGGTGGCATACCACTATTGTTAAAAAAAGTAAAAGATACAAAAGAAAGAAAACAAGTATCAAGTTATATTCTTGTAGCCATAACATTTCTACTTGTAATGAGCTTGACTTTCTCAGAACAACTATTTGATATATCTTTAAAAGCGAATCTAACAAATATAAATCTATTAGGTTATATTGCCTTATTCCTGGTAGGAGTAACAGCCGCAGCTACTATGGTTATACCAGGAGTAAGTGGTTCTTTAGTCCTAATGCTTTTAGGTTATTACTATCCTATTTTAGGAGTAATCAAAAACTTGACAAAATTTCACGACCTTACAAGTAATTTATTAATAGCAGGAGTATTTGGAATAGGCGTATTAGTAGGAATCATTCTAATATCTAAACTGATTGAATACCTACTTAAAAAATTCGAAGCAAAAACATACTTCGGCGTTTTAGGATTTATCTTTGCATCCATTCTTGCCATTCCTATTGCAACATATAATAATGTTGAAACATTAATATTTAATATACCGCAAGTACTATTTGGAATTATTATGCTTATCATAGGATTGATAATTGGTTATAAGTTAGGGGATGTTTAAAATGGTAAATCTTATTGTTTATATACTTTTAGGAATGTTGCAAGGGGCAACAGAGCCAATTCCAGTATCAAGCAGTGGCCATATTTTAATACTGCAAACAATATTAGAAAAAATCAGTGAAGGAGTAAATATTGACTTTGGAACCTTAGCGATTATCACAAACTTTGGTAGTTTAATAGCAATAATCATTATTTTTTGGAATGATATAATTGCTTTATTTAAAGCCTTCTTTTCTTATATATTTAATAAGCAAAAAAGAAAAGAGACAAAAAAGGATTATAACTATTGCCTAAAAATAGTTATAGCAACTATACCAGCTGGAGTTTTTGGACTTTTAGCAACAAAACTAGATTTACTAAAGACCTTAGAAGAAAATGTTAAATTCATTGGGGTAACCCTTATAATAACAGCAATATTCTTATATTTAATAAAAGACTTTAAAGGTAAAAAAGCAAAAGAAGAAATAACTTTCAAAGATGCCATTATAATAGGTTTTTATCAAATGATTAGTGTAATTCCAGGAATTAGTAGAAGTGGAGCAACTATAGTTGGTGGAATGTTTCAAGGACTAAAGCGAGAAGTGGCATTTAACTTTTCCTTTATCCTATATATTCCTATATCTATTGCTACTTCGATATTAGGTATAAAAGATTTATTAGAGATGTCCTTATCAACAGCTTCTTGGATTCTTTATATTATATCTACAATTGTGGCTGGAATATTTACGTATATATTTACTAAATGGTTTGCTAAAATAGTAAAAGAAGGAAAATTAATCTATTTTTCCATTTATTGTTTAATAGTAGGTTTATTAGTAATTACATTATTATAATATAAAATAAATAGGAGAGAAAAAATGAAAATAGAATTAATTGGACTATTAGTCACACTACTACTTGGAATCTTTATTTTAATAGGAGCCCTAATAGCCTTTCTTACTAAGAAAAAACAAAAAGTAATTGACTTTTCATTAGGACTTGCATTCTCGGTAATTATAATGTTAATTTGTATTGACTTGATTCCCGAAATCATAGAAAATTTGAAAATGAGATATATATGGTTATTTTTAATTTGTGTTGTAATTGGTTATCTAATATTAAAAGTATTAGATAACTTTATCCCAGATCATGAAGAAACAAAAATGACAGCAGAGAATCTAAAGGATAATCTAGCTCACATTGGAATAGTCTCATCAATTGCTTTAATAATTCATAATATTATAGAAGGTATGGCAGTATATTCTACAGTGTTATCGAATGTAAATACTGGTCTTATGTTAGGGTTAGGTATAGGATTTCATAACTTGCCTTTAGGTATGGTAATTGCTACAACCTTCTATCAGACAAATCAAAATAAAAATAAAGCGATGTTTTTCACAACTGCGGTATCATTATCTACGTTAGTTGGAGGATTAATAATGCTTTTCTTAAATAATCAAAGTATTGAAGGAATAGTGTTAGGAGTATTATTATCAATTACATTAGGAATGCTTCTATTTATTGCATTCACTGAATTATATCCTAGAATTAAAAAATCAAAGTATAAAGAAGCCAGAAATGCTGGATTAATTTTGGGAATTCTAATTCTTTTGCTATCGATTTTTATCTAAAGAATCTGCCTCAACGAGACAGATTTTATTTACATAAAAGAAAAGATGGTTTATTATATAATTTATAGAAGGTGTTAAAATGTTGTATTCTTTTTGTCAATTGTTTTTATTATTTATCTTATATTCAATAATAGGATATATAGTAGAAGTAATATGTGTTAGTTTTATAGAAAAAAAGATAGTTTTCAATAGGGGATATTTAATAGGACCATACATTCCAGTTTATGGAGTTGGAGCTATGTTAATGATATTTCTTTTAGATAAATATAAAAACGACCTAATAGTCTTATTCATTATGGGAGTAATTATATGCACAACCTTAGAGTATTTTACCAGTTTACTTATGGAGAAGCTATTTAAGCTACGTTGGTGGGATTATTCAGATAAAAAATTCAATATTAATGGTAGAGTATGTTTAGAAAATGGAGTACTATTTGGCTTAGGTGGAGTAATTATTATTAAAATAATAAATCCTTATTTTGAAATGTTTATTTCTTTTATACCTAAGATTATTACTATTATTATAGGAATAATTTTACTATTGATATTTGTTGCTGATTTTGTAGAATCAACTTATATTACATTTAGACTAAAAATAAATGTTTCAAAATATATAAATAAAGATGCAACAAGAGAAATCAAAAAAGAAGTATTCGCAGCCCTTCATAAGAATACAACACTTACAAATAGATTACTCAATGCATTCCCTCATATTACACATACCGCTAGTAATCGTTTTAATGAATTCAAAAAAATAATTATAAAAGCAAAAAAAGAAGTGAAAAAGATGAAAACAAAAAAGAAAAAACATAAATAATTTTTCTTTTTTTATGGTATAATTCTCATAGATAGTAGGTGATGTCATGAGAAACAAAAAAGGCTTTACATTAATTGAACTAATTGTAACAATAGCCATAATGGGAATATTACTCATTATAGCCTTGCCACAAGTATCAAAAATAAAAGAAGCCAATAAATATAAGAAGTATGAGGTTTATAAAAGTTCTATTGAAAGAGCAGCAAAACTTTATACAGATTCCAACAGCAAAGACATGTTTGGTTATCAGAATAGTGGATGTGTAAGAATACCATATTCCATATTAAAAAAGGCTAATTTAATAAAGAATTTTCCCGATAACGAAATATCTTGTAGCGTGGATGAGGAAACCTATGTAGATGTAAATAAGGCGAATAATGAATTTCTGTACAAAACGAGCATGATATGTAGAAAAAAAGGTAAAGTGGTCTATCCAGAAAACTATACTACAACAAATAAAGATATTTGTGTAAATGAAGAGGATATCTCTGCTCCAACAATAACAGTAAATCCTGATAAAATAGATGTATGGACGCAGTCAAAAAACGTAGAAATTAAAATTATAGTAAGTGATAATGGTGTAGGATTAAATAAAAACATTACAGTAAAATACCAATGGGTAAAAAAAGATGCACCCCTAACAACGAAATGGAAGAGTATGGACTTTGCTAACAAGAAAGGGGTAAAGAAGGTAAGTAAAAACATACCAAAAGTAAACCTACCTCAAGATAGTGGAGAATATTACTTATACATTACACCTGTATCTGTAATGGATGCAGTAGCCAATGAAGTAGATAAGTCAAGTCAAAAATTTGGAAAATATTTATTTGATAATATAGCACCAACATGCAAAAGTTGGGTAGAAAATAATTTGTGGACAAATTCTAATGTAACTATTAAACTATATTGTGAAGATATAGGAAGCGGTTGCGAAAAAGCTGTATATGATGTTAAACCGTATAGTAGTGGAACTACAAAAACAGAAAACCTATCACAAGTAATCAAAGATAGAGCAGGAAATACAACAACATGTAAGAAAATGGTTAATGTATATATTGACAAAGATGCACCGACTTGCACAAGTAGTGGGGGAAGTACAGGCTGGACAAACGATAGTAGAACATTAAAGGGAACCTGTAGTGATGCTGGAAGTGGTTGTAAAGAGATGACTATCAGTGGTAGAACCTATGATAATAACGGTCATGTTTCATGGCTAATTAATTGGGATGGAAACTGGACAAATTTATCACCAGGAACAATTTATGATAAGGCAGGAAATAGTAGTAATTGCCCAGCCAATCAAACAGTAAAAGTCGATAAAACAGCTCCCACTAAACCAGACATAGACAACCCTAGCAAAGGAAGATGTA
This sequence comes from uncultured Mycoplasmatota bacterium, assembly GCA_948465965.1. Taxonomy (GTDB): domain Bacteria; phylum Bacillota_I; class Bacilli_A; order RF39; family UBA660; genus CAJMSU01. The sequence continues at coordinate 9,221 of CAOJYR010000032.1, forward strand.
GAACCTCTGGATTTTCCTTAACAGTGGAAACAGAAGAAACCCTTTCAGGAGTTAAGTATTGGCAGTACAAATTTGGAGGAGATGAGCATTATACTACATATGCAAATTCAGCAAAAACCAAATTTACAACAACGCAATTCAAGAAAAAAAGAAATGAAAAAGTATATATAAGAGCTTGCGATAATGCAGGGAACTGCTCACCAGCTAAAAGCACAAAAATTCATATAGCCTCGTCTTGCAGCACAACTGCAACAGATAAAACACCAATAAATAAAACAATTACAAACTGTCATATCAGAGGAAATAAGAAAAGGGATACGGGTTATTATTGGAAATGTGATAAGGGACATAATAGAAATACACATTATAAAACCTATAATTCCGATGCAACAGGCAAACTGACAGAATGTAAAACATTTGCGTGTACTTATAGTCCATATGATGGAGATGATGGATGGTATGTAGTGGATGATGATGCAAGCAATTTTAAATTAGATAATTATGAGATAATAGATAAACCATAAAAAAGAAGTAAAAGATTACTTCTTTTTAGCTGAAAAAATCAAAATAAATGAATATCCTTCTAAACAATATAACTTATCAATTAGTCATCTGTCTTTCCCATAGAATGGATGAAACAAAATTCGCAATGTTAGTGAAAGTAGACTGTAAAGTTTTTGACAAATTGTTAACGAACAAAAAAATATATGATAAAATTTTATTATATGGAGGAATAAAAATGGATATAAAAAAAGATATAAATAAAAATATTTTCAGAGGATATGACATTAGAGGAATCTATCCAACTGAGTTAGACGAGGATACCGTATATACAATAGGACTTGGATTTGGTAGTTACATTAAGAGCATTGGAAAAACTACTTGTGTTATTGGACATGATAATAGACTTAGTAGTCCAGCCCTTTATGAAGCTTTAACAAAAGGAATTAAAGAAACAGGTATCGATATTATTTCCTTAGGAATATGTACAACGCCAATGTACTACTACGCTTGTATAAAACTACAAGTATATAGTGGAGTAATGGTGACCGCCTCTCACAACCCAAAGGATGATAATGGATTAAAATTTGCCTTTGATGAAAGTGGAAACTGTAAAGGACAAGAAATTCAAGATTTCTTAGAGTACATCCTAAAAGGAGATTTTTCTAGAGGAGAAGGAAAAGTAACAAGTTATGATATTACAAATGATTATTTAACTTTATTTAAAGAAAGCCTTACTTTCGGTAATAGAAAAATTAAAGTGGTAATTGATCCAGGAAATGGAACGACGAGTATTATCGCAAAAAAAATATATGAAATGTTTCCAATTGATCTAATTACGATTAATGATAAGTCTGATGGAACATTCCCAAATCACCATCCAGACCCCTGTGTAGAATCAAACTTAGAGCAGTTAAAGAAAAAGGCGTTAGAAGAAAAAGCTGATGTTGGGCTTGGATTTGATGGAGATGGAGATCGTATGGGCTTGATTTCTAATACTGGTAAGTTTATTCCAACTGATAAATATATGATTATAGTAATTAGAGATATTATTGATAAAGTATCCAAAAAAGAATTCTTATATGATGTGAAATGTTCTAAAAGTCTAAGTGATGAAATAGATGCTCTAGGTGGAAAAGGAATATGTTACAGAACAGGAAATTCTTATACAAAAGCAGCAGTTAGAGATAATAACTTACCATTTGGAGGAGAATTATCAGGACATGTTTATTTTAGAGATAAATGGCCAGGATTTGACTCAGGACTTTATGCAGGACTTAGAATGTTAGAAATATTATCAAATACTGATAAAACAGTAGATGAGTTGCTAGAAGGAATAGTAGAGTATTTCTCAACAGAAGAAATAAAATTTCAAAGCCCAGATGATAAAAAATTTCAAGTGGTAGAAAAAATAGGTAATTATGCAAAAGAAAAAGAATATAATTATTTAGATATTGATGGAATAAAGGTATTATTTGATGATGGCTGGGCACTTGTTAGAGCAAGCAATACAGGTCCAAATATTACAGCCAGATTTGAAGCAAAAACAAAAAAACGCCTAGAAGAAATCCAACGAGAGTTTACAGAATTAATTAATGAATATAATAAATAATAAAAGTATGCAAAAACATAAAACTTGATAATCGAACTACACTTTATATTTTAATTTAGTAAAATGTTTAAGAAGAAAATTAATAATTCATTAACTTTCTT
>CAOJYR010000033.1 GCA_948465965.1 uncultured Mycoplasmatota bacterium
ATCAACCTTACAATTAGGGGTTTTTATAAAAATACCCAAAACTCTTTACACTAACATAATCTTTTTTACTTTTTCTTTAGCAAACTCTTCCATCAAACAAGAACAATTTAATGAAGCCTCTTTAATTAATTCTTGAGTAAAATTTAAAGAAGGCGTACAGTGTTTTATCCAATTCGATAACTGCCTTAATTCTACTATATCAAACTCTACACTACTTATCATCTCATTATATAACAGTCTAGCAAAAACTGAATTAAGCACCATAATATTTGATTTTTCTAATTCAGCTCGATTCATATTTGAAAGAACAAACCTATCCATTCCACATAAATGTAAAAAATCAGTAGTAAATATAAAATTACTAGTATCAATACCTTTAGCAAGAACCTTCTTCTCTGTTAATTCATGAAAGTCATCCTGAAATTCAGAGATAGCACAAATTAGATCCCTACAAGTAAATTCTCCAGGTTGCTTAGAAAAACCTTTATTCTTATTATCTAGAGTTACATCTTCTAAATAATTCATAGCATCAGCAGAATAAATACCATCAGAATCCAATAACATATCAATAGGTTGAGCTATTCTTTTTAAATTCAATTCATTTTTAAAATATAATGCTTTGTCAAGAGTCATTAATTTATTTTCTTTTCTATAATTTATATCTTGTCTAAATAATTTTATAACCTTATCCTTATAGCGAAATACTACTCCATAATCTCCTAACCCTATTCTTTCCAAATCATAAACATTAGGAATAAATTGCATATCACTCAAAAAAAGCAAACTTTTAGACACACCAAATTTACGTTCCATAATACCCCCTAAATATGTTATATAATAACACAAATAAGAAGAAAAGGCAAATAATCAAAAAAGCTATTTTAACTATTTAATATTGAATACCCCATACACCATGATGTTTAGCAGATTTTCCACAACAAACACAAACATCATCAATTGCTTCCTCATCTTCTAAAATACATCTAGATTTACATCCTTTGATCTCCTTAATTTTTTCTTCACATTCTTCATCACCACACCACATTGCGTGAATAAATCCAGGTTGCCTATTTAATATCTTTTCCATATCATTCATATTATGTGCTTCAAACGTTAGATTATCTCTTCTCGTTTTAGCTCTTTCATACATATCCTTTTGAATTGTTTCCAATAAATCCCTAGTATATTTAACAATATCAATAGTAACAGATTGCGTAATTTTTTCTCTAGTATCACGTCTAGCAAAAGTAACTACATCATTTTCTAAATCCCTTTCTCCTATTTCAATTCTAACTGGTATACCATTAACTTCAGCTTCAGCAAACTTAAAACCAGGAGACTTTTTACTATCATCCACATATGCAATAATATTATTATCTAATAATTTATTCTTATATTCATCAGCTAAATGCATAACTTTATCACTATCACCAATTGGGACAATTACAACTTGACGTGGAGCAATTCTAGGTGGTAGAACTAAACCATAATCATCACTATGAACCATGATTAATGCACCAATCATTCGAGTTGTAGTTCCCCATGATGTTTGGTAAACATACTCTTCTTTATTATCCTTATTCGTAAAAGTAACGCCATATGCACGAGCAAACTTTTGACCAAAATAATGAGAAGTTCCAGCTTGTAGTGCCACTCCATTATACATCAAGGCCTCATTTGTTAAAGTATACTCAGCCCCAGCAAATTTTTCCTTCTCTGTTTTTTTACCACGAATGGAAGGTATTGCCAAAATCTCATTATGAAACCAATGATATACACCCATCATTTGATCAGTCTCTTTTTCAGCCTCTTCTTCAGTCGCATGAATAGTATGACCTTCCTGCCATAAAAACTCACGACTCCTTAAAAATGGTCTAGTTTCATGTTCCCATCTTAAAACATTACACCATTGATTATATAACATTGGCAAATCTCTATGCGATTTCACATGAGTAGCATAATAATCACAAAATAAAGTTTCACTCGTTGGACGAATACAAAGTTTATCATCTAACTTTTTACTACCGCCCTCAGTCACCCAGGCAACTTCAGGAGCAAACCCTTCTACTAACTCTTGTTCCTTTCTTAATAATTTTTCAGGTATTAACAAAGGCATTTGACAATTAACATGTCCCAGTTCCTTAAACTTTTTATCCAATATTTCTTGCATCTTTTCCCAAATTGCATACCCATTAGGTTCTATAGCAATACATCCCTTAACAGAAGTATAATCCGCAAGTCTTGCAGCCTTTACCACATCAGTATACCACTTAGCAAAATCAACATCTCTACTTGTTATAGCTTTATTTTTCATAATTATCCTCCTAAAATATAAAAAGAATGATACCTAAAGGAGTGCATGCGCACGGTACCATCCTTACTTTTACTCTTTGTTTTTAACGATGACGTCACCGGAAATATCTTCACTTGAAAGGTAGGAATATTATTAGATTAAGCTTAAGTTCACACTATCCTTAATTCACTTTCATAAGAGCTAATAATATTATGGTCTTTCTCTTTGTTTTCAAAATTTACTTTATAATAATACAATTAACAAAATCTGTCAAATAAATTAACCAATTTCTTCTTCAATTCTCATTAACTGATTATATTTACAAATTCTATCAGTTCTAGACATAGACCCTGTTTTAATTTGACCAAGATCAAGTCCAACTGCTAAATCAGCAATAGTTGTATCCTCTGTTTCTCCACTTCTATGAGAAATAATTGTTTTATACCCGTGACCTTTAGCTAACTCAATTGTTTCTAAAGTCTCAGTAATAGTTCCAATTTGATTAACTTTTAACAAAATCGCATTTCCAGCATGATTGTCTATTCCCATTTGAAGACATTTTTTATTAGTAACAAACAAATCATCTCCAACTAATTGTACTCTATCGCCAAGTTTGTCAGTAACTTTTCTAAATCCTTCCCAATCATTTTCATCAACTGGGTCCTCAATAGAAATAATTGGATATGTATTAACTAATTCTTCATAAAACTCGATTAATTCATCACTAGTTAACTCTTTTCCATCTACATGATATACCCCATCACTATAAAACTCACTTGCCGCAACATCAATTGCGATTTTCACATCACTTCCTGGCTTATAACCAGCCTTTTCTATAGCCTCAATAATTAAATCAAAACCTTCTTTATTCGAACCAAGATTAGGAGCAAATCCCCCCTCATCTCCAACTCCAGTAAAGTATCCCTTAGAATTTAACACACCTTTTAAACTATGAAAAACTTCAGCACCAACTCTTACCCTCTCATGTATTGTATCCCTTTGCGGAATAATCATAAACTCTTGAAAATCTAAATTATTATCAGCATGAGCTCCACCATTAATAATATTCATCATAGGAACAGGTAAAGTTCTACCCTCTCCAATATATTCATATAACTCTTTGCCTTCATTAACAGCACTTGCTTTTAAAGCAGCCATGCTAACACCTAAAATAGCATTAGCACCTAATTTACTTTTGGTTTCTGTTCCATCAAGTGCAATCATTGCATAATCTAACTCTTTTTGATTACTAGCGTCCATTCCAATTACCATATCACGAATAACAGTATTAACATTATTAACAGCGTTCATTACACCCTTTCCACCAAAGCGATGATCTCCATCTCTCATCTCTAATGCCTCACGCTCTCCAGTAGATGCACCACTTGGTACTGCTGCACGTCCTCTAATTCCATTTTCTAAAATAACATCCACTTCTACTGTAGGATTACCTCTAGAATCCAATATTTCTCTTGCTTTTACATCTTTAATTTTCATGATTTATCTCTCCTTTTATTTATAATATTTTAATTTACAAGAACTTTCAATTTCCGCCTCTCTTTCAATACTTTGTACTCGATTTATTTCTCTCTCATAAGCCATTGCACGCATAATTTTAGGATTATTAACCATTCTAAATCTTTTCGCGAACAATTTTGTGATTTGATCTCCATCATAATTATTATCTACATTTTTCTTAACATTTGAATTCCTTCTTCCAAAAATTCTAAAATTCTTGATCGTTTTTCAATTCCTCAACCTTCTTTTTAAATTCGGCGCCTCTTATCTCACACTCCTTGTATTGATCCCAAGAAGCTGATGCAGGACTAAGTAATATCACATCACCCTCATTTGATACCTCATAACACTTATTAAATCCATCGCTTAAAAATTCATAACTATATGTAGGAATATTTATCCTGCTACCATATTCTAACACTCGATTACGACATTGTCCAATACCTACAATACACTTTACATTCGTAATATAGGGTGTTAATTCATCAAAATCCTGTCCTCTTTCTAATCCTCCTAGAATAAGAACAATTGGCCTCTCAAAAGAAGACAAGGCAATCTGTGTACATTTAATATTAGTAGCTTCTGTATCATTATAAAACATTCTACCATTGACGGTATCAACATATTCAAGCCTATGCTCAACACCTCTAAATTCTCTAACCACAGAAGTAATAGTCTCATTATCAATATTAAGTTCTTTCGCAACCATAACCGCTGCCATCACATTTTCTATATTATGACGTCCAGCTATAAAAATATCACTAATATCTAAAACCCGATCCTCGTAATAATAGATAGACCCCTCCCTTAAATAGCAACCATTAATTTCACTTCTACTAGAAAAATACTTAGTAGTTGATTTTATATCTTTAGTAGAGTTCATAACATCATCATTTTCTATATTAAGTATCGCAACATCCCTACTATCTTGATTTTTAAACAACTTAGTCTTAACCCGTTTATAATTATCATAACTCTTTAAAAAATCTATATGGGCTGGGCTTAAATTAGTCATAACCGCAATATTAGGTTTAAATTTATCTAAATTTTCTAACTGTTGACAAGATACTTCCATCACAATAATATCTCCACTCTTAACCTCATTTAATATACTACATAATGGATAACCAATATTACCTGCTAAAAAAGCTCTATCCTTATAAGCTGTCTTAACTATTTCATAAGTAAGAGTTGTTGTGGTTGTTTTACCATTTGTACCCGTAATACCAATCAAAGTAACATCATCCGGTAAAAGTCTATACGCCATTTCTACTTCATTAATTACTTCAATACCCAATTCTTTGGCCTTCAAAACATACTTATGATCAATTGGTACCCCTGGATTTTTAATTAAGTAGTCAAAGCTATCATCAAAAAGATCATCGGGATGACTTCCAAAAACAACCTCAACACCTAGCCCCTTTAATTCCTCAATCTGAGTAGAATCAAGATTATCTTCATCCTTACCATCATTAAGAACAACCCTATTACCACGCTCAACCAAAAACTTTGCTGCTTGATAACCACTACGAGCCAATCCTAAAATAAATATTTTATTATCTTTAAACACATATATCACCAATATAATTATACTACAAAAAGGAAACAGTTAAAACCATTAATATTGAAAGATTTTAATAATATATGATATAATAATAACTATAGGAGAAGCCATTATGAAAATAGTAACTATTAATCCAACACAATTTGAAAAATTCACCAAGAATCATCGCTACAGAAATTATTATCAAACAAAAGAGTATGGAAATACGATGATAAGATTTGGTTATAATGCTCAATATTTAGGTATAGTTAATGAATCCAACGTATTAATAGGAGCTACTTTACTGATATATAAAGAAGCATTCATGAAATATAAAATAGCCTACGCACCTAGAGGTATACTATTTAACTACGAAAAACCAGACCAGGTAAAAGAATTAGTAGAAAAATTAAAAAAATTGCTAGGAAAGCAAGGGTTCATATCATTAAGAATAGACCCCTATATTCCTTCCACTATAAGAGATTCAAAAGGGAATATCATGAACTTTAATAATCAAATAAACCTAATAATGGCAAATTTACAAAGTGCTGGATTTAATCATAAAGGAAAAACATTATTTTTTGAAGATGAAAAACCAAGATGGGAAGCTATTACCCTACTAAATAAAGATATTAGAGAAATATTTAATGGATTTGACAAAAGAACTAGACACAAAATTAGAAAAGCGGCAAATTCAGGAATTGAAGTTTATAAAGACAAAAATAAGGACATAAAAATATTATATGAATTCATAAAAAGGAAAACACATAAACCTATTAGATTCTATAATGAATTAATAAAAAACTATGGTGATAAAATCGATTTATACTATGCTAAATTAAATACTGAAATATATGTAGTAAATAGTAGAAGAGCATATGAAAAAGAAATGAGTAAAAATGATATTATAGCCAAAGAAATTCAGAAAGAAATTACTAATCCTAAAATTAAAAATAGTCTACTAAATAAAAAAATGGAATCTGACAAATTACTAAATATATATAAAAACAGCATGATCAGAGCTACAGAGCTATTAAAAAAATACCCAGAAGGTATTATAGTAGCAGGTGCTTTAACCATAAACTATGACAACTCAGCCCATATATTCGTAGAAGGATTTAATAAAAAATATACGAGCCTAAATCCTAGCTATTTAGTAAAATGGCGAATGATAGATGATTATAACAAAAAAAGATATAAATATTTAAACTTAAATGCAGTAGTCGGAGAATTTGAAAGAAAAAATAAATATAGTGGTTTAAATGAAATGAAGTTAGGATTCAATTCAATAATCACTGAATATATAGGTGAATTTGATATTGTGTTAAATAACTTTGCCTATAAATTATATAAAAGTTTTAATAAAAAATAAAACAATCTTTGAAGATACATATTCTAAAGATTGTTTTTTTTATTTACAAAAAAAGAATCGATACATTCGATTCTTTAACTTTATCATTATTCAACGATTTCAGTAACGTTACCAGCTCCAACAGTACGTCCACCCTCACGAATAGAGAATTTAGTACCTTGTTCAAGAGCGATTGAATGGATTAATTCAACTTCCATATCAACGTTATCACCTGGCATTACCATTTCAGTTCCTTCTGGTAAACTAATTACACCAGTAACATCAGTAGTTCTGAAATAGAATTGAGGACGATAGTTGTTGAAGAATGGAGTATGACGTCCACCTTCTTCTTTGCTTAGAACATATACTGTAGCTTTGAATTTGTGATGAGGTGTAACACTTCCTGGTTTAGCAAGAACTTGTCCACGTTCAA
>CAOJYR010000034.1 GCA_948465965.1 uncultured Mycoplasmatota bacterium
AAAAACTTACATTTTAGGTAATGAAATGTGCGGACACTTAATATTTCCATTTGTATTATAATTACTAGAACTTTAATAGTTGTTTACAAAAACCATATATTATAATATAATACAAAACAAATACATATTTTATAAGGGGGATTTATATGGAAAAAGAAAATATATTTGTTGGAGAAATAAGAAAAATACAAAGAGATATCATTGATGAAAAAGGAACGAACTTAGATAAATATTATATGATCCATGAGCATGATGAACCATCAAAAGAATGTGCAGTTCTTTATAAATGCTATGAAGATAAATATTTAGAAATAACTCCATCAACTACCTTAATAGATATTAAATTAGCAGAATTAGATATGTCAGACAAAGTAATTAGTACAATACCAACAGTAGGTAAAAAATATGTAAACGAAGAATCTCTAGAGCCATATTGTAAGAATTTAGAAGACAAGAAAGTTCGTTTTAAGAAATTTAAACATGAAATGCTACTAGATCCAAGATTACCTATAGGAATAAAATGGTAGAAAGTCTATTCATTGAATAATAGATTTTTTTTTGCATCTTTTTTAGCACTCTTTATTGACATCTGCTAAAAAGGATGCTATAACATATTTGTAATTATATTTAAGGAGAGTGCAAAATGAAGAAAAAAGAATTTAAATCAGAATCAAAAAGACTATTAGATTTAATGATTAATTCCATTTATACAAATAAAGATATATTTTTAAGAGAGTTAATATCGAATGCGAGTGATGCGTTAGATAAGTTGTATTATCGTTCATTAACAGATAAAAATATAAAGATAAAAAAAGAAGATTTAGAAATAAACTTATCTTTCGATAAAGATAACCGAACAATAACCATTTCAGATTCCGGATGTGGTATGACAGAAGAAGAACTTGAAAAGAATTTAGGAACAATCGCTAAGAGTGGTTCTCTATCATTTAAAGAGAATATGACAAAAGAAGATAAAGTGGATATCATTGGACAATTTGGTGTTGGATTTTACAGTGCCTTTATGGTTAGTGATGGAATAGAAGTAATTTCAAAATCTGTAGATGAAGAAGTTGCCCATAGATGGTTCTCAACGGGAGTGGAAGGCTATACAATTGAAAAATGCGAAAAAGAAGATATTGGTACAACAATTTCTCTTCATATAAAAGCAGATACAGAAGAAGACAATTATAGTGAATATTTAGATGAATATAAGTTAAAAAGTTTAATTAAAAAATACTCAGATTATATAAGTTACCCCATAAAAATGGAAGTAACGCATCATGAACTTGTTGATGAAAAAGAAAATAAGTATGAGGATATAAAAGAAGTTGAAACAATAAATAGTATGATTCCACTATGGAAGAAAAATAAAAAAGATGTGAAAGAAGAAGAATATGAAAATTTCTATATAGATAGATTTAGCGACTATGATAAGCCATTAAAAGTAATATCTCATCAAGTAGAAGGTATGTGTACTTATAAATCTCTTCTATTCATACCAAGTCATGCTCCATATGATTACTATAACAAAGATTATGAAAAAGGACTAAGCCTATATACAAGTGGAGTTCTAATTATGGACAAGTGCAGTGAACTTTTACCGGACTATTTCAGTTTTGTAAAAGGTATAGTAGATACAGAAGATCTATCTTTAAATATCTCAAGAGAAATATTACAAAAGTCACACAGCCTTAACCTAATAGCTAAAAACATTGAATCAAAAATTAGAAAAGAACTAGAAACAATGTTAAAAGAAGATCGCGAAAAATACAATGAATTCTTTAAAACATTTGGAGTACAACTAAAATATGGTATTTATAATAACTTTGGAGCCGACAAAGAAAAATTACAGGATTTAATTTTATTTTATTCTTCTAAGAAAGAGCGTCTTATCACATTAAAAGAATATGTTGATAATATGAAAGAGAAACAAGAAAAAATTTACTATGCAGCAGGTTCATCTGTTGCCAAAGTAGACATGTTACCACAAGTAGAACAAGTAAAAGAAAAAGATTTTGATATTTTATATTTAACTGATTATGTTGATGAATTTGCAATTACCGCAATACAAGAGTATGAAGGTAAAAAGTTTACTAATGTTGAAAATGGTGATTTAGATTTAGAAACAAAAGAAGAAAAAGATAAGACAAACAAACTTAATGAAAAAAGTTCGGATCTTCTAAAAGCAATGCAAGAAGAAATTAAAGAAGTAGCAGAAGTTAAGTTTACAAATAAACTAAAATCTCATCCAGTATGTCTAACAAGTAAAGGTGATGTGTCAATTGAAATGCAAAAAGTATTTGATGCTATGCCTAATGAAATGGGAATCAAAGCACAAATGATTTTAGAAATTAACGAAAATCATCCAATAGCCGAAAAAATACAAACATTATATAAAGAGAATCAAGATGAATTTATGAAATATACAAAAATTTTATATTCAGAGGCTAAAATGATTGCAGGCCTTCCAATTGATAATCCAACAGAAATATCTAATTTAATTTGTGAAGTGATCGCAAAATAAAGGTTTATGGAATTCTATTTTCATAGATCTTTTTTTGTTTTAAATAGAACCAACAATAAGAATAAAGCAATAAAAGAACTTAAACATCAGTATCCCAATTAAAGAATTAAAGGAAAAATATCTTAAGATTAGAAAAAACTAATCTTTTTTCTTGGAAAAAATTTAATAAATGTTATAATTATAATAGGAAAGGGTGTTGAAATATGAAATTAGATGGAAAAGTTGCTCTTGTAACAGGAGGAGCGATGGGGAATGGACTAGGAATTGTTAAAGTGTTTTTAAAATATGGAGCTGATGTAGTTATTATTGATTATTCAGATAAAATAACAAATACTTTACAAGAGTTAAATAACCCAAAGGTAATGGGATATAAAGCGGATATTAGAGATAGTAAAATGCTAGAAGCAATTGTGAATGATGTAATCGCAAAGAAAGGTAAAATAGATATTTTAGTAAATAATGCAGGAATCGCAAAACTAGAAAAATTTACAGATATGACTGATGAGGTAAGGGATACGCATTTTGATATAAATATAAAAGGAACTTGGAATATGACAAAGGCTGTTGTTCCATATATGATAAAAAATAATTATGGGAAAGTTATAAACCTATCAAGTGTTACAGGTCCAATGGTTGCGGACGTTGGAGAAGTAGCATATGCTACAACAAAAGCAGCAATTTTAGGATTTACTAAGTCCCTAGCAATGGAGTTAGTAACAAATAATATAAACGTCAATGCCATAATGCCAGGTTATATTATGACTCCTATGGTAGATGGTATTGCAAAAGACACAAATAGTGCTGATCCACAAAGTGTTATTAATGGAATTGCTGCAGGAATCCCAATGGGACGCCTTGGAACAATTGAAGAATTAGGAGAACTTACTGCCTTCCTAGCAAGTGATGAATCAACATATATAACAGGACAAGGAATTGTTATTGATGGAGGATCAACACTACCAGAAACAAAAAGTGTTGGAGTTTAATTAACAGAACAAATGAGAATAGGAGAGATTACATGGCAACGTTATCGAAAAAAGAATTAACTAAAATGAATAAATACTTTAACGCATTAAATTATTTATCAGTAGCGCAACTTTACTTATTAGATAACCCCTTACTTAGAAGGCCACTTACTATAGAAGATATAAAACCAAATGTAGTAGGTCATTGGGGAACCGCTCCAGGACAAAACTTTATTTATATGCACCTAAATCGAGTAATTAAAAAGTTTAATTTAAAAATGATTTATTTATCAGGACCAGGACACGGTGGGCAGGCAATGATTGCAAATAATTATTTGGAAGGGATTTATTCCAAGTTTTATCCAAACATTACACAAAATGAAGAAGGACTAAAAAAATTATGTAAACAATTTTCCTTCCCAGGAGGAGTCTCTTCCCATGTAGCACCAGAAACCCCCGGATCAATTCATGAAGGTGGAGAACTTGGATATAGCTTGTCCCATGCAGCTGGAGCAGTACTTGATAATAAAGACTTAATTGCAGCCTGCGTAGTGGGAGATGGAGAAGCAGAAACAGGACCACTCGCAACAAGCTGGCATATTAATAAATTCTTAAATAGAAAAACAGATGGAGTAGTATTACCCATTCTTCACCGTAATGGTTATAAAATTGCTAATCCTACTATATTCGGTAGAATGAGTGAAGAAGAATTAGAGGATTTCTTTTATGGTTATGGGTGGAAACCTTATTTTGTAAGTGGAAAAGATCCAATGAAAATGCATGAAGAAATGGCAAAAACATTGGATAGAGTAATAAAAGATATTGAGAAGATAAAAGAAAAGGGTAAAGGGAATTACCCAATGATAGTATTAACTACACCTAAAGGCTGGACTGGTCCTAAGGAAGTAGAAAATAAGAAAATAGAAGGAAGCTTTAGAGCACATCAGGTACCAATATTAGTATCACGTGAGCATCCAGAGAATCTAAAGCAATTGGAAAAGTGGTTAAAAAGCTATCATCCTGAAGAGTTATTTGATGAAAAAGGTCGCCTTATTAAAGAACTAAAAGAACTATGCCCACCACCAGCAAAATGCATGGGGGCAAGTCTACATGCCAATGGTGGATTATTACTAAAAGAAATTAATACGCCAAAATGGGAAGATTACGCATTAGATATAAAATATCCAGGAGAGCGTGTTGCACAAGATACTATAGAACTAGGTAATTATATAAGAGATTTATTTAAATTAAATAAAGAAAACAAAAACTTTAGATTCTTTGGACCTGATGAAGCATTATCTAATAGATTTAATAATGTATTTGAGATTGAAAATAGAACTTGGAATTATAAGACTTTAAAAAATGATGAATATCTAGATACAAAGGGAAGAGTAATGGATTCCTACCTTTCAGAACACCTATGTCAAGGAATGCTTGAAGGATACCTACTTACAGGAAGATATGGATTCCTTCACAGTTATGAAGCCTTTGTTAGAATAGTAGATTCTATGGCATCTCAACATGCAAAATGGTTAAAAGTGTGCAACGATATATCATGGAGAGAGCCTATTGCTTCACTAAATTATTTATTAGTATCCCACGTTTTTCAACAGGATCATAATGGTTATACACACCAAGACCCAGGTTTTCTAAACCATTTAGTGACAAAAAAATCAGATGTAGTTAGAATGTACCTACCACCTGATACAAACTGCTTACTTTCTTGTTTTGATCACTGTATAAAAACAAAAAATTACATAAATGTAATTGTGGCAAGTAAACACCCACGTCCTCAATGGTTAACGAAAAAAGAAGCAAAAATACACTGTACAAAAGGACTTGGTATTTGGGATTTTGCTAGTAATGATGAGGGAACACCAGACATAATAATGGCTTGTGCTGGAGAAACGCCAACACTAGAAACACTTGCAGCTGTTGATATTTTAAGAACATCAGTTAAGGGGATAAAAATAAGGGTAGTAAATGTTGTTGATTTAATGAAACTAGAATCAAATACAACCCATCCACACGGTATGAGTGATGAAGAATATGATAAAATATTCACTAAAAACAAACCAATTATCTTTAATTTCCATGGATATCCATCTCTGATCCATCAACTAACTTATAAAAGAGAAAATAGAAATATGCATGTGCATGGATATAAAGAAGAAGGAACAATCACCACAAGTTTTGATATTAGAGTGCAAAATGAAATAGATAGATTCCATTTAGTAATCCATGCCCTAAAAGAAATACCTAGATATAAAAAGAATTCTCAAGTATTAATTGATTGGTGTAATGATATGTTAAAACAACATAAAAATTATATTTCTGAGTTTGGTGAAGATATGCCTTATATTAAAAATTGGAAATGGAAAAATAAATAATCAAAAAACATAAAAATATGCTATACTTAGTATAAATTGAACAGTGGGAGGTGAATTATGCAAAAAGGTAGCACAAAAACAATAATAGGAGTAATTGTAGGAGTAGTTGTTTTTGCTTTAGCATTCTTTATTATAACGAATATTGGTAAGGAAACTACAAAAACATATAGTTCAAATGGCTTTACAATTGACTTACCAAAAGACTTTTATGAAAAGTCATTAGCGTCAGTGACAACTTACTTTGAAAGTCCAACAGCTATAGTTACAGCTTTAAAAGAAGAATTTTCTTCTTTGGAAGTAGTAAATATTGGTGCAAACTCAACAGTGGATGAATATGCTAAAGCAGTTGCTAGAAATAATAATATTACAATTGATCTAAAAGAAATTAGCAACACTGATTATAAGTACTTTACTTATGAAAAAAGCAACGCTGGAAAAACATTCTATTATATGGGTGTTGTTTTAAAAGGTGATGATTCCTTCTGGCTAGTAAACTTCGCTTGTGAGAAATCTAAAAAGAATGAATACCATGATAAGTTTATTACCTGGGCAAAAACAATTAAAGTAAACTAATTAACTAATGAAAGACTATTTTAGTCTTTTTTTGTATATAATTAAATGTTTTTCATAAAATAATAAGGAACAGTTAATAATTTAGCACTTACACTTGACAAGTGCTAAAAAGAGTGGTATAACATAATTGTAATTGAAAGGAAGATGATAAATATGGATTTAATACCAAGAAGATTTTACTTAGATGATGTTTTTGATGATTTTATTTCTACAAAAAAGGAGCAAAGTATGAAATGCGACATCTATGAAAAGGATGGTGACTATCATATTGAAATGGATATTCCTGGATTTAAAAAAGAAGAGATATCTATAGAAGCTAAAGATGGATATTTAACAATTAAAGCAGAAAAGAATAGTGAAATAGACGAAGAACAAGAAAAAAGAAATTATATTCGTCGTGAAAGAGTATATAGTAAGTATGAAAGATCGTTTTATTTAGGTGACTTAGACCAAGATAAAATAGACGCTGAATTTAAAAATGGAATGTTAAAAATAATTGTTCCTAAAAAAGAAGAAATAGATAGTAAAAAGACTATTGAAATAAGATAAAGAAATGTACCTAAAATATATAAATTGAAAGGTTAAGTGTCCGAAAAGGGCATAAAAAAAGACACATAGAATT
>CAOJYR010000035.1 GCA_948465965.1 uncultured Mycoplasmatota bacterium
CCACAAGTTGAAGCAAATCTAGTATATATAGTATTTATGGTATTTACTATATTACTGTTATTTCAACGTTTTGCGGATTCCGTAATATAAGTATTTATGGTATTTATAGTACTATGTTTACTATAAATAATTTCTCGTTTGCAAACATTTTGCAAACAATGTTTGCATCCACTTACTCAAGAATATTTCTAATAATGTCATATCTTAACTGACATATAAATTATACACCAAATATTAGAAAAATACAATATTCACAATATTCTTTTGGAATTATCCCTAATCAAAATTCCAAAGGAAATTCTACTCCAATTAAGAATAGAATTTACTTCAAAATTTTAATCTTAAAAATCATACTTAATTATTTTATCAATAACCTCTGACTTCATCATTTTATCAAATACTTCAGTTGCATATTTTCTTGAATCACTTGTACTAGAAATATAATAATTTTCTGTTGTCTCAATATTTCTATGTCCAAGTATATCTGCAACTTCTCTAATTTCTACCCCATTATTCAAAATCTTTGTAGCATAACTTCCTCTAAGATCATAAAATCTACATTTTTCAATTCCCATTTCATCATGAATTATTTTAAACGGATAACGCACTAAATCAGTTCCAGAATAAGTACCATCATTTCTTGTAAAAATTAAATCTATATTGTTTTCATACTCTTCACCGATTTTATTCTCTACAATTCTTGTTTCAATAACTTTTCCAAATTCATTTTTTACATCTTCTATATGATAATAAATATATTTATTTCCATATATCTCTTTTAACCAATCCTGTCTCTTCTTAAAATTTCTTAAAGCATTAGATAATGTTGGACTCATAAAAACATCTCTTGTTCCTGAAATTGTTTTCGTAGATCCTATATACCATCTTCCTTTTTCATCTTTTGGTTTATCATACACACTATGCTTTATATGAATTATGTTATTTTCAAAATCTATATCTTCCCATGTTAATGCAAAAACTTCCCCTGTTCTCATACCCGTGAAACAGGATGTTAAAAAGGAGCAAGTAAAAGTTTCTTGTCTCCTAAATCTCATCAATATTTTTATAATTTCTTCTTGTGTATATAAATGCTTTGCATCTTCTTCTATATTATCCATTTTAGGTAATCTCAAAGTCATTGCTGGATTATATTTTATGAATCCATATAAATTACAGGCATCTCTAAATGAACCTTTAACTACTTTTAAAATATTTTTAAAATATGCTCTTGAAAAATCATATTCATCTACTATTTCAGTTATAAAAAGATTTAATCTTACACTTGTTAGTGTAGATAAACGATACATTCCTAGTTTAGGCTTTATATATTTTTCAATCAAAGTCTGATACTTATTTATGGTATTATATTTTAAATTTGTTCTACAGTAATTATTTATCCAATAATCTAAATAATCACTATATGAAATTTTACATTCTTTAAATGGTACTCCTGCATTAAGATATTCAGTATACGCTAAGTTACCAGCTTCTATTGCTTCCGCTTTTGTTTTAAAACCAGATTTGTTTAAAAACTTTCTTTTCCCTTTTACCCTTGCTATTTCAAATTGGTATTGATATACCTTTCCTCTCTTCTTAACATTAACAGTTCCCATCAGTCATTCTCCCTAGCTGTCAAATTATCTAACTTAGTAATATTGTTTAAATCAGAAAAGTCTTTTCCTTCATTATCTTGTAAAAACTGTTCTAATGATTTTTTTAATATTTTTACACTTCCTAACTTAATTGCTGGAAGATACCCCTTTTCTATTAAGTCATAAACATAATTTGGACTGCAATGCAAAATTTTAGCAACTTCTTTAACTGTATAAATCATTGTTTCGTTCATAGATTTTTTCCTTTCAATTATTACGCCATAAACTACTCCATAAAAAAAACAACTATTGCTAGTTGATTTTATATACTTTTTAATACTGCATGAATGAAATACCTATCATACTCTGATCGACTTTCATGAGAACAAGAGTATAAAGTTATAATTCTGTCACTTTCATAATTAACATCTATATCTATAGAAAATCTACTTTTACTTTTTATTAAGTCAATATACAACTTAAAATCTTCTTGTGATACAAAAGATTGATTGTAGGAATCAGATAAAGCATCTGCTGTATATACACTAAAAATATCCGCTTTATAATTTCCATCTGGTGTATATAAATAAAATGATGAATGCTCATTAAGAAAGCTCTCATTCATATACTTCTTTAATTCACCAAACATACTACCATTTCTTGTATGATGTCCATAAATAAAAGAGTTTCTATCAGAAAAATTGGATGATGATGAATAATCTAAAAATATGCTTCCAAAAGAGCTATACTTTTTTTCATAAGAATGATTTAGATAATAAGAATTATTCTTTCCTTGAACAATTGGATAATTAACTTGTGTCCCTTCCATAACAATCCAACCGACAGCATCATTATTAATTCTATTTAACTTATCAAAATCAACACTAAATTCTGATTCTTCTGAAGGAATGTCTGGAATCTTAATTTCTTGAATTAATTCTTGTTTTAAATTATTATTTTGTTTTTGTTCGTCTTTTATTTTATATAATGAATACATACTAAAACATAATATTGAGATACAAATCATTAACAATAAATATTTAATAATTCTCATAGTTTTCCTTTCTCATTTTATACAATATAAAAAGAGATAGCCTTTTAAACTACCTCTCTATACATCTTTAAAATAAATTAATTATTAATTTTGTCTTTTAATTCAGTACCAGCTTTGAAATTAACACCTTTACTAGCTGCAATATGAATAGTCTCACCAGTCTGTGGATTTCTTCCATCTCTTGCTGCTCTTTCAGTAATTTTAAAAGTTCCAAATCCTGCTATAGAAACCTTATTTCCTTTTACAAGTTCATCTTTTACTAAATTAAATGTTGCATTAAACATTTTTTCTGCATCAGCTTTTGTTAATCCAGTTTCATTTGCTAAAGCTTCGATCATTTCAGATTTCTTCATCAACATTCACCTCCAATATTTTTTTCAATATTGATTATAGCATAGTTTAGATAATTAGAATATATTATTTTAAAATTATTCATTCTTTTTCTATTTCATCATATTCTTCTTGTCTATCATTAACTTTTGAAATCCATTTTTGATAAATATCACTATATGACTGATGTGTTAACTTAGATAATTCTTGGAAGCATCTTTCTCTCATAATAGAATCATTACACCCCAATAAGTTATATGTATCATTATTTGACTTGGATTCTAAAAAATTATTAAGTTCTAAAAATGTACAAGATGAAATTTCATTTCCTATACTATCATTTGGATAATGACTTATATACCACTCTTTGATTGATATATCTAAATTTTTATTCTGATCTACTATTGATTTAATGCTATCCTTGACATATTCATCAAATACTTCATCTTGTGAATGAACAATTTCATATGCTTCCATTATTTCTTTGTTAGATATGTCATTTACATCTTTATCTAAAAATTCATATAGAAGTAAAGCGGTTTCTATTTCATATACATTTTTATTATCAAATAGATGTAATAAGTTTTTAATATTATCCATAGGTTCTTTTTCAATATGAAATCTACTAAAGTGTAGTCTATCAATTTCATTTGACTTTTCTATTATCTTCTCAACAATCCTATCAGTCATAGCACAGGTGTTAGCCGAAGATACATATCCTAAATAACCCTCACAAGACTCATTTATTTCTTTTATTAATGATGTTATTTTTCTATCATATTTCATTATTTTATTTCCTTTCTATTTCATATTTTTGATGGAACAACAAAAATACCATTATATTTTTTTTAAATTATAACGCTAATGAGTTTTATAATATTCATTTACTTTTTGCTTTTCTTTCTGTGAAATCTCTCCAACGTCTTCTCCATTAACTTTATCTACCTCTTGGTTATAGTTATTATATAGTTTGTATTCTTTATCATCTATTAAATATACTATTGCACGATTATCATAACTAATCCAACACACGGAATCAACTGGAACATAAATGTATAATTCAGAATAAGGAATACGGATGCAATATTCTTTTTCATTTGATCTTTTTTCATCAATCATATTCTTACTAATAGAAATACTTTTAATATAACCTTTTTCTCCTTCTAGTGATATACTTTTGATTTTTTCTAATTCATTTGCCTTATTTTTCATATAGGATAAATAAGCATACTGTCTATTAGTCTCTGCCTTTTGTTGATTTGCTGAAGATAAAATTTGTTTCACCTCTTCTGGTGAAGATACATTTAACTCTTCTTTTACATCTAAAAATGCTTTTACTTCATTACTTGGTTCTACATCTTGCTTTACTATATCTAATTGTTCTATATAACTTTCATAATAAGGTAAATATTGTAGATAAAGTCTGCAAAGTGGAACACGAACCTGTAACGTCTCATTTAAAGATAGTTGTTCTTGATATGATTCTTCTTTTAAAGTTATATCTTCCCTTATTTTTAGAATTTGATCTTGTAAATCATTATAATTATATATTTGATGTTCATTTAAAAAATTAATTGTATCTACTAACTTGTTGTAACGTTTTACCTCTAAATACCTAGAATTATAATACTTTGGATAAACTCCTGCTATATCTAAATTTTTCATGCTATACAAAACAGAGTGTTTAGAATTTATTGCCAACTCATTATATAGTTTTAAAATTTCACTATCTTCATCATTAAGTTTATATTGCTCAAATGTAAATATAGTTTGGTTCTTTCTTTTATTGAAAAAAAAATCTTTTAGAGAATCTTCACTATACTCTTCACCTAAAACTTTTAATGTTACAAATCTCTCTTTACCTTGTGGACGAACACGAATATTTTTTCCGCTTTTAATTTGATAACCTTCTAATGCTAAATTTTCAAGCAATTCATCAAAGGAAAAACATTTTTCTTTTAATGACTCTAACATCTCGATAATCTGACTTCTCCAAGATGCGTTTGCTAAATTATAAAGGTATCTATTTTTATGATATCTACCAATGACTGGTGCATCCTCTATGATTTTCAATCCATGCTCTAAAGCCAATTTATCACTAGCATCTCTTAATCCATATAATCCTTCAAGAGGATTTGCCAATCGATCTTCTAATTTTCTTCCTGACATATCTGTGGAGTTGATTACAAAATGATTATGGATATGAGCTTGGTCTGTGTGGGTGCTGACAACACATTGAAAATTAGGATAGAGTCTTTTTACTAACTCTACCCCTATTTGATGTGCTTCTTCTGGTGTCAAATTTTTTTCTTTAGGATCAAAACTTTGATAACCATGATAACAAGTTCGTGAATCATTATTTTCTTCAATATGAAATCTTTCATTATTCCTTCTCATTTCATAATCGGCAAAGTCTGAAGAACAATTCACACCAGTTACTAATATTCCACCTTCAGTCTTTTTTGGATTTTTAATATAATCAA
The DNA here is from genome assembly GCA_948465965.1 of uncultured Mycoplasmatota bacterium. Taxonomy (GTDB): domain Bacteria; phylum Bacillota_I; class Bacilli_A; order RF39; family UBA660; genus CAJMSU01. The sequence goes on from CAOJYR010000035.1 coordinate 5,460, forward strand.
TACAATCACTTCTACCTTGTACTCCATGCACGTGCCATCTAGCTGTGGTAGGCATTATATTCTTCTTTCTTATCTCTTAAAGAAGGTGGAATAATAGTTAAGATAAAGTCTTGATTATTATCTAGTGCAAACTTATTTGCTTCATCTGAATGATTAAAGTAAGATGCAATTCCTACTGTAATGTATTCTTCCACTAAATTGGAAAAAGTAAGAAGCATTTTTTTCTGCATTGCTATATCACGATACTTATCAATTAAATCATAAATGGTTTTATTATAAACTTCATCTCTTTTAATATCAATAGTATAGGTAGGTAAATTAACAAGAAATCCTCTTTTATAATTAGAATGTCTTAGGTTAGAAGGTCGTATAATACTTGTGCTAAATTTTAAAATACCTTTCATAAAACTTTCATCTACAGTATATTTATCTATCATGGATAATCTATTTTGAATTTTATGAATAGAATTAACTGATAAAGAAGAAATAACAAGATGGGATAGAGTTTCAATCATATCCATAATTTGTTTGTTTTGAAGTTTTATTTTATCCACATCTTCTGTTGATAAAGTTATTTTCATACAAATTGATTTTTGTTCTTTTATTATCTCTCGAATCTTAGTTAAAAACTCACTAACTTTTTCACAAACTTCAAACTTTCCATTCAATTCTTCTACATAAATATTTTCATAAATACACGCTGCTCTTATATATTCTGCCAAACAATCTCCAAAACCATACTTAATAGCTTTTTCAGTTATGATCCTTCTTTCTTCTTCATTTAACATTACATTTATTTTTTCTCGTCTTAATTTAGAATCAGTCATTAGTATATATCTCCCTTTTCTTTTTTTGTAATTCAATTTTATATAATTCTAAATCAGTCATATACTCATTACGAAAGTAATTTTCATTCAACCATTTTACGCCAGAAGAAGAAATATATGTTTTTTTATTTTTTATATATTTCAAAGAAGCATCATAGTACTTACACATCCTACTGACACTAGACCAAATTGTTTTTTGCCCCTTTGAAAAAAATGAACATAATTCTCTAATAGTCATGTCCTTGTATTTTATTTCTCTAGGAGAGATGTTTAATTCTTTTTCTAGTCGATTAATTTGTTTTTGAAAAAAATTTATTTCAAGATCTAAATAATATGGTTTACGTTTTAAATATACTTCTTTCAACCATTCCACAAACTCTAATCTTAAATAAGTAATTTTTTCTCCATTAAGAGAATACTTTACTTGCACCCAATTTTCAAAAGGATGTCTTTTTATCATACGTTTAATAGCTTTATCCATTTGAGATGGAGAAAGTGAAAGTTCTTGTTCTACACGCCATTTTTCTTGCAACTTAAATTCCATAATGTCTCCTTTCTTACTGCTAAAAATGACTACTATTGCAGACTATATATTTATAATCTACCAAGCATGGTGT
>CAOJYR010000036.1 GCA_948465965.1 uncultured Mycoplasmatota bacterium
ATGAAGTAGATGAAAAATATTATTTAACTAATTCAAATTACATTGAAAAAGGCAAAAAGAGGATATTTAAACATAAGAATAGAGATGATATAGAGTATGAGGTTGATATGGATGAATATTTTATTGGTGGTGTATGTGGAATAGATAAACACACTAAATTTGCAATCTCTTCAAGATTATTTTCAATCTATGGTAATTCTCCAACTCTAACAGCAAGTAATACAGCTGATAATACTAAAATAGTTGTAGAAAGTGGGGTTTAAATATGAGAATTAGAAAAATTATTCCAAGAGAATGTTGGAGATTAATGGGATTTACAGATGAAGATTTTGAAAAAGCAAGTAAAGTTTGTGCTGAAACACATTTATATCATCAGGCTGGAAATTCCATTGTAGTTAATGTAATGTATTCTGTTTTGAAAGAACTTTTATAAATTAGTATAGAGAAGATAGTGATAAAGTGGCTATCTTCTTCTTTTTTTATGCAATAAAACAAAGAAAGAGTGTTATTTAAGCACTCTATCAGCATATTTAATTTTCACAAGTATAATTTAATTTAACTTTTTTGAACATAATATATCACTATTACATAGTGAGTTTTGGCAAAAATGTAGCATTTACTGGTAAAATTTATATGGTGGTTTTAGTGAGACTAAATTTAAAAGATTATTCAAAAGGTGATGCTATTAAATTTATTCGTGAATGGACTAATCTTACGCAAAAAGATTTTGCCAAGCGAATAGGTAAATCTAAACGAACAGTAGAGCAATATGAAGCTGGTACCGTTAATTATGGTATAGATACTTTAAAAATAATAGCAAAGGAATTTAATATTGATATTATAATTGAAAAGAAATAATTATTTTTTTACTATAGAATAATAATCTAAAAGAATATCAATTATTGTAGTTAATGTTTTTTTGTATTCTTCTTTACTATACTTTGACTCGATTGGTGATAGTAAAGAATATAAAGTAGTGTCATTACTACTTTTTTTGTTTGTTATATTATTATTAACAATATTAAAGCAATCTTTTATTAATTTTTCACTAGGATTATTTCTAATAAAGGATTTGTACATAATAAATTCTATATCATCTTGTGTAACCTTATTTGATAGTTCGTTACAAAATTTCCAGAAAACTCCATTAATGATTTCATCAATATAATCTTGCAAATCATTTAATTTTGATTCTGGAATGATAAATGGGAAATAATCACCAACAATACTCATAATTCTTAAATCAACTATACTCTTTAAATTACTATATGCTTCTTGTACTGCTTCATTAACTATGGTATTTTTATCCATAAATCCTCCTTCGGTAAATTGCAAATGCTACATATTAAGCATATCACAGTTGCCAGTAAATGCTACATATTTATTTTTTGATTTAGTTTAAAATAAATATGTAAGGCGGTGATATAGTGGATAAAAGTGAATTTAATCAATTAATTAAGAAAATTGATATTTATAATTCAAATGAATACAATGAAATTATCGCAAACTTAAAACATAATATATGCCAAAATATGAGAATAGCCAGAAAATTATCCAATATAGAACCAGAATTGGCTGCTCAATATCTTAATTTAGAACCACAATCATTAAGAAGGATAGAAGCAGAAAATGATCGAGATGAATTTTCTAGTAAAGTATTTATAATAGCTGTTATGATGTATAATCAAGATGCCAACTTTTATTTTAAAAATTGGAAAGAAAATGAGTTATTGTTACAAAAAGAATAAAATAATATATGATAGATACTGATAATCTATCTTTTTTTATGGTATAATAATTAAAAATAACTAATTAATTAAGTGTTGTTATTAAGAATAAGGATAAATATTTAGTAGGAGGTATTATGGATATAGGTAAAGATTTATATGGTTCTATTAAGTTAAATGGTGAAACAGTTTTTTATCACAATATATCACAGGATAAAGTAAAATTGGAATTATATAATCAAGCGGTAGCAGAAGGAAAAATAACTGATTTCGATCAAACAGTATTAACAAGATTACGAAAGTTGTATTATGGATTATATTCGGGGTTAATTTATATGTACTATGAACCAACAAACTTTAACAATATAGGTAATAAAGCTGAATTAATGACTCATGTATTAGAAGATAAATCTTATCAATTAGTGCATGGAGAAACTGATTCAACTAGAAATATTCCATTTTTTATGTATGGAGTAGAACATTTAGATTTTAATTCATGGATAGAAGTTCAAGAGGGACAAAAAATTTGGGTTTATGATTTATTTTCAATGTTAAAAATAGAAAAAGGTGTATATTACAAACTAGAAAATCCAAATATTACACAAGTTATTTCTAAATCTTCGATTATGTCTCATCCAGGAAGAGATCGAGAAGATTATAGTTTTTATCATGATGGTATGAACTTTATGTTGATTGATATTTTTCCTAGAATGGAAAAGAGTTTATCAACTCATCCATTTGCGAAAATTCTAGCACCAGAAATAACTAGATATAAAAAAGATATAGATTTTGATAGTATAATTTCAGATACTCATGAAATTTTAGAAGAAACACAAAAGAAATCACACTAGATGATTTCTTTTTTATCTTTTTAAAACTAATATTTGTTTAGCACCCCAATCACCAGCATAACCTGAACCATTAAGAGAGTATTCACCAAATTTAAGTGATTCTTGAATTGGAATTTCAGGGTGATTATTTTCATCAGTTAAGAAATCTAATATTGTATTTCTACTAGCACCAATAGATATGTTTGTAATTGGAGATTCAGGATTGTTTTTGTTATATGTTTTAATAAATGCTTTGCTTCCTCGTAAAAAGGCATTATAAATTTTTTCCTTACTTTCATCATCCCTATAATTGAATGAACTTTCTACATTATTAAATACAGCATAACCTTGGTTTTTATTAATATATAGAGTTGATTTTGCAATTATCTCTCCAAAGTTATTTCTAATAACAAGATTTTGACAATTATCTAAAATCATACTAGCTCTCATAATTCCTTGACCAGCACCATCAACATGAGCACAGCAATTACAATATTTACCCAAAATTAAGTTATCATAATCCTGTTTAGGTAACCAATGATATGAAAAATTAGAATTTATTTCTTCTTTTAAATCATGCTCTGGATTCATATCAAATATTATTTTACCTTCATCATCAACTTCAATTTTAGTAAATACATTTCTTGGAGCAGTTAATGATTCATTGTATACTCGTTGAGCATTTAGCCACGCAGTATTGGTGTCATACCATTCTCCAATTAGTTCAGCAAGTTCTTTCGTTTCTTCAGTAACACCATCAAATTTAACATTTGATAGATAATTTTTGCACTTATCAATAGTTACTTTCAATTTTCTTTGAGAACCTTTATTTGAAGTACATGTTTTTGATATTTGTCTAAAATTTAAATATACTCTTTGAATGAATCCTGACTTTCTTCTTTCTTCTTCAACTAATTCTTGATAATTTTCTAAAAAGAATGTTGCAAATTCTTGATCAAATTCATCCCTAGTATAAGGAAAATTAAAAATTCTATGAATATCATCACCAATAATTCTAAATTCGTTAGAATTACCATTTGGCAATTTTTCTTCAAATATTTTTTCCCTAATAAAGGTTGCTGCTTTTTGTCTAGTAATCACATCTTCTTCTAAAGCACCAGTTATTTTCATTAATATTAATAGATCACTTAGGTTTTGCATTGCAGATATATTAGTTTGTGTTGCTTGACTTGCTTTTAGTAATCCTTTAATATTTGCATCATAAACTCTAATCATATCTTCCATTAAAGAATTTTTAGATGTAGCAACAAAAGGTTTACTAAATAAATACTTATCTTTAATATCATATTTTTTAGCAAGTCTAATAAAATCTTGCAGTGTATTTTTTTGTAATATTTGGTATGTTAAATAATAACTTGAACGCTCATCTTTTTCGTTATCATAAAGAAGAGTTATAGTATCATTTTCAAGTAATCTTCCATCTATTACAATTTTCTTAAATAATTCTAAATCAAAGTTTATTAATTGTTCAAAATCTTTTATATCTAGATTAGCCATGAAAAATTTATTATGTAGTTCAGGTGTATCAATGTGATATTTTCTTAATAATTCTACATAATCAGTTACTACTGAAAACTGTGTTCCTTGTAATAAACTTTCTGTATTTTGATCTTTTTTATCTAATAATTGACTATTTTTTAGAACATCTAAGAAGAAGGTATCATTTTTCTTCAAATTTTTAAATAATATTTGTCTATTTTCTAGACTCATTGTAGACATTAAAATACCATTAAATAATTGTTTGATTGCTAAATCATGATTTATTAAATCATTCATAAAATCTAAGAATAGTACAGGATTATCTCTTATGGCTTCTGATTTAGAACATATCTCATCAATCTGATGTTTAGTAATCTTAGTAATTTTATCGCCTTGTTCAATATAATATGTACCATCTTCTAAAACATATAATTTATAATCTCCTATATATTGATCATTATGTATCAATTCTATTAATCCTTCTGGTTGTAAACCATTTTCAAAAATTAGTTTTGTAGAAGTAGGAAAAGCACATTTTCCAATACTTGTAACGTTACTTGGTATTTCAATTTGTTCAAGTTTTTGGCAATCATCAAAAGCATTATTTCCTATAAAATAACTACCAACTTTAGGTAAAATTATTTTAGTAACATTATTAAATTTAGGTAGAGCATTTTGATTTATCCAAATTAAATTATCTTCTCCATCTGGACCTTCACAAAATTCAACTATCTCAAATGGAAGTTGAGGTTTTGTTTTTTTAGCTTCTTCAAAATAATATCTACCATCCGTTCTTAAATTAAAACCTCCAGTTGTATAAAATGTAATAGGGTAAATTTTTAAAGTTTTTAATCTTGGACAATCATAAAATGCAGTATGTTCTATATCAGTAGTACAACAACATAAGTTTAGTTCTTCAAGATATTTTGCACCTGCAAAAGCATATTTACCAATTCCTGTAATTGGTCTAACGAGTGCATGATTAAACATATCAAGTTCCAAATTATAATCTTTTAAAGAATATGATTTATCTTTGCATCCACTAGCATATAACATTATTTTTTGATACATTTGGTGAATAAGAATTTTATTATCAGGAGTAATAAAAGTTTTATTGTATGGAGATACTTCTATTCTTTCAAGAGAATCCATATAAGAAAATGCACCATCTCCAAAAGATTTAAGATTAGCAGGTATTGTTATAGAAGTAATAGAATGACAATTTTTAAAAGATTCTTTTCCAATATTATCAATAGTATCAGGCAAATTTATATCCTTTAAGTTTACACAATTATAAAAAGCTCTTGATCCAATTTTAACAACACCCATATTTAATCTAACTTTAGTAAGTTTTTTACAATTACTAAATGCTTCAGAACCAACAAAAGAGGGGTAAGCTAAATCTATTTTTTCTAAACTTTCACATCCTGAAAATGCAAAATTAGAAAGTGATAAAATTTTGTTTTGATTAAATATGTCTCTAATATTTTTACAACCTCTAAAACAAGCAAATGGAATTACATTATCTATTATATCTATACTTGAAAGACCAGTACAATTTTCAAATGCTCTTTCATTAAAACAGTTTACAAAGGAAGGGATTTCACTTAAACTTTTACAATTTCTGAAACATCTTTTTCCAATATTAAGTTTTTTTTGTGAGATAATATTTACTAGATTAGTACATCCATCAAATAGACCATCTGGAAGAGATTCAACATGTTCATTTAGATTTGCCGATAAAATATTTCTACAATTTCTAAAACAGTTTTTTCCAAATAATTCTACATTTTCAGGAAAAGTAGATAATTTGAAACAATCATCAAATACTCTGTTCCCAAGTTCTTCAATATTTGGATTTAAAACAATATCAAGATTAATACATCCTTTGAAACATTCATCAGGTAATTTAGTAATAGTTGTCGGTAAAGTTACTTTTTTAAGTCTTTTACAATCTAAAAATAATTGCTTATCAATTTTTTTAAGTGATTCAGGAAGAATGATTTCTTCAAGGTTCTCACATCCAGCAAAAATACCCCAATCAAGTTCTTCAATACCTTCAGGTATAACAATTCTTTTTAATCTTTTACAATCTCCAAATGTTCTGTAATTTAATTTTTTTATATTTCTTGGTAATATAATTTCTTCAAGACTTTCACACTCTGAAAAAGCACTAGCACCAATATATTCTAAATTTTCTGGTAGTGTTATTCTTTTCAAATTTTTACATTTTGCAAAAGCTCTTTCTCCAATTGATTTTATACTTTCAGGAAGAACAATATCAGTTAAGTCTTCACGATTTATATAGGCATAATTAGGAATTGAAGTTTCAATTTTCATACTAGGAATAATTGGTTTTGTATCTCCCATAAAAAATCCCCCTTTTTTTGTAGTTAGTTATTATATCACTTTTTCTAAAAAAATCAATTAAATTGGGCATATTTTTGTAATCATTTTGTGATAATGTCATGTTATATCATTTTTTGAAAATGTCAGT
>CAOJYR010000037.1 GCA_948465965.1 uncultured Mycoplasmatota bacterium
GTAAACAAAAATTTAAAATAGTTTAATATGATTTAAAAAATCAAAAAAAGATTTAATATAAACCTAAAATTTTGGGGAAAATCTGTGGGGAAAATTTCGGAGTGTGGGGAAAATTTTGGGGAAACTTTCTAATATCAAAAGTCAAATGATGTTTAGTATTTAATTAAATGTCATTTGACTTATTATTTTTATTGGAACATTAAATAATAAAAGTTATTAAATAAGCCCTTGTCATATTTTAAAACTTATAGGCTTTGACAAATATAAAATACTGGTGTAAGCTACTTCACTAACTGCATAAGTAATACTTAATGATGAAGGTTTTTGGATAAAATTTGTTTTATAATATAGTTTTAAATGGTGGACTTCATTACGAGGTTTGCCACGTTTGGAATTAAAAATAATAGGCAACAAGTTATCTATCCAAAGAGAGAAAATAGTTTAAAATGATTTTAAGGGGTGAGAAAATGGAATTAATAGTTGAAGTAGTAAAAAAGGTTGTAGATAAGTACATGGATAGAGTAAATCTAATAATATCAGGCGACTCTTTAACATTAGAATATTTATATAATAGAGATGGAGAAATGGACTTATACAAAACATTAACAATAACAGAATTTGATGGAAAGTTAAAGGTTAGAGTAAGTCCTGACAGATTAGAAGGAATAATTGATGTATCTGAATTAGATGATGTCATTCTAACTTTAGATAAACAAAGCCAGTCTAAAAATCATACACAAGAAGAAATAAAATATATAAGAGAAAAATATGTTGCAGGAACTAAAATAGAATTAGTTAAGATGTATGATTTAATAAATCCAGTACCACAAGGAACAACAGGAATAGTACAATATGTAGATGATATAGGAACAGTACATGTAAACTGGGAAAATGGCAGTACATTAGGTTTATCAGTTGGAATAGATGAATTTAAAATATTGGGGGTAGATGAAAAATGAAGTTGGCATACGATATAAAAACTAATTCAAGTACAACAAGAAAAATATTAGGAAAAACTAATTATTATGTAGGAGTATCAAAGATATGTGCAAGATGTGGAAAGGCAATATCAGGTTATCCTGCAATATCAAGAAAAGATAATAAAACGGAAATATGTTCAAATTGTGGTACTTTAGAAGCATTAGAAGATTTGATAAAATATAAGAAGTAGAAATAAAGAGATTTTTTAAATAGTAACTTATAAAAAATGTAAGTTACTATTTTTTATTTACTGTTAGTAAAATATTAATGATGATACAAAATAGTATAATGATATTTTTATATCAAAAGGAGATGAGCCAATGGAAACAACAGCAGATGAGGAAGAATTAAAACAAAAGTGTATAAATAGAATGAAGTTATTAAAATTAGATGAACAAATAATAAAAGATTTTGTAGAAACTGGATATATTTATGCAACAGAAGTAAACGAAGAACCACAAAAAGCAGATGATAAACTTATGGAAGCACTTATAGATTATGGAAATAGAAGAAATGTAAAAGTATATTATATTCTTGTTAGTCCTAAACATGGGAATATATATAATTGGGATTTTTATTGTGTTAGTAATTATAAAAGCGACTGGAATGCTGAAAGAGAAAATGCAATAAATGGTAACTTTAATAAAATTCACGAAGAATGGAAAATAGAAAATAATTAAAATGGAGATGAAGGATAGAATGCGAGTTTACGAGGTTAAGGAGCATATACAAAATACCAATGTAAATACAGATATTTTTGATATGAGTAGAATGTTGCAAAGACTAACTTTTTATACAGAATTTGTGCAAGAGTTAAATTACTATGATAGTGATTATTTGTCTATCCTATCATCTAAAGCTAAAAAGTTAATTTGTATAATATACAATATATTTGATGTTTATATGAAGGAGATAATGGAAAATGGAGAAATTCAATAATCAAATTGATGAAACTATATTTTTAGAAATAGAAGAACTAGAAAGCCAATTTTTAGATATAGAAGGTTTTGCAAGTGAAATTGAACGAAGTCTAAAAGATGGTGTTCATGATAATAAAACTTTTATATTACTATATATTTTAAGTGAAAATATTAAAAAATCATTAAAAGAAATAATAGAGATGGTTTCTAACCAAGAAAAATAAACTACTTGACATATTTTAAAACTTATAACACTTTTTAAACAAAAGCTATTGACTAGCAGTAAATTAATGTGTTAAGCTACTTCATCAGCTGGGAGAGTAAGAAAAACAGGATTTTAAGCAACAAAAATCTGGCAGAGATGAGGTGAGTTAAAAAATGGAACAAGTATCATTGCAAGAGGTTATATCATATTCAAAACAGAAAGAAAGTCCACGAATAACAGTTGTAGACAGTATAACAGATGATGAATTTAAGGAAATAGGAGAATTAATAAGTAGATTAAAACTCCTATTTCTTTGCGTTCCAAGTAATAGACTAGCTTTCATAAACAATGTAGATGTAGCCTTAAAAATTGCAAAAGACTTTAGGAAGAAGTCGCAGGTTATGTATCAGGATTTTGCAAAAAGACCAAGTTGTTCTTTAGTTAATTATGCACTAACAGGATATACCCAATATTGGATAACTTTAAGAGATAATGGTTACATAGTAAAAGCCTATGATGAGGAAGGACAAGAAACGCAACAAGAATGGTTAAATACAAATATTGAAGAAGTTACACCATCTAATTTATATAAATTAGGATTAAAAAACTTTGAAATATCTTTAGGAATTAGAGGAATTGGCAGTAGTAGAAATAGTAACAATGAAATTTTAAAATTATCAAGATACCACTATATACATAATGGAATCTACAATGCAGACAGAAATTGTTACTATCCAAGAAATGTAACAACTCCTAAAGGAAAAGCTGACTATAACAAGCTAGAGAAGTTATTTAAAAAATGGGGATTTCAAAGATTTCATTAATTAAAAATTAAGAGAGGTAGAAAAAGATGAGCAGACACGAATTACTAAAAGATATTTTTTATACAGTTTCTCATAATTTATATTGTTATTCAGAAGATACACTAATGACTAAGCCTAAAAAAGAATATGAGGAATCTTGGTACAAAGAGAAAGAAAAATTAGAACTTATAGAAGAATTATTGGAAGAAGAAAATAACAGCTTCTTTAAAGTATATACTTTAATGTGCAATTTATATCAAGAAAGAGATATAAATTTTAATGTAGATTTAGCAAATTTAGAAGATAGAGAAAATGGAGTTAGCTGTCATGTAACAGTTTATGAAAAAGATGATAAAAATAAACTTATATATGAATTAGTTTTAAATATTCATAAAAAAGATGAATTTGATGATGAGTTTGAGAATGTTTATTCTACAATTTTGCCAAAGGAAACATTTAAGGATAGAGAAACATTAAAAAAGAAAATGGAAGAAGAACTAAACAAATTTAAGAACTTTATTGAAGCTGATAAGCAAGGAAAGAGAGTTTATAATAAATTCTATTAGTACATTGAAATAATATAGGACATTCAAACGTGATTTAGTGAAATTCGCAACACGATTTTGAAGTAATATAATTTATACATCTAAAAGTTAAAACCCTTAGAACGTAAAATAAAAAGGAAGGAATAAAAATTATGAATGAATATGAAAGTGTAATTATTATTAAACCAAATTTAGAAGAAGGAGAAATTGAAGGAATAATAACAGAAATAACAGATTTAATAAATCAAAACGGAGAAGTAACAAAAGTAGAAAAGATGGGAGTTAGGAAATTGGCTTATGAAATAAGTAAATGCAAAGAAGGTCATTATGTAGTAATTTATTTTGAAGCTGACCCTAGCATAATCTCAGAATTAGAGAGAAATTATAGAATAAATGAAAATATTATAAAATTTATAACTGTTAGAAAAGATGACTAATCCAGTAACAAAATAAAGATATGTAAAGAAAGACCCAAAGTATGATAAGTAAAAAGGAGATGATAAATAATGCAGATGATGACACAGCAACAGGTACAAGAAATAAATGATAAATGTAAAAACAACTGGGAATTTAACACTACTTATTATGTATATCATCAAGAGAAAACATTGATAAAAAGAATAATAATAGATGATGAAAGTTATTTAGAATTTACACTTGGATATAATTCTCAAAATCAAATCCAGTTACGTATTAGTAAATATTACACTCAAAAACATATAGGAACAGCAATAAGTGAAGGTTTAGGAAAAAGTAAAGTATTAGAAGAAACCAGTTATAAAAGAAAAGGTATAAATAATTTGATTATTAAAACTCAAAATCTTACAGATGATGAACTTCTAAAGATAAATGCAGAAACAAAAGTTATAAATAATGGAATATTTGTACCAAGCTCAGAATTTTAAAGTATAAGTATAGTCATATTCTAATTATCATTACTTTTAATAATATAACAATGAGTAACTGGATTTAACTATAAACGCAATGTGTGGATATAATCACAATAATATAGAATGCTAAACTCCTATTCCCTATATTATGAATGTTGTTATTACATATATACCTTAGTATAAAAATATCGTTACACATCGTTACTTTAAAATATACATAGTAACGGAATGTAACGATATGTAACTATATTATTGTGATTATACTCCAGTAACACCATTTTTATTAATACTTTGCAAAAATATTAGGAAATGGAGATGATAAGAAAATGGAATTAGAAATAAAACAGTTAGATGAAAACTTAATACATAGAGCAAATTCAAATAGTTTTAATGGGACAAGAGGAGATTTATCAGCAGAAAGTTATAAATCATATATAGATGAGGTTTTAAGTTGGGATATATCCAATAGTAAGAAACAAAAACTATTAGAACAATTACATAAAAGATATTCAAAAATATTAGAATATGAAGCTCAACACGTTAGTGTGATGGTAGCAGGTCCAGCAAATTATAATTCAAGGAGATTAGACAAGAGCCAACAAATATTTAAAGCAACACATGAATTTTGTGAGTGGTTTGATAATTTAAGAGAACAAATTAAAAATTCAAAAATAGATACAACAGCAAGAGATATTAGTTTGATAATGAACATGATAGAATTTTGCGAAGAAAGAGGTTTTGACCCAAGAGAACATTTAATTAAATTAGCATATTTAGATAATAAACTCTTTATTGAACTTTATGAGAAATTTTATCCAAAATTCAAATGGAGAAAGAACAGCATTATATTTAAAGTTTATCAAATGTCAATGAATGGAGAAATTAAAGAAATTAAGAAGGAAATTATATTTGAAGATGAAAACTTTACAGCATATATTGAAAAAGATAGAGCATATATAAAGTTTCCTATGCGAATACAAAGGCAGTTAATAGTTGCATTAAAAAGCCGTAAGTGGTGGTGGAATAGTAACAAGAAGGCTTGGAGTACATATTTAGATAGAGTTGATAAAGACTGGATAGAAAGTATTAGTACAAGATATGCACAATATTTGTAATTAAAAAAGAAGGTGTAAAAAATGAAAGATGAACTAAAACAAGAAGCTATAAAAAGATTAGAGATACTAAAGTTAGATTCCACAGTAATAAATGATTTTAAGGATAACAACAAAGTATATGTATCTAAAGTAAAAGAAAACGGAACAGAATTTATATTTGATAGTGAAGTTATGGATATGATAAAAATATTTGAGCAGGAAAAAACTATTAAGATATACCATGTAATTATATTTAAACAACAGATGTATATGTTAGCAATACATAAACATAAAGAAGAATGGAAGAAAGAAAAGTTATACCTAAAAAAAGGTTGGGCAACAGTAGTGTTATTTGATACTCCAAAAGAAGGAGTTGTTGAATTTATTGCAAGAGATGTTGGAATAGAAGTAAACAATGGAAAAATAAAGAGGTTGGTAATATGGAAAACAAAATCAGAGAAATAAGAAAAGAAGAAGGAATTAAACAATATATACTAGCAGAAATGACTGGTTTATCAGAAGGATATATATGTCATTTAGAAAAAGGTACAAGAGATAACCCAAGCTATAAAACAATGGTTAAAATATCAAGAGCATTAAAAAGACAGGTACAAGAGGTTTTTAACATATGTTAAAGCTATATAGGACATTTCAACGAGGTTTGTGAGATTTGCAAGAAGAAAATATTAGCAATATAATTTGACATAGCAGAAGTTAAAATGGTTTAAATTAAGTTCTAGTAAAGGATAAAAAGATGGAAAACAAGGAACAAATTGAAAGTTTATATTGGAAGTATAGAGAAGAAATGTATCATAAAACAAAAGAATTATCAAATTTAAGTAAAAAGATTTCCACAAAATATTATAAATTGTGTATGACACTTACTAAAGATGAAAAGAAATTATTAGATGAAATGCAGGAAGAAAATAATACAAAAAGTGGAATAATAGAATTACAAGTATTTGAATTTGCATTTTCATTAGCAACTAGGTTATTTGCAGAGGGTTTAGGTAAGGAAAATTAATAGATATGGTAATAAGAGTAAGTTGGGAGCTTACTCTTATTTGTTGTATAAATAATCTAAGAA
>CAOJYR010000038.1 GCA_948465965.1 uncultured Mycoplasmatota bacterium
ATACTGACATTTTCTCAAAATGATTTTACTGACATTTTCAAAAAAATTTGACATACTTATTATTTTTATCCAAACCTAAAAAAAATAATTATCGTAATATTCAACGACAATCATTTTTTGTTATTTATCCATGTTCCAAACTTACTTTACTACAATATTAACTATTTTCCCTTTTATAACGATAACCTTGACTATCTCTTTTCCCTCAGTATGTTTTAATACATTTTCTGCCTTTAATGCCTTGTTTTTAATTGAGTCTTCATCTTCATCAATAGAAATAGTTATTGTTGCACGTACTTTTCCATTTACCTGAACAGCTATTTCTTTTGTATCCTCAATAATCTTAGCTTCATCATATGTAGGCCAAGAGGCAAAGGCTATAGTCTCATTATGACCTAACATCTCCCATAACTCCTCAGTAATATGAGGTGCTACTGGATTCAAAAGCTTAACAAATCCTTCTGCATATTCTAAAGGAAAAACATCTTCTTTATAAACTGCATTAATAAATATCATCATCTGACTAATGGCAGTATTAAATCCAAGACTTTCAAAGTCATCTGTAACCTTCTTTACAGTTTGGTGATAGATTTTTTCTAAGTTCTTATTACTCTCTTCTTTTATTTTTCCAGATTCATATAATCTATAAACTCTATCTAAGAATTTTTGAGCACCCTCAACACCTTGCTGATTCCAAGGCTTACTAGCTTCAAGCGGTCCCATAAACATTTCATAAAGTCTTAAAGTATCAGCACCGTAATTTTTTACAATATCTAATGGATTAACTGCAAACTCAGGATAACGTTTCCCCATCTTTATACCATTAGATCCCAAAATCATTCCCTGATGGACAAGTTTTTTAAATGGCTCTTTAACTGGAGATAATCCTTTATCATATAAATAATTATTCCAAATTCTAGAATACATTAAATGCCCAACCGCATGTTCTGGACCACCAATATATAAATCTACTGGCATCCAATGTTTAAGTAATTCCTGATTAGCAAATTCCTCTTCATTATCAGGATCAATATATCTTAAGAAATACCAAGAAGATCCAGCTGATCCGGGCATAGTAGAAACCTCACGAACTCCCTTAATACCTTTATGATCATACTTTTTCCAATCAACTGCATTCTCAAGTGGAGCCTTACCACCATGCCCCTTATAATCCTTAAGCTCAGGAAGGACAAGTGGAAGCTCATTATCATCTAAAATATGAATAGAACCATCTTCTAAATATACAATTGGCATAGGTTCTCCCCAATAACGTTGACGAGCAAAAATCCACTCTCTCATACGATAATTTACCTGTCTGGAACCACAATTATTCTCCTCTAACCAAGAAATCATAGTATCAATTGCCTCTTCTTCATTAAGTCCATCTAAGAAACCAGAATTGATATGTGTACCATCCTCAGTATAAGCACCTTCATCATTAAGAGCTCTTAAAGCATCATATCTATGAGCTTCTGTACTTAAAACTTTTAATAACTCATTTGAATCAATCCACTCTACATCTGCAATAGCCTGTTCCTCTTCTGAAATTTCAATTCTTTCTAAACTATTAAGCTTACCAACAACAGTATGACAAGTAATATGGCGATTAACTTCCTTTTGAGCTTGGTAAAAGTTATCAAAATAAAGAAATTCTAATTCTTTATCAATAATTATATCAGTATAACCAGTTTCCTCCTTTACCTCTCTAATTGCAGCATCTGTTGGACTCTCATCACCTTCAATACCACCCATTACAAAATTAATCCAATTAAACTTTTTATTATGAACACATAAATATTTATCTTCAGTTGGGTGCTTAATAATAGCATTAACTACTTCTCTTTCAGTAATAGGCCTATCTTCCCTAATAGCAGAATCCCCACTACCAATAATATTTTTTGCTAAAACCTGAATAATAGGAATATCAAACTTCTTAGCAAACTCATAGTCACGCTCATCATGAGCAGGAACAGCCATTATAGCCCCAGTTCCATAGCTTGCAAGAACATAATCAGATATATAAATTGGAATTTCTTTATTATTAACTGGATTAATGGCATAAGCACCAATAAATACACCTGTCTTTTCTTTGTTAAGTTCAGTTCTTTCCAAATCACTCTTAGTAGCACATAATTTCTTATAAGCCTCTACTTCATCTTTCTTATCATCAGTAGTAATCATATCAACAAGTTCATGTTCAGGTGCCATAACACAATATGTTGCCCCAAATAATGTATCACATCTCGTTGTAAATACCTTAAATTCTTTATCGGTATCTTTAACCTTAAATACTACATGGGCACCAATTGATTTTCCAATCCAATTTCTTTGCATTTCCTTAGTTGATTCAGGCCAATCAACCTCATCTAATCCTGCTAATAATCTCTCAGCAAAAGCAACTTGATCAATAACCCATTGTTTCATATTACGCCTTACAACAGGAAATCCACCACGTTCACTCTTACCATCAATAACTTCATCATTAGATAAAACAGTTCCAAGTTCCTCACACCAGTTAACTGGCATATCAATATATTTAGCATAACCATCCAAGTATAATTGTTTAAAAATCCATTGTGTCCATTTATAAAACTTAGGATCACTAGTTTTAATAACCCTACTCCAGTCATAATCAAATCCGATAGATTTTAATTGCTCAGTAAAGGTTTCAATATTTGCATCAGTAAAACCATTAGGATTATTTCCAGTTTTCACTGCATATTGCTCAGCAGGAAGACCAAACGAATCATATCCCATTGGATGCAAAACATTATATCCTTGCATTCTCTTCATTCTAGACACAATATCTGTTGCTGTATAACCCTCAGGATGTCCTGCATGAAGTCCAACACCTGATGGATAAGGAAACATATCTAATGCATAAAACTTAGGTTTACTAAAATCCCAAATATCAGTTTTAAAAGTTTTATTTTCCTCCCAATATTTTCTCCACTTCTTCTCTATCTTTTCAAAATTATACATCTTTAATCATTCCTTTCTTTTTATAAAAATTACCAACAAAATGATAACTCAATAATATTACTGGTAAAATCAAACCTAAAACTATTAATAATTGTATCATATAACTATCTGCGATATTTGCAATAGAAACAATAAAAGCAATATCAAAGGATGATACCAATGAGATTATCTGCAACATCTGAGAATAATTTGCTTTTTTTAAATCAACCTTATATCTATTAACCAAATATCTAACTTCCATTGGTCTTTTTTTAGAATTTCTTTTCTTAGCTTTATTAACAATAAATACTTCATATACAAATAAAACAAACAAAAAACATAATAGAAATAAAATAATCTCTTGCATAATCTCCTCCTAACAAAAAAATCCTTATAAACATAAGGACGAAATATTCGCGGTACCACCTTAATTCATAGTTACCTATGCAGCTTTATAAGAGATAAAGGTCTAACCCTAAATACTTAAAGCAAGTCAAGTTCATAATATTCTTATATTTACTCACACCTAACGTAAACTCTCTGAAATAAGATAAATTATTACTACTACCAGCAATATTTAAAATACATACATAGTATATTAAATTTCTAATAAACTTTCAAGTGATTTTACAACATTTTAATAGGAAAAAAATAACTTTTTGCAAATAATACATGAAATAAAAAAAGTACATAATCACCCTTCTAAACATGATTAGGTACTAATCAAAATCACTTTGGAAGAACCTAACCATCAAGGGTCAAGTATTCCATTTTTATTTTATGAAGATTTCTCTTCTATATTCAATTACATATATTAAAATTCACTAATATACTCAAGAAGTTTTAAGAACAAGTTAATATACTCCTTAGAAAGTCCCTTTTTCTTAAGCTTCCTAATAGCTATACGCTTTTTATTGATAGGAAGTGTGCCAAACATAATATCTGCAATATCTTCTTTTAAATAAGTATTAATCTGCAAATCAACCAGGATGCTATTTACATCATCATTGATCAAACGAACCGCATCAATTTCAATATCCCTACCACGACAATTAATAGTAAGCTGCCCAATAGTAGGACACCCCATTACCTCAACTACAAAATCATTACCATCAACAAACGACTTTGTATCTATTTTTTGATCATTAAAATATGCTGTAACATCATCTGCTTGTTTTGTATTTCTAAATACCATTTTATAATTTCTCTTATCAGGAACAATACCACTCTTACCATCAATCGATCTAATAATGACAGTATAATTATTTCTCAAATAATTATAATCAATAGATGTTTTTAAATAGTATCCTTCCTTATATAAAGAAGTAATTCCATCATCCTCATATAAAGTATAAGTATTACTAACCCCAGGAAATATTTGAATCTCCAAATCGGTAGGAAGAGCTGTATTATTATAATCACTTCGATTAGATAAAGGAATAATAGAACCCGCATGAGCAAATACTGGATAATCTTCTTCTTTAAAGAAAGAGACGTATTTCTTATTACCAGGAAATTTTTTACCAGTAACAAAGTCATACCAAACACCATCTGGTATAAAAAATCTATGAATAGTTCTATTCATGGTAACATCTTTTTTATCAAGAATAGGACAAACCAAAAGTTGTGAACCAAAATAGTATTGATTTTTATATAACTCATCATCATAAACCCATAAATAGTTATAATAAAATGGTTGTATTAAAGGGGTTCCAGATTTTGTATAATTGTAAGCCTCAGTATATAAGTAAGGAATTAATCTATGCCTAAGTCTTAAATAATCTGCCGCAATACTAGTAGTTTTTACATCCCAAAGCCAAGGTTCCTTTTTATAATAAGGTCCACGTGCTCCATGAAAACGAAGAATTGGAGAGAAAACACTTAACTCTAAATACCGAATATAAAGTTCCCCTTCTTCAACACCACCATGATTTCCCCCAACGTCATGACTCCAAAAACTAACCCCAATATTTGCTGCATTCAAATACTGAAATGGAAGTTTTCTTAAAGACTCCCAACTAATCTCGCTAGAACCTCCATATAACACAGGATACTTATGTGGAGCAAAAACACCACTTCGAGATAAAATCATTCCTCTTTTTCCCACATTTCTTGCCGAATCCAAAAACATATAATGATTAGTTGCCCATAATTTATTAATGTCATTATCACCCTTATAATCATTCCAAAAGAAATCTACACCTAAAGACTCCAAAGGATGTAAAAAGACTTTAAAAAGTATATCTAAAAGTTTTGGATTCAAAGGATCAAACAATATAATTTTAGACTCATTAAGTTTCAAAAAATCACTAGCATATCTATAAAGTTCTTCATGAGGATAAAAACCTCCTGCAGGATCAATACAAAGTCCCACTCTAATACCTCTTTTATGAAATTTTTCTATCATAGCCTGTGGGTTTTTAAATAAATTTTTATTGAAAGTATAACCAGTTTTTAATCCTTTATATTCTCCTACATCACGATAATGCCAATCATGATCAAATAACATAACTGCAAGAGGAATTTTCTTTTTCTCAAACCTTTTTAAAATTTCATCAGTAGACTTATCATCATAACTAATATTTCTACTCCACCAATTCCCAAGAGCATATCTAGGTACCATAGCAGGAGATCCTGTAAGTTTAAAGTAATCAAACAAAGCTTGTTTAAAATCCCTATCATACATAAAAACATAAATATCAATATGATCATTAGGTGGATCAACTAAAGTACCATCTTCCATAATAATTTTACTTTTAGAATCATCAATAGATGCAAATCCGTCTAAAGAATAAAGTCCCTTAGATAAATTTCTATCATTATTTAAATCAACACTAATCATATTACCGAGCATATTTCTAGCTTCAGGGTGCCCATAATACCAATCTTTATTTCTATCACGATCACGACTAATTAAAGAAATTTTTAAATTCTTTGCAGGATCCACCTTAGATCCAGTAAAAGGTGCTCTTTTTAAATAAGTTAAGTTAAAATACTTCGTAGTAATTTGTAAATAGGATGTATCTTGTTTCACAGAAAAATCAGCAAGTCCTAAGTCACGCTTTAAAACTAACTGTGTTGGTCTATCAATAAATTGTCCACTAGGTGAAAATTCTAGGCGTACAATACGTTCAGTAATAACAGATATCCTAAAGTTACTTCCTTGAACAATCGCCTTATCATCACTTCTAGCCCTAGTATAATCTACTTCAAATTGCTTTCCAAGTGGATACATACTTAACACCTTCTTATTATTCTAGTAAAATAATATCATAAAATGCCAAATAATCCAAGTCACAAAGAAAATTTATAAAAAAAGAATACTTAAAGATGAAGTTGTAAGATAAAAGTGGACATAAAAAAAGATGTTCCACTTTTTGTTTGTT
>CAOJYR010000039.1 GCA_948465965.1 uncultured Mycoplasmatota bacterium
TTATAAAACTATTTTTTTAAACTGTTGTTTTCAGGACTTTTTCTGCAATTTTTGGGTCATTTACTTTTCTTACATAATCTTTCTTTTTCTATTTACCTTTCTTGCATCAAAACAATATTGATATACATTGTCTTTTTTTCTTATACTACCCATTTTGTCATCTCCTTTGCTTTGATTTACATATAAAAATAGAGTATACTTATATGATACACTCTATTCATTTTTTGTTTTATTATCAATTTTATTACTTATTACTTTTAAGGTTTCTAAATATTCTTTTTCTACGGGGCTTATTGTTTTAACTTGATATTTCTTATATTCTTCTTTTGCTTTTCCTATTGCTTTGTCATGACTAACTGTTCCTGCCCCTATTAGCAATTTTTCTCCAGTACTAGAAAGGATTGTATCTAACTGTTTAATATAATCATCCATATGCATTGGATTATGTCTAATCGCTTGTATTTCAGCAAAATCAAAATATCCAGAGACTAAATTATTTAATATTTTTAACTCTTCTTCTGTCAAATAATTTTTAGCAATAACAACATCACTCATTATTGGTAAATCACCACTAAAAGTAGTTAGTCCCATAAATGGTTTATCTGAATTTGCTCTTTCATAAATTACTTCTGGTGCTGTATGTCCATGTGTGGCATAATGAAGTTTGTTTTGAACAATTTTGAAAAATTCAATTGATTTACTATCTTTTGGATCATAATCCACTGCTGTTGCATATAAATCAAGAACTTGTCTGTATAACACTTTTTCTGATGATCTTATATCTTTAATTCTAGCAAGTAACTCCTTCCAATAATTCCCTCCGCCATTACCTTTAAGCCTTTCATCATCCATAGTGAAGCCTTTAATCATATATTCCTTTAATCTTTCAGTTGCCCATCTTCTAAAATTAGTAGCAACTTTAGATTTTATTCTATATCCCAAAGAAATAATCATATCTAAATTGTAATATGGGATATCTCTATTTACTGTTCTATTTCCTTCTTTTCGAACTTGTCGGAAATTTTGACATGTTGAATTCTTATCAAGTTCTTCTTCGGCATAGATATTATTTATATGCTCAATAATATTAGTTCTAGACGTAGAAAACAATTCAGCCATTTGTTGTTGTGATAGCCATACTGTCTCATCTTCAAGTTTTACATCTATTTTTGTCTTACCATCCTCTAATTGATATATTACTACATTGCTTTTTTCTTCCATTAAGAACCTCCTTTTTAAATTTAAAAGGTGTCAACACATTAAAACCTTGTTCACACCTTTATTTTACTACATATTTTTAATATTTTGTAGACAAGCTATAAAACTCGAACCAATTTATAATTTTAATAATTATTTTTCCTTATTTTATGCTATTTTCCACAACATTGTTTGTACTTTTTACCCGAACCACAAGGGCAAGGATCATTTCTACCTATTTTTTTTACTCTTTTTGGAGTTTTCTTTGCAGGCTCTTTTCCACCTTCGTTTGTTATCTTCTTTTTAGAAACTTCTTTTCTTTCAATGTTTTGTCTAATTTCTGCCTTTAGTAAGAAGATAGAAACATCTTGATCTATTTTTTGTAACATTGAATCAAATAAGTCAAAACCTTCCATAGTATATGCTCTTAATGGATCTTCTTGAGCATACCCTCTTAGGTGAATTCCTTCTCTTAAATGTGACATAGTATTAATATGTTCCATCCAATAATTATCTAAAACTTGTAAAGTTATGGCTTTTTCAAATTCGTTTGTTACTTCTTCTGGTATTTCACTTATTTTTTCTTCATATTCAGTAGTTACTAATTTAACTATCTTATCAATTGCCTCTTCTGGTGTTAACTTGGAAATTGCTGATTTTTTTATATCTTTTTTCAATAGGTTCTCATCTACAAATTCTACTATTTCAGAAAAATCATTTTCAGTTAAATATCCTTCTGGGGCAATATGAGAGTTAACTACATCTTCTATATGATGTCTAAATGTCGATAAAATCATTTCATGAATTGAATCATTATCTAAAATTTTATTTCTTTTATCATACATAATCTCTCTTTGGTTATTCATTACATCATCGTATTGTAGCAATTGTTTACGAATATCAAAGTTATTACCCTCAACTCTTTTTTGGGCGGTTCCTATTGATTTTGTGAACGTTTTACTTTGGATTGCTTGCTCTCCAAGTCCCATAGTCTTCATCATCTCACCAATTCTATCTGATCCAAATCGAACCATAAGATCGTCTTTCATTGACACAAAGAATTGTGTATAACCAGGATCACCTTGACGTCCTGAACGTCCACGAAGTTGGTTATCTATACGACGTGATTCATGTCGTTCTGTTCCAACTACACATAAACCGCCTAGCTTTTTAATTTCATCTGATAATTTGATATCTGTACCACGTCCAGCCATATTTGTTGCAATGGTTACTGATTTTTTTGTACCAATTTTAGAAATAATTTCTGCTTCGCGTGCATGATTCTTGGCATTTAATACTTCATGTGGAATTTTTGCTTGTTTTAATAAATTACTAATAAGTTCACTTGTTTCAATAGCTATGGTACCAATTAGTACAGGTTGCCCTTTGTCATAACATTCTTTAACAAAATTAATTATAGCTTTATATTTTGCCTCTTTTGTTGCATAAACTAAATCTGGTGCATCAACACGAATTACTTCTTTATTTGTTGGTATTTCTATAACATACATATTATAGATATTTCTGAATTCTTCTTCTTCTGTTTTAGCAGTACCTGTCATACCAGATAATTTTTTATACATTCTAAATAAGTTTTGGAATGTTATCGTTGCCAGCGTTTTTGTTTCTTGGTTAATAGTTACTCCTTCTTTAGCTTCGAGTGCTTGATGAAGTCCATCTGAGTAGGCACGCCCTTTCATTAGACGTCCAGTGAATGGATCGACTATTACTACCTCATCATCCTGTACTACATAATCAACATCTTTTTTCATTGAGTAATTAGCACGTAGTGCCTGATTTATATAATGTACAAGAGATGCATTATCTATATCATATAAATTATCTATATGAAATTTCTTTTCTGCTTTATCACTACCTGATTCTGTTAATGAAACACTTTTATTTTTTTCGTCATAAATAAAGTCTTTTTCTTCCTTTAAGCCTTTTGCGAAACTATCTGCATCTAGATAAAGATTTGCACTATGCATCTCACCTCCAGAAATAATAAGGGGGGTTCTTGCTTCATCAATTAAGACAGAATCCACTTCATCTATAATTGCAAAATTTAATGGTCTTTGTACTCTTTCTTCTTTTCTTACTACCATATTATCTCTTAAGTAGTCAAATCCTATCTCGTTATTTGTAGAGTATAAGATATCACAGTTATATGCTTCTTGTTTCTCTTTTGCACTTAAATCTCTTTGATTCACTCCTACTGTTAAACCCAAAAACTTATAAATTTCGCCCATCCATTCTGCATCACGCGATGCAAGGTATTCATTAACTGTAATTACATGAACTCCATCTCCAGTTAAAGCATTTAAATATGCTGGAAGAACACAAGTTAAAGTTTTTCCTTCTCCTGTTTTCATTTCAGAAATATTGCCATAATGAATTGCAAGTCCACCTAATATCTGAACATAGAAATGCTTCTCACCAATTACACGATATGCCGCTTCTCTTGCAGTTGCAAACGCTTCTATTAAAACATCTTCTAGCGTTTCTCCTTTTCTTAATCTTTCTTTAAATTCCTCTGTTTTATTTTGTAGTTCTGTATCTGTTAATTTAGAATATTCCTCATCTAATTCTATTATTTTGTCAGCTAAACTTGTAAATCTTTTTAATTCTTTATACTCATGATCAAACAATCTTCTTAATATACTCAAATTATTCATCTCCTTAACTTATTATTTTATCAAAAAAAAAGGAAGATTTAAAGATAATTCGTTCCTTTTTTATTCTTTTTAATTATTCAGACTCAATAATCCCATAGTTACCATCATTTCTTTTATAAACAACCGCTGGTTTATTAGTGTCACTATCTTTATACATATAAAATTGATGGCCTAAAAGTTCCATTTGAAGAATTGCTTCTTCTTCATTCATGGGTTTTACCTCAACTGTTTTTCTCTTTAATATTTTTCTGTCTTCCCCTGGTTCCTCTTCAAAGGAAGTAAAATTGAAATCTTGATTCGTTTTTGACTGTTTTGACATTAATTTAGTCTTATTTTTTCTAATTTGTCTTTCTAACTTGTCCACTGCCTTATCAACTGCAGCATAAAAATCTTCTTTTGATTCTTCAGATCTCAAAATAAATGCTTTTAGTGGAATAGTAATTTCTACTCTTTGTTCATGATTTTTTACTTTTACCATGACGTTAGCACGAACTCTTTCACTGTTTTCTAGATATTTTTCTAGCTTTTCTAATTTTTCTTCGATATATGACTTCATAGCATCAGTAATTTTAAGTTTATCACCATGAATAATAATTTCCATACTATCGCCTCCTTATGATTGTAGTATAGCATATTTTATAAAAAAAAACTACTTATTTAACACTAGCAGTTTCTTTTACTAATTTAACATTTAAAGCTTGAAAACCTTTACTGGTTTCAACCAATTTAAATTCTACTAATTGACCTTCTGACAACGTCTTATAACCATCTATTTCGATAGCGGAGTAATGTACAAATACATCTTCATCAGCCTTAAATTCGATAAATCCATAACCCTTGTCATTATTGAACCATTTCACACGTCCAATTGTCATACTTCTACACCTCACCTTCTACCAAAGTTTTATGTTTGGTATATTCATTCTAACAAAGATGAGATCTTAGAAACACAATTTCCATAATTTGTAATATTTATAGTGGTTTTAGGTTGCAATTCTACACTATTCGACAAATTTCGACATTTTATTTTTTTGATTTTTCATTTTTCAGAAAAATTATTTTTTTAAAATTTTTGGCTGCTATATTGTTTTCATAAAATAGGAGACGCTTATGAAGAGAAGATTTTTAAGTAGTTGTGTTTCTTTCATAAACAGATATTATAATTACTCCGGAAAAGACTTAAAGAAACTAGAATATGGACTTGAGGGTTTATATCTAACCCTTACTAAAACTATTGTCATTTTCATTTGTGCAATAATTTTAGGAATTTTTAAAGAAGTATTAATAATTTTGGTTTTATTTAATTTAATCAGATATACAGGTTTTGGATTTCATGCAGAGAAAAGTTATCAATGTTTAATTTGTTCATTAATAAATTTTATTTTACTTCCTTTGTTTTTCTTAAATATACATCTACCACAGGAGATTAGTTTATTCATTTGTATGATATGTATATTTAATTATTTACTATTTGCGCCTGCCGATACAGTTAAAAGGCCCTTGCCAAATAAGAAAAAAAGGATTATTAGGCGGGTTTTAACTGTTATTATTGGTATTTTATATACGCTAGTTATGTTGATATTTGATAATGATTATATTAGTGGTTTAATACTGACTAGTTTAATTATAGAGGTAATTGTTATTAATCCCATCACCTATAAAATATTTAAACAGCCTTATAATAATTACAAAAACTGCGTTCAGGCATAAATACATTTAGTATTTAGCAATAAAAGTAAAGGAGGAAGACTAATGAAAAAAAGATTAGCAGGTATTGTTGCAGCTGTTGCAATGTTAGCAACAGGAGCAGCAAGCATGGGGTGCCCATGGTTTGCAATAGATGAACCTAAAGCAAATAATTTATTTAAAGACTAGAATAGAATTTTTACTTTTCTAGTCTTTTTATAGATAATTCCTGTATATAATATCCATCTATCACATCTTGTCTTCCACTTAACCATTCATTCTTTG
>CAOJYR010000040.1 GCA_948465965.1 uncultured Mycoplasmatota bacterium
TTATAAAACTATTTTTTTAAACTGTTGTTTTCAGGACTTTTTCTGCAATTTTTGGTTCATTAAAAAAATACTATTTTTTAGTATTCTTTTTCTTGGACTTTGTTTTCTTTTTTTGTTTAGGCTTCTTTTTTTTGATTATTGATAACTTTTCTTCTATTTTCTTTGTTCTTTTTGGTGTCTTTTCTGAAATGATAGAGGTATGAAAAACAAACCATAGTACTATAATAAAAATTATTATATAAACTATTTTTCCTAATATTGGATCTTTAAGTGTATAGAGAATAGAAGCTAGGGCAAATAAAATATTAATTCCATAAATAATTAGTACTGTATTTCTTTGGGAAAAGTTCATTCCTAAGAGTTGATGGTGAAGATGTTCTCTATCAGCTTGGAATGGTGGTTGTCCTTTTAATAGTCTCCTTATTATTGCGAATAAGGTATCTAAAATAGGTATACCTAGAATCATTACAGGAACAAAAAATGAGGTTAAGGCAGGCCCTTTAAATTCTAACAAGGTAATGACACCAATTATAAATCCCATAAATGTAGCACAGTCTCCTGCAAATATTTTAGCAGGATAAAAATTATGTAATAAGAACCCTAAAGTTGATCCTAACATAATAAAAGTTAGAATCATTACCAAACTTCCTGCTCTTCCTTGATAAAAACCTATTATACCAATTGTCAAATAAAATATACAACAAATTCCACCACTTAAGCCATCTAGGCCATCTATTAAGTTAATTATATTCGTACAAGCAACAATAAATAGTAATGTAATAAAGGATGAAAAAATACCAAAATCTATTGAAAAACCAAATGCTGTTATATTACTTAAAGTTATTCCTCCATAAAAGACTATGACTGATGCTGCTATTAAATGCCCTAGGAGTTTTTGATGTGCTCTTATTGATTTTATATCGTCAACAATTCCAGTCAGAATAATTATGAAACTACCAATTAATATAGAATTCATTTTTACGCTCTGTTCACCGAATAACATGTATCCAAATAAAAATCCTAAAAATATTCCGACTCCTCCTAATAAAGGTGTTGTCTTTTTATGAATATGTCGGTGTCCCTCTTCAGCTCTTGGTATATCCATAGCTCCTATATGATTAGCAATCTTTTTCATTACTGGCATTATAATTGCTGAAAAAAGAAATGTCACTAACACTATTTTACTTGCATCTAATATTTGCTCTTTCATTTCATCACATCCTATTATGATTATAACAAATTTGCATCCATTAGAAAAGACCAAACGTGATGACTTCAAAATAAAGTCACATCAACATTATTGGTCTTTTTCTAATAATTTTATATCTTCTAGAAGTGTGCCTGTACCTTCTACAACACAGGTTAATGGGGACTCTGCTATTAATACTGGGACGCCCAATTCTTGTTCAAGCAATTCAGGAAGTCCTTTTAGCATTGCTCCTCCTCCTGTTAAAACGATTCCTTTTTCAACTATATCTCCAGATAGTTCTGGTGGAGTTTGTTCTAAAACATTTGTTGTTGCTTTTATTATTTTATAAATACTTTCATGTAGGGCTTCCTCTGTTTCATCTTGCGTAATTTCTAATGTATGTGGAAGTCCAGTAATTAAATTTCTTCCTCTAATTTCTTTTTTTTCTTTTTTATCAGGTTTAAATATATTAGCAAAATTGATTTTTATATCTTCTGCTGTTCTTTCTCCAATTAGTAATTTGTATTTTTCTTTTATATACTTTATGATATCTTGATCAAATACATTTCCTGCTATTCTTACAGATGTTGATGTTACAATATCATTTAAAGAAAGAATTGCGATATCTGTTGTACCACCACCAATATCAATTACCATATTAGCCGTTGGTTTTGATATATCCATTCCAGCTCCTATTGCTGCTACCTTTGGTTCTTCTTCAATATATACACGTCTTGCACCAGTTCTTTCAGCTGCTTCTTTAATTGCATTCTTTTCAACAGGAGTTATATTTGTAGGACAACAAATTAATATTCTTGGTCTTGAAAATAAATTTTTGGCTTTAATCTTCTTTATAAAAGTATTTAACATGATTTCAGTTATCTCAAAATCGGCAATTACTCCATCTTTCATGGGTTTTATCGCCTTTACTTTACCTGGAGTTCTACCTAGCATTTCATTTGCTTCTTTTCCTACTGCTATTACATTTTTAGTATCCGTGTCAATTGCAACTATACTAGGTTCGTTTAAAACTATCCCTTGTCCTTTTATATATATTAAAACATTTGCTGTTCCTAAATCTATTCCAATATCTTTTGCTAACATATATGTCACTTCCTTTTCTGTCATTAATATTTTACCATAAATTTTGATATTTATAATATAATATATTAATTTTTATTATTTTTATGAAAAAAAGAGTTTGTTTACTCTTTTGTTTTTGTATTTTGAAGTTCTTTGTTAAGATATAGACTTGGATCTACTACCTGTCCATTTACATAAAATTCAAAATGTAAATGATTCCCAATTTCTTTATCTAATTCATTTGTACCACTTTTACCTATTACTTGTCCTTGTGTTATTTTATCACCTTTTTTTACAGATATTTCTGATAAGCTTTGATAGATACTTATATATTCATTATCATGTTTTATTTCTACTATCTTTCCTAATGTGTCATCTTCTTTTACATCTGTTACAGTTCCATCTAATACTGCTACAACATCAAAAACATTTTCACTAACAAAATCAACTCCAGAATTTTGCATATAAGTATCATCATGATATATTATTGATTTTTCCTGGGCATCTGATGCTCCTTTATAGTCATAATAATACTTTCCAATAGTTACTGCTTGATCTGTGTAAGGATTTATTACCTTTGTTGTTGTGTTTATTACTGCTACATCATTATCCAAAATAACATTTGATACATAGTTAAGATTCTCACTAGCATCATCTTTTGCTTTATTTAGATTTTTTCCTACTATAGCTGTTCCAAATACTGCTGCCACTATACCTATCATTAATAAGCTTGGTAATACAAAGGATTTTAATTTTCTTCTTTTCATTCTTTTCACCTCATTATAAGTTTTAACCAAAAAAAAAGAATTATACTTCTTTTAAAAAATTTTTGATACTGTTAATAAGTCCATAATAAAGTTAGTTACTAAATAAATTAAAGATATCCCAAGTAGAAAGTAAAATATTCGTGCTTGCATAACTTTATTTTTTTTGAAAATTTTATTAATATTTACTGCATCCATTGACCAAATCACAAGCATAGTTACAAAAATATAAAGTAACAATTTTCCTAACATTAATGTTCTTCCTCATATTTAGTTATTTTATTAATTCTTCTTTGATGCTTGTCTAAAGCAGAAAATGGAGTATCTATAAACGTTGTAACTATTTCTAATGCATCTTTTTCGCTTGTTTTTTCTCCTAAGGCAATTATATTAGAGTTATTGTCTTCTCTTGTATACTTTGCTTCTTCTTTATTGGATACTTTTGCGCATCTTATACCTTGTACTTTGTTGCAGGCGATGCTTATTCCTATTCCAGAACCACAAATAGCAATTCCAAAATCCACTTCTTTATTTACTACTTTTTCTCCTAAGGTAAATGCAAAATCTGGATAATCTGCACTCTCTTCGTTATTGGTTCCATAATTATACACTTCATATCCTAAATTTTCTAATTCTTTTACTAGGTAACTTTTTAATTTATAACCTCTATGATCATTTGCAATACCTATTTTCATAATCTTCTTCTCCTTTTTAATTTTTGAACTTTTAATTGTCCTCCCATTTGCCTATTTAAATGAGAGTAATCAATATCATCTTTTACTTCCTCTAAATTCATATACATCTCTAATTGTTCAAATTCGTGTATATCTTTTGGCAAATAACTTGCATATCCTGATTCGACTTTAATTGTCTTTTTTAAAACATACATATTGTTGGTAGTTAAGTTTTCTACCAGTGGTCTATAGTTAATATAGAGGCTCTTAGGTCTTATTAGTGCTCCAGAAAAATCACAAGTTATAAAACTTCTAGTATGCATTTCTTTAAGTCCTAAATGTAGTAATACTAAATCTCCAGGAAATAGACTCATACTTCTGTTATAGTCTTCTTCCTCTTCTACTATTCTTATAATTTTATCTAAAGACTCACCATACATTTTACTAACAATATCTCTGGCTATTCTATTTGTCTGTAAGTTAGCTATTTCTTGATTATATGCATTATATAACTTTTCATTTTGTAATAATTTTATATCTTCTAATGTATATTCTTCTAACTCTTTCATACAACCGATTCCCTTCATTTTTATTATACCACATCTAGCTCCTTTTACAACTTTTTAATAAAATAACCCCTTAGTTTAAATAAGAGGTTTATCTTTTTTGCATTTTTATTAATTTAGCATGTAATACTACTTTTTCTGTTTGATTGTAACAGGTTGATAGAGTTAATATTTTATCAGAAATATTCACTGTTGTATTAAAGTTATACTCACTTCTATTTGTAATGGTATTTATAAACTTTTGATGTGATTCATCTGTTCCAAAACTACTTGTTATGTAATAAGTCTCTGTTGGAATTTTATAGACAGAAAACACTTGCCATAATGTATTTTTTGTTGGTGTAGATAAATATATAACATGGTTTTCGGTATTATTATACCAATTGTTTTTAAAGACATTCTTTAAGGAACCGAACATTGTTGTATCATATCTTCCATGAGCATATATAATTGTATTATGTTGGAAGTTATCAATATCATTACGATAGTCTAA
This sequence comes from uncultured Mycoplasmatota bacterium, assembly GCA_948465965.1. Lineage (GTDB taxonomy): Bacteria > Bacillota_I > Bacilli_A > RF39 > UBA660 > CAJMSU01. The sequence continues at coordinate 4,770 of CAOJYR010000040.1, forward strand.
AAACACCCAACCTGCATCATTTTTTGATTTGTCATAAGAATGGTGGAGATAGTAATCATTGTCAGTAGTTTGTACTACAGGGTAATTTATATTTGTTCCATTTACTTTTAAAAAGGCTACTGTATCATTATTTTTTTGTTTTAATTCATTAAAATCAACACTAATCAGTGGTAACTTAATATATTTCCAATAATCATTGTCCTTGGAGTCTGGGGGATTTACTATTTCATCACTATCGTCTGCTTCTATTTCTTTTATTTTAGTGTCTTTTGTAATATTTTCTATTTGTTTATCTGTATCTTTATTATCTTTATACCAATTCATTATTTTAAAAGTCGATAACACTATTATTCCTATACTTAGTATTATAAGAACAATCCAAACCCATAATTTGAGGCGTCTTTTTTTCTTATAATATCGTTCACATCTGTATGGTGTTTTTCTTTTATAATAATGCTCACTATTATTTGTCATGTTATCCCCTCTTAATCTTAAATAAAAAGATGATATTATTATATCATCTTTTCAGACTGTTGACAAAGTCAATGGTCTTTTCTTTTTTTCAAAAATAGTTTAT
>CAOJYR010000041.1 GCA_948465965.1 uncultured Mycoplasmatota bacterium
AAACTTACATTTTAGGTAATGAAATGTGCGGACACTTAATATTTCCATTTGTAATCTTAGCTTTGGTTAAGTTTTTTTCTTTTATAAGCTATATATATTTGATATACTAAGTAATGGAGGTATTATATGTTATTACTAGGTAGTCATGTTGGTTTTAAGAAAGATAGTCAATTACTGGGAAGTTTAAAAGAGGCTTTAAGTTATGGAGCGAATACTTTTATGTTTTATACTGGTGCCCCTCAAAATACTAGTCGTCATCCCATTATGGATGGTTTTACATTAGAGGCTTTACAAATTATGAAGGAGGAGACTATTGATTATTCTAAGGTTGTTGTTCACGCTCCTTATATTATTAATTTAGCTAATGACAAAGATCCTGATAAATTTAAGTTTTCAGTTCGATTTTTACAAGAGGAAATTGAGCGTTGTGAAGCATTAGGCATAAAGTATATGGTTCTACACCCAGGTAGTCATGTTGGGCTTGGTATTGATGCTGCTATTTCTAATATTGCACGTGGGCTTAATTTGATTTTGGGGTATCATGATGTTACTGTTTTACTTGAGACTATGGCAGGAAAGGGAACTGAGGTTGGTTCAAAATTAGAAGAGATTCAAAAAATAATTGATTTAGTAGATGATAAAAGTCATATTGGTGTTTGTCTTGATACTTGTCATCTTTCTGATGGCGGTTATAATATGAGTCGTTTTGATGAATTTCTAGATGAATTTGATCAATTAATAGGAATAGAAAAAATTCATTGTGTACATATTAATGATAGCAAGAATGAAATGGGTGCTCATAAAGATAGACATGAAAATATAGGATTTGGTCATATAGGATTTGATACATTAATTTCTATTATCTATAACAAGAGATTAGAAAACGTTCCAAAGATATTAGAAACACCTTATGTAGATCGTCTATATGCACCTTATAAATATGAAATAGAAATGATTAAAAATAAAAATTTTGATAAAGAATTAATTAATAAAATTAAAGAACAAGTTTAATTTAGATACTTGTTCTTGTTTTCTTCATATAAAGTAATAATTTGTTTATAAAGATCTTCTCTTATTAATGGTTTTAGTTTATTAAAAACTGTAGTGTTTTTATTTAGAAGATCTTCATAATATTTTAGTAGGAAATTAAAAATTATATTTACCTCTTGATTTGTTAGGGTTATATTTATGCTTGATGCATAGTTTTTAATATCCTGGGGTGTAATTCTTTTAATATATTTTTTTGCTAATTCTTTGTACATAATTCACCTCTAATAAAATATATGAAATAAGTTTTAAAAAATGTGATAAACTATATATTAGGAGGAGTTGATAGTTATGAAAAAGCTTAATATTAATAAAAATAGTAAAAAAAATAATCTTGATAAAATTGTTGATCGCAGATTAATAGTATTTTTGATAATTATCATTTCTTTATTTTCTGTTGTTTTTATTAAATTGTATTTTGTTATGATAGTAAAGAATAATACTTATAAGGAAGAGTTAAGTGAGCTTTCTTATACTAAGATAGAGGGGACTAGTTCTCCAAGAGGGAGAATTTATGATCGTAATTATAATATAATTGTTGATAATAGAGCGGTAAAGAGTATAGTTTTTAAAAAGAGTAAAGGATATAGTGTTGAAGAGATGATTCATCTTGCTTATAAAGTTGCTCCACACTTAGAACTTGATTATAATAAAATTACTTTGAGGGCCAAAAAGGAGTTTTTTTTAGCAAAATACTCTGATGTTTGTAAAAAGAAAATAACAAAGAAAGAACAAGAAAAGCTAGAAGCAAGAAAACTTACTTCTAAGGATATAGAAGAGTTGAAGATAGAACGTATTACTGATGCAGAACTTTCTGCATTTAGTGAAGAAGATTTAAAAGCAGCGTATTTATATTACTTAATGAATAAGGGGTATACTTATGATGAGAAAATAATTAAAACAGAGGCAACAGATAGTGAATATGCCTATATTGCAGAGTATAATGCTGTTCTTGATGGTTTTAATACTAAACTAGATTGGGAAAGAGTTTATCCCTATGGTGATACATTTAAATCTATTTTGGGGACTGTTTCTACCACTACACAGGGTATACCAGCTGATGCTAAGGAGGAATATCTAAAAATGGGATATTCTTTAAATGATAGAGTTGGTCTTAGTTATCTTGAAAAACAGTATGAAGAATACTTAAAAGGGGAAAAAGATCAATATGAAGTGGTTAACTCTCATGAATTAAAGTTAATAAAAGAAGGAAAAAGAGGAAATGATATTGTTTTATCTATTGATATTAACTTACAACAGGAAGTAGAGAGAATATTATCTGAGCAGGTTGTAAAAACTAAGGGTGAGGCGAATACTGAGTTTTATGATCATTCTAGTGTTATTATCCAGGATCCTAATACAGGAGAGATTTTGGCTATGTCATCTAAGCAAGTCGTAGGGGATACGGTGGTTGATTTAACGACTAGTTTATTAACTTCTCCAATTACACCAGGATCTGTTGTTAAGGGTGCATCTATGTTGGTTGGTTATAATACGGGTGTAATTAAAATGGGTGAATATATGATTGATGAATGTGTCAAAGTAGCAGGTGCTCCTCAAAAATGTTCCTCTCATACCTTGGGTAGAATAAATGATATAACAGCACTAGCTAAAAGTAGTAACGTTTATCAATTTAAAACAGCTATTAGAGTCAATGGTCAAGAGTATTCATATGATATGAAGCTTAATTTTAATCAAAAGGCTTTTGATATATATAGAAATATGTATAAATCGTTTGGCCTTGGCGTTAAAACTGGAATTGATTTACCAGTGGAAAGTTTGGGGTATACTTCAAAAGATACTAGTGCTGGTAATTTACTTGATTTTGTAATGGGACAATATGAAACGTATACGCCTATTCAACTTTCTCAATATATTTCAACTATTGCAAATGGTGGAAGCAGATTACAACCACATCTTCTTAAGGAAGTGCATAAAGCAACAAATGATAATTCACTTGGCGATGTTATTGTAAAGGTTGATAAGAAGGTTCTTAATACAATTGATACAACACCAGAGTATATGAATAGAATGAAGGAAGGTTTTTATGCAGTTATGCATTCTGATGGAGGATATGGAGTCGGGTATATTGATGCTAAATATGATTCAGCAGGGAAAACGGGTACTTCACAAAGTTTTATTGATACTGATAATGATGGTGTTATAGATACTGAAACGATTACTAGTTCCTATGTTGGCTATGCTCCGTCTAGTAATCCAAAAATGTCTATTATTGTCACATCTCCAGATTCATCTCATCCTAATTCCTCTAGTGATTATGCTAGTTTAGTAACTTATCATATTACAAGGGAGATTACTAATAAGTATTTTGAAATGTATGGAATGTAGTGTTTATAAGGCACTTTTTACTATATGGAATAGGCATTTTATATGAAAAAGTTTGACAAAAAGGGTAAGATGTGTTATAATATGTTTACTTTGAAGATATAGGGGTTCAAAGATGGTTATATTAAATTATAATTTAGGGGGTTGAATATATGGTAAACACTTATATATTTGAATATTTGGATGAGAATGATTTTAGAAAAAAAGAAAGATCTGTTAGAAAGTATAATATGTTGGCTTATAAAAAGTTGACTTTCAGTTATTATCCTGAACTTAGAAAAGGTAATTTCTTAGGTGTAGAGGTATCTAAAAATGAAAAGGATAAAACTATTTCTTATGAATTAAAGTTACCAACTGATGAGTTATTCGCAAAGGTTCATGGGGAGATAATGTTACATTATACTGTTTATACTGAAAAAGGAATTATACTTTTAACAAATATAACTCCTGAGGGTATATTAGATGAAGGACATAGAGCAGAGCTTTCCACTTATAAAGGTGTTATGATTTCTAAAACGAATCCTGAAAAAGATATGTTTAAAATTAATTTATTAAATATGTTAGATAAATAGGTTTTCCTATTTTTTTAATTTTTTTATCTTTTATTGTTGCAACTGATAAAAAAGTATGATATTATTAAATGGTCATGGACCCTTAGCTCAGTTGGTTAGAGCATCCGGCTCATAACCGGGCGGTCACTGGTTCGAGTCCAGTAGGGTCCACCATTTATATATGCGAGTATGGCGGAATTGGCAGACGCGCTAGACTTAGGATCTAGTGTCTTAGACGTGCAGGTTCAACTCCTGTTACTCGCACCAGATTGACGTTAACTCAGACTATAAAAGTCTGAGTTTTAATATACCTAAATTTATGTGAGCCTAACTGGTTCGATTGAATTATAACTTACCCTACTTCAATACAAAGAAGTGAGGTGCTTTTGATTTCATTATGAAAAATCTTAAGTAAAAAAATGAGTCTTTTCTATTTATACCGGAGAATAAAAATGCTATGATTATAATGAGGTGTTAACAAATGGAGCAATATTTAAGCTTATTTATAGATAATGATTACCCCGAGTTTCTAGATAAATATTTAACTACTGATACTTTAAAAAGATTAAAGCATATAACACAATTTTGTGGATGTGATTATACAAATTTGTATTCCCCATTATTTAAATATACGAGATTTGATCATAGCTTAGTTGTGGCTCATATGACATGGCATTTTACTCATGATAAAAAGGAAACTATTATGGCCTTATTACATGATATAGGTACTCCTTGTTTTGCACATTGTATTGATTATGTTTTTGGAGATTATATTAATCAAGAGTCTTCTGAGAAAAGTATAATAGAGGTAATAAATAGGGACAAGAAAATACAGACTTTGTTGAAGGAAGATAATTTTTCTATAAAAGATTTTGATAATTACTCAAATTTTCATATTTTAGAAAATAAATCACCAAAGCTTTGTACAGACAGACTTGATGGAGTTTTACATACTTGCTATATTTGGCTACATACTCATTCTTTAGAAGAAATAAAAGAGGTGTATGATAATATTACTATTTTAGAGAATGAAGAGAATAATCCAGAAATTGGGTTTAAAGATATCGCAATTGCGGAAAAGTTTGTATTAATGGTTTATAATTATGCTAAAGAATTGCAAGGAAATACCGATAAATACGTAATGAAATATATATCAGAGGTTGTAAAATTATCTTTTGAAAGAAAACTTCTTTCCTAAATTGAAATTTCAACCGCACCACTCGGTGCGGTTTTTTGATACAATAA
>CAOJYR010000042.1 GCA_948465965.1 uncultured Mycoplasmatota bacterium
TGTGGCTCAGGTAAGAAATATAAGCAATGCTGTGGTAAATAGTAGTGTTTATAAGGGTTTGTGAGAGTGTAAAAATATCTTGAAACAATGAAAATAGCTAAAATGTTTGCAAAATGTTTGCATAAAAATCAAATGTTTGCAAAAATAGGCTGCAAACCCTTATAAATAAAGGGATTTCTTGTTGCAAACAAATTTGTAAACAAAAATACTAGCATCTATGCTGGTATTTTTTTAATCCTCTTCACTCAAGAAAGAAGTGAGGAGGAAGTGCAATGGGAAAAGTAAATATTCAAAAAAGAGGGAAGGTGTATCAATATCAATTTGAAATAGCAAGAGTTAATGGCAAACGGAAATTTCAAAATCGAAGTGGATTTAAGACAAAGGCGGAAGCAGAAAGAGAAGGTATTAAAGCATATAACGAATATATGCAAACGGGAATGACCTTTAAACCTTCTGAAATTTCATATAGTGATTATTTAGATTATTGGATGAAAGAATATTGCCAGATTAATTTGAAATATCATACCATTGAAAGTTATGAAAGATTAATTAGGATTCATATAAAACCAAAATTAGGGCATTATTTATTGGCAAAAATGACAAGAGCAACACTACAGAAATTTATGAATGATTTATTTATCAATAATAGTTATTCAAAAAATTATTTAAAGACTATATTAAAGGTAATAAAAAATTCTTTTAATTATGCAAGTAGTGATGGAGTTGATTTTATTAAGGTTAATCCTTCAATAAATGTAAAAGTACCAAAGTATGATGCACCAGATGAAGATCCAGCACATATATTTACTGAAGAAGAAATCGAAAGAATTTTAAATAGGGTAAAAAATAATCGGTGCGTTTACTATGCTTTTTTAACCGCATATTACACAGGACTTAGACTCTCAGAGGTGTTTGGTTTGACATGGGAAGATATAGATTTTGAAAAAAAGACTTTGCGTGTTGATCGTAATATTTTAAAGAAAAATCAATCTGGTGGTACTAAAAAAAGATTAATCGAGGGGCAGTCAGCAACAGTTTGGTATTTTGGTACTTGTAAAACTCTTAGTAGTTATAGAACTATAGATATAGGGGATACTTTAGTAAATGCTTTAAAGAATTTTAAAAAAGAGCAAGAAATATTTGCAGAACATTATGGTGATTCATATATGAAGCATTATAAAAAAGAAGTAAAAAATCCTTATACTAAGAAAAATGAAATAAAAATAATAAGTGTTCCTGCTGAAATAGATGTTGCTTTACCAGAAGCTCATTTGGTATTTTTAAAAAATAATGGTGTTTTTGAAGGATCAGATAGTGTTAAATATCCATTTAAGGTAATTCATTATGAATTAGGAATACCTTGTAGATTTCATGATTTTAGGGATACACATGCTACAAGATTAATTGAAGCAGGGGCAGATATAAAGGCTGTTTCAAAAAGATTAGGACATAGCACAATTGAGACAACTTACAATATATATGTAAGAGTTACTACAAAGATGGAAGAAGAAATTGTTAGTAAATTTGAAAACTTTGCAAAACCATTAAGTTTATTGATTAACTAGTAAAGTAATTAATGTAGTATAATAAATAAGAAATGGAGATAATTATATGGCATTTATAAATGTTTTATTTGATGCAATAGAAAATAAAAAAGATATAAAATTTGGTGATAAAATAATTCATATTACACCAAAATTAACTAAAAGAGATTTTTTAAATTCTTTAAATGACTTAGGTGAAAAATCAGAACAAGAATACTTTGAATATTTTGATTTAACACCAATATCTTTACAAATGTATCCTACTATAAAAAATATAAAAGAAGAATATGGGATTTCTTATAAAGATTTAAGTGATATTGGAAGGATAGATTTAAGTAAAAGAGTTGGACATAGTTCAATTAATACTACTTTAAAATATTATCAAAATTGTAATAATAAAAATAATGATTCTATTATTAGGAAAGAATTACCACAATTTGATTATTTGGAATTTATGGTATGGTTTGGAGATAATAAAGAATTATATAAAAAGCTGAAACCATTAAAAGAAGATTCTAAAAGTACTTGGAAAGAAATAAAAAATCTAAAATGGAGAGATGTAGATTTAGAAAATAATGTTATTAGTATTTCAAATGATGAAATTGATATTTGTTAAGAGCTTGAATTTAGCTCTTTTTATTATGCAATGAAAGGAAAAGGTGATGAAGTATGGTATTTAAAATTGAAAAAAATAAGAATTATACTGTGATGAGTAATCACCATTTAAGAGATAAGAATCTCTCACTAAAGGCTAAGGGTTTGTTGTCATTTATGTTATCATTACCTGAAGATTGGGATTATTCTTTGAATGGCTTGGTAAGTGTTAGTAAAGAAAGTAAAAAGGCAATTCGATCAATATTAAATGAATTAAAAGAAAATGGTTATTTAGTTGTAGAACAGACTAGAGGAGAAAAAGGACAATATAAATATAATTATATTATCTATGAAGAACCATTAGATATAAAAAAAGAAAAAAGTCATCCAGATACCCAAAAAGGGAATACCGTTGAAGGAGATACTGAAAAGGATACCCAAATAAATACTAATAAACAAAATACTGATAAAAAAATAGATAAAATAGATAAAACCATTCATCATGAAGAAAAAAACAATTTTAAATCTAGTAAAAAAAAGAAGACACATATATTAACAAAGGATATTATTAAACGGAAATATATAAAAAGTAATGATATAGAACAAGGAAAATATGATAAATTCTTTAAAGGTCTTTTAGAAGAGTATGATTTAGATGATGTAGTTACAATCTTGCATTATGTTATTAAGAGTGTTAAAAGTAGAGATTTTAGAGATGAGAATGGTAAAAAAATAAATAATAAGTTTGGATATTTAAAAAAATCCATGTTAGAAAATGTAGATAAATTTAAAAATAATGAAATAGAGTGGGATGAAGAATTAGGCTGGTTTAAAGAGACAGTAGAAAATAGTAATTTATATGAACAAGATAAAGAATTAGATTATGACTACTAAAATCACACATATGGAGGTGGATGATATGTATTTAACAAAGGTAATTGAGAGATTTGGAGATCCTGAAATGGTAGCACAATCAATAGATGATATGTGCAATAAAATGGATAAAGAAGGATATTCATTAGTTACTTATCAATTTTATGCTAATCATGAAAAAATAATTTTTACCTTTAAAAAGAAATAAATATTTAAGTAAACTGAGTAGTTTACTTTTTCTATGAAAAATAAAAAATATGATTAATTCATATTTTTAAAGGATTCATATATTGATTCCAATTCATCAATATTCTTATTTAAAATAGTATCGAATATTGGAATCAATAAATTCATTTTTTTAGATCTACATTTTAAAATTTCTTTGGTAATACTATGTATCAACTTCAACTTCTCATCACTCAACTTTTTAGCATCTTTAATTAGTAAATCTAATGGCTGCTCTTCAATATTGCTTTTTTCAAAGTTTACTGTTTCAATATTTTCAAGCATTTCATGTAGTTCATCTGAAGTTATTCCCATACCTTTAGCAAGTCTTATGAAGTACATTTCAGAAACATTAAATTTACCTTGTTTCCTATTACATATCTTGTTTATGAATGATTTACTGACTTCACATTTATCCGCAAATTCATACTGTTTGAGGTTATGTGTTGTCATATACTGTTCAATGATAAACTTTAAAGCATAATTTCTATCCATCTTATCACCTTTCATTAAATATATTGTAGTCTTATTTTACTATTTTTTAACTAATTTGTCTACACTCGTAAACTAAAATATTATTTGTTATTTTTACGAGTGTGGACAAGATAGGCATTTTTTGATATTATTATGTAGAAGTATTTGGAGGTGTAACATGATTATTAAAGTATGGGTGATGATTTCACCTTAGAAGAAAGTGAGGTGAAAGATTGAACAAAGATGGTTCTTCTAAACAATTGAAAAGTATTAAGATTACAATTAATGATTCTAAGCAAATTGGATTTTTTAGTCAATTGGATGTTAATGACGCAATCGAAATTTTGGAGAGATGTTTAAAGGATTTGCAAAAGGAGAAAGCATACAAAATAAGTAGTACCAATTTGAAAGGAATTTTGATGCAAATGAAAAAAGAAGATTATCGAGTAGTAAAAGAAGTAAATGATGTATTAGAAGTAATGGATGGATATAACAATATCCACAAAGATATTTCCTATAAGGAGTGGAAAAAATTATATCCTAGAATAAGCAAATTATTAGAAGATTACAAATTAATGTTTCAAGATCTTTTAGACTGTAATTCTTCGTTAATGAAGCTAGAAAAATTTGTAGAATTAATTGGTATAATCAGTACTATCTCAACTGACGATGAAGATGTTATGGATAAATCTTTAAAGGTTTTAAATAAATATGTTCAAAAAATAGAGATGAAGTAGTACTGGCTGTATAGAATTTTCTATACAGCATTTGTTTTAAAAACACTATTGACTTTTTAATAAAAAAAGTTTATTATTTTATTAACAAGTTTACGAGTGTGGAAAAAATAATTTTAAAATTATAGGTAGACTTGTAATATGTTGGAGGTGAAATATGACAAGAGATGGTTGAGGTTTAGTAGCAGTATATTATAGATTAAAGTTAATTTTTTTGAATTAAAAATTTACGAGTGTGTACTGGATAACTCTAGTAAACGGAGGATGATAATTATTTTTAAAAAGCAAGAAAGATATTTTATCTATAATATTTTGTCGGATAAACATAGAAATTTTCTTACAATTATTCTAGTAGAAAAAGAAAAAATATTTTACTTATTAGATGGAGAAAATGAGGTTAAGTGTTTTCTGATTAGCAGTACTTTTGCAGTTGACTTAATTAAAGTCTTATAGTAGTTGTTCATAAAACAGGAAAGGAGCAGCTGTTGTGAAGTGTTCTAATCAAAATACTATTCCTGATTGGATCATTTATCATCTTAATAAATTTGGAAATTGTGCATGTGGCAGAGACATTGTTAAAAAGATAGGACGAGAAGAAATTATTAAGTTA
>CAOJYR010000043.1 GCA_948465965.1 uncultured Mycoplasmatota bacterium
ATAATCCCCTCTATTTAATTATTTACGTAAAGTTTTTATGCGATTGCCTTATAGGAGGATTTAAATGATAAAAGAAATTGTTTTTTAATCTTTTTTTGTCGCATTTAAACTTAAAACTATGTTTTTTTCTTTTTTATTCAATGATGATAAATAATCTTGAACTTCTTCATCACTAGCTAATCTGATAATATAGTGATTAAACAAACTATCTTCATTATTTTCGTTTGCAACTATAAATCCTAAATTACCACAATTTCTTTTAGAAACTAAAGTTTTTAATAATACTTTAAAATCATCATCTAATAAAATTCCTTTTACGACTGGTAGTGTTTCTTCTAAATTAATATACTTTACTTTATCATTATTCAAGATTTTATTAATAATTGCTTTACGAATTGAATAATCTGTATTTTGTCCATTAAATGAAATACAAACATCTTTAATAAATTCAGCAACGGAATCTTTGTAATCCCAACCGCCATATGTATGTCCAACTTTATTAAAATCATCATCAAAATCTTCTATATAATCAAATCCATAATTATAATTTTCATTAAAATTAATTAGTGCTTTTTCATAATCACCAATGATACCATATAATCTAAATAATTGTATACTTGATTCACCATGCCGATAGTAATCTTGTATTGTTCTTTGCTTAAAAGGTCTTTTATAATTATAGGGTTTTTACTTAATGCAATAAGTGACTTTAAATTAGTTTGCCCAGTATAGTCTGCATAATATTGGTCATAATCAATTTGAATTTCAGAGTCTGTAAGAATTTGATGAATTAAATCACAATCTTCTTCATTAACATTAGAGTGTAACAATTCAATTATTAATCTTTCACAAAATTTATCTTTACTTCTATTTTTTGCAAAACTTAATCTATTAAAATTTTTATCAAAATTATGTCTTATTATATTAGTTATTTCAACAAATGCTTTTGCACTACAACAACTTAACATTTTATCTATTTTTTGATGATTTTGACTAAATTGTTCAATTGTTACTAATCCACAAAAAACATCTTGATTATTAAGTTGACAAGTATCAAATAAAAGTTGGTAAATATCATCTATGCTAATATTTGATTTTTTTAATATTCCATGCTGATTGATAATTTTAATTAATTTTTTGTGTTTAAAAAGTCTATATAAATAACTTTCTTCTACTGTTAAAGAAATTATTTTTGGATTACGATTTAATAATCTCTTTAATGTATCTTTATCTAATTTGACATCTTTGTTTATTTCTAAAATACTACATACATATTCAAATAGTTTTTCTGATAATTCCTTATTTGCTTTTGTTAGATTGAACATATCAATTGAATTGAATTCATCATAATCTTGTGGAACTTCTTCACCATTTTTATCAAGCACAGTAATAGGAAAATCATTGACTTCCTTATCGTATAGTTTATCAATATAATTACTTATTAATGCTATTAATTTAGTATAGAAATTGGTATTTTTATTTTCGCTTTGTTCAACAATTTGTTCAATAAGAGTGAATCTATTATCAATTACTTTTTTATCTTTTGGTTTTGAAACATCTTCAATTACATATCCCGCTTCACTATCTAATATATTTTTGATAATCTCTAAAATATTCATATCTAAATCCCTCCTGAAAATTAATTTCTAACATTATTTTATCATAAAAAAATGTTAAATGTCTTAAAAATCACTAAATTTCATGCATTTATCCTGATTCTAATTATATTTTTCTTAACTTTAAAAAAGTTTTATTTTATAATTAAAGTGTTGGAGATGGTTTTATTTATGAAATGGAAAATCGGTAATGTCGAAATACAAAATCAAGTAGTCTTAGCTCCAATGGTCGGTATTTCTAATACTTCATATAGAAAAATAATTAAAGAAATGGGTGCAGGTCTTATTTATGCGGAAATGGTTAGTGATAAAGCCATAACTTATGGTAATGAAAAGACTTTTGACTTGTTAAAAATGAGTGAAGAAGAAAGACCTATTGCACAACAAATATTTGGTAGTGATATTGCCTCTTTTGTTATGGCTGCTAAAATTGTAGAAAAAACGATGAAACCTGATATTATAGATATTAATATGGGATGTCCTGTTCCTAAAGTAGCGATTAAAAATCAAGCTGGGAGTGCTCTTTTAAAAAATCCTAATAAAATATATGAAATAGTAAAAGCTGTTGTCGAAGCAGTAAAAGTTCCTGTAACAGTTAAAATACGAAGTGGTTGGGATGAAAAAAATATCAATGCTATCGAAGTGGCTAAAGTAATTGAAAGTGCTGGTGCTAGTGCTATAACAATCCATGCAAGAACGAGAAGTCAAGGATATAGTGGAAAAGCTGATTGGGATATTATTAAAAAAGTTAAAGAAATAGTTTCTATTCCTGTTATTGGTAATGGTGATGTGACTGATTGTTATAAAGCCAAAGAAATGTTAGAAAAAACTCATTGTGATGCAGTAATGATTGGCCGAGGTGTTTTAGGCAATCCTTGGTTAATAAAAGAGTGTGTCGAATATCTTGAAAATGGGACTATTCCTAAAGAAGTAACAATAGAAGAAAAAATAGCAATGATGAAAAGACATTATAAACTTTTATTAGAAGATAAAAATGAAAAACTTGCTTTACTTGAGATAAGAACACACATTATTTGGTATTTAAAGGGTTTACCGAAAAGTAAAGAAATGAAAATGAAGATTTGTAGTTGCAAAACAAGTGAAGAGATTTTTAAAACTTTAGAAAAATATGAACAAGAAGTAAAGGATTTAGCAGTATGAAATTAAAGAATAAGGGGTATATTTTAGGTTTAATAGCTTTAGTAATTATTTGTTGCTTTTCTGTCTATAGTATAATTACAAAAGTTGATGAAAAAGAGAATAATCCTAATTTTTTAGGTAATTTGGTTGTTCACTATATTGATGTAGGACAAGGTGATGCGACGTTTATTGAACTTCCTAATAAAGAAACAATGCTTATTGATGCGGGAGAAAAAAGCGAAGTTAAAAAAGTTATCAATTATATAAATGATTTAGGATATAGTAAAATAGATTATGTAGTAGGAACTCACCCTCATAGTGACCATATAGGTAGTTTAGAAGAAATAATTAATACTTTTGATATTGGGAATATTTATATGCCGAAAGTTGTAGCTAATAGCAATGTTTATAAAGATTTATTAACGACTATAAAAAATAAAGATAAGACTGTTAAAAAAGCCTTTAAAGATGTTAGTATTATAGAGGAAGAAGAACTCAATATTAGTTTTTTATCTCCTACAAAGGATGAATACTCAAACTTAAATAATTATTCAGCAGTTTTAAAGATTACTTTTGGAGATAATACTTTTTTATTTATGGGAGATGCCGAAACAGAAGTTGAGAAAGAACTTGCTCTAATAAATTGCGATGTTTTAAAAGTAGGTCATCATGGAAGTGATACATCTTCTAGTTTAGATTTTGTTAAAAGTACAAGTCCTAAGTATGCTATCATTTCCGTTGGAAAAGATAATAAATATGGTCATCCTGATAAAAGTATTTTAAAAAGATATTTGGATAATAATACAAAAATTTATCGTACTGATTTAGATGGGACTATTAAAGTGATTTCTGATGGTAAAAGTATTACTACTCAAAAAGAAAAAAGTATCGAAGAAAAAATAGAAAATAAAGAGAAAAGTTTTTCATTAGTATCTTTTACTGATATAGTAGCGCCTGGAGATTTAGCAAGTATTGAAATTAGAGGAAAACCTAATACTAAATATAGTATAGATGTATATTATAAGAGTGGTAAAAGTAAAGCTCAAGGGTTAGAAGATAAAATTTCTTCTTCTGATGGTTTAGTTAGTTTTTCTTGGACAGTGGGTAGTCAAGTTATACCTGGGGTTTATGACGTTGTCATAAGTGATGGAGAAAATGAAGAAAAATATTTATTAACGATAGAAAAGAGGTAATTATGGAAGTTATAGTAAATAGAATCGAAGGAAATTATTTAGTTTTAGAATTAGAAGATGGTAATATTGTAGATGTACCAAAAGAACTAATTCCAGAAGCTAGGGAAGGCGATATTATTAGAATATCAATTGATAAAGAAGAAACGGATAAAAAAAAAGAAGAAATGCAAGAATTGGTTGATTCTGTCTTTGAATAGCAAAAGAACTTACTTTTTAGAAGTAGGTTCTTTTTTATTGGTTTCAAATATTTTAATCATTTCTTCACTAGGAATATTTAACATATTTTTAATTTTTATAAGCATTGCAATTGTTGTTTTTGTTTCATCTTTTTCAATTCTTTGCAATTGCCTAGTTGATATATTTAATAATTCAGCTAGCATTTCTTGTGTTAAACCAGCTTTTAATCGATAATTTTTAATCATAGTTTTCACCTTATAATTATTTTCCCATATCAAATTGCAAAATAACACGACAACATATGTCATTTATTATTGCAAAATTATATGATAGTTGTTATAATAAATATGACAAAATATGTCGTAAGGAGCAAATAAAATGAAAAGATAAGAAAATAAAAACAATAAAAAAGATATTATTTTATGGTAATAGTTGTTATAGAAAGTAAGGAGAGTAGTAATGAAAAAGATAAAAAAAATAATGCCAATAATAATAGCATTTATAATCGGAATAAGTACAACAGTGGGAGCAACAACAATATTTAATAGTAAAGATATAGCATATAGTAGTGATAAGACTAGTAAAACAAATGTCAAAGATTCACTAGATGAATTATATAGTAAATTAGGGAAATGTCCAGAAGGACAATATTGTTATCCAACACCAAAACCAATATCATTAGTTGAAGTAGGAGATTATATCAAAATGACCCCAACAAGTACAAGCTATACGTTACCAAATGAATTATCAGGATGTGATGGAACAAGTAATACATGTATCCAAAATACGATCAATCCAAGTGAGCTAAATATATGGCGAGTAATAAAGAAGAATG
>CAOJYR010000044.1 GCA_948465965.1 uncultured Mycoplasmatota bacterium
TCATACTGACATTTTCTCAAAATGATTTTACTGACATTTTCAAAAAAATTTGACAGAAATTTAAGAAAGTTTCATAAAATTTCCAAAAGAAAAAGCACTAATATAATATTAGTACAATATACCTAACTTACAATTGCTTTTATTCTATATATATTAAAAAATCAATAGGAGATCTTAGTTTTTAAAACTTCAATTGCTGGACGAACATCAGACTTTCCCCCATAACTAATCATCTGAGTGCCAATATGTGCCGAATAATAAACATCTAAAATATGACCAGAACCATTTGTAGTAACTCCCTCTAAATAATAATCCTCTGCATCACCATGATTCATCCCAAGAGCATATTTTGTATTCTCCATTAAATATTCACACCTGTTTTTTAGAGAACCTGGTAAAGTAATTTCAATAGTTTCATCATAACAAGTATTGTATACCTCTTGATAAGACAACAACCGTGCTGCAGATCCTGAATAATCAAAATTTTCTACTCTAATAGCTCCATTTTCATCTTTTATATTTCTAGTTGTGCTTGATAGACTTATATTTTTCCATTGTTCTGTTGTTGGTAATTGTTGCATAGCAATAGTTGGCCCATAACTAGTATCTTTTTGGGAATTATATTCATATATATTGCCTTCATTATTTGCTACTCCATCCGCAACATTATTATAATAAATCAATACTGCATAATCATTATTTGTATCTAAGTCACTTACATAATAAAATCTTTCAGATTCGGAATCAAATACCTCATCCCCATTCACATCACAGTCAAATGCATCTCCAGAGACTAATGTTCCTGTTGTTCCTAAGTTTCCATAGGTGATTGTATCTCCTGTTGCATAACCAGTTCCAGCACAATAACCAGAAGATTGATTGCATACCTCTGTATGTAGTGTTGTTGCGCGTTTACATACCGGATGATTAATCGCTACTGCAAACTCATCTGCTTGTACATATTCAAGTCCAAAAGATAAGTTTATACTTACTTCCTCTGTTGGTAAATCGACCGCAGTGATATCTTTCTTGAACGCGACTGATATAGTGATCCTTTCTGATTTGCCACTCTTTAATTCTTGATTTGTAGCTATATTAGCCCCATCACTCCATGTAGCTGTATAACTTATATATTTTGCTTGTGCATCCGTTAAACCACCCATACTAACACTACTTATCATAGCGTCTAATGTCCCAGCATTTACTACATCTACTGTAATATCAAACCCATCACCAGGATTTTTTAATGCTGATGTAAAGGACAAAGAGGTTGTCTTCATAGCACTTGTAATTTCTGATGGTATTACTGATAAACTCACATCTGAACCAGATACCCCTGTTGTTAAATTCTCAAAATGAACATCCCAGCTACTTTTATTAATCGTTGTAGTACCTGTGATATTTAGTGCCTGTGTTAAAAACGCATATCCCACTCCTATTAGGATAGCAAGTCCAAATATTGCCACGAAATAAATATTTCTCTTATTGTTTCTTCTCATCGATACTTCCTCCTACAACTTTGTTTTAAAAGAATAAATTTAAATATTATTAACGTTATCCTACATAAAGAATAGCAAAAAATATTTAATTAGTCAATTTATTTATCACAATTGTATAAAAGACTTAATTTTTGCTCTTATATATAATAAAGGTATAAAAATTAAGAATGGAGGCGAAGTTAATGTTAAAAGAAAGTAAAGACATCTTAGCTATTAATTTAAAATACTTCAGATATAAATCACACTTGTCTCAAGAAAAATTCGCCGAAATCATTAAAACAAACCTAGTTTATGAAAATCAGATTGAAAAAGGAAGAAGAAATCCTTCTCTAAAGATGTTAGATAAAATGGCAAATAATATTTCAATACTACTAAATAAAGAAATAACAGGAGCCGACTTAATTACTTATGATAAAAATAAAGTAATTACTGCAAAAAGAATTGACGAAAAAAAGCACAGATCAAACAATCTAAAATAATAGATTGTTTTATTTTAAAGAAAAAGCAAAAAAGAGTGATTATCACTCTTATTTATTTAATTCCTTTAATAGTTCAACAGTTTTACGCATTTCTAAATCATATTGAATCATTTCTATTCCACCAAATTGATTTAAGAATTCATCCTTTTTCATTTGATATTTGCTAGCTAATTCCTCTGCTTCCTTAAGAGCCTCTTCTTGTGATATTTCAATCTTTTCTAAGTTCATAATCTCTTCTAACATTAAACGATATAAAACATTAGAATAAGCTTCTTTTTCAAGTTGTGCTTTTAAATCTGCTTCGTTTGAATTAGTAAATTGATAATATAAATCAAGTGAAATTCCTTGCATCTTCATTTGTTCTTCAAATCTTCCCATTAAACGATTTACTTCTTCATCAACCATTTCTTCTGGAATATCAACTTCTACATTTTTACTAACAGCCTCTAATATAGCATCAACATATTTATTCTCAGCATCCATTTCTTTTTGAGCTTCAATAGATTTTTTAATTTCTTCTTTAAGAGTCTCTTCCGAGTTAACCCCTTCCATTCCTAAATCCTCAAAGAAGTCCTCATCCAATTCTCTTTGTACCTTTTCTTTAATTTCATTAACTTTTACTTTAAATACAACAGGAGCACCAGCTAAATCTTTAGCACCATAATCTTCTGGGAAAGTAACATTAAGATCTTTCTCTTCTCCCACTTTCATACCAATAACTTGTTCTTCAAATCCTGGAATAAATGTATTAGAACCAATTTCAAGTGAATAATTTTCACCCTTTCCACCTTCAAAAGCTTCTCCATCCTTGAATCCTTCAAAGTCAATAACTGCAACGTTTCCGTCTTCTACAGTACCATCTTCATCCTTTGAAACAAGTTCTGTATATCTTTCTAATAAATGACCAAGTTCATGATTAACTTCCTCATCTGTAACTTCAACTTTCTCTGGTTTAATATTTAATCCTTTATACTTATTAACCTTAACTTCTGGCTTAGTAATGATCTTAAATACAAATTCAACACCATCTTCACTTAAACCTTTTAAATCAACTGCTGGTTGTACAACAGGAACTAATTTAGATTCATCCATTGCTTTTGCATATGCATCCTGTAATACCATATCGGCTGCATCTATAAATAATGATTCCTTACCAAAATGTTTTTCATAAATATCTCTTGGCACCTTACCTTTTCTAAATCCATCAACCTTAGCATCTTTTTGTCTCTTTTTAAAAGCTTTATCTAAAGCTTCAATCCAAGCTTCTCCATCAATTTTAATAACTACTTCATGAATATTAGTTTTTTTAACTTCCTTCTTTTCTACTTTTTTAGCTTTAGTAGTTTTTACTTCTTTTTCTTCTACTTTCGTTTCTTTTTTTGCCATAATATCCCTCCAACTTCTAATATTATACATTATTATTACTTTTAAAACAACCAATTTTTATATTTTTCATTTGATTAAAAATTATCTGCCACAAAACATTGAACCCACTACAGGCAAGAATCGCTTCAAAAATTTGTAAACTATAGGCATATCTTGGCATTACTTCTATTAATAAATAAACACCAAAATAAACAAAAAGGATTATACTTATGAATACTTGACATTTATTCTTCTCCTTAAATAAGGAAAATAAACTAAATAGTGATAAAATACTAAACATTATTATAAACATTTGATTAATTATGTTTAGGACCTTACAAATTAAAGAATTCGAAATATATCCAATACTCCAAGATAAATCAGAATTAAACCATAAAATCTTACTCTTTTTGACAAATAACATAGGAATTTTTTTATAATCTTTAACTCTTTTTATTACTATATCTTTTGCTTTTTCTTTATCATTAGCATATAAAACTGCATCAGACTCACTATACATACCATTAGTATCATAATTAAACCCAAGCACGAACTTCCAAGTAGGATTCATATTCTTAAGTCCATTTTGACTTAGACCAGCTTTTTCTAAGATGAAACTAGTACCATTAAATATTAAAAAATAAGAACTTATTATTAAGAGAAAACTAACCATAATTTTTTTGTAATCATACTTTTTCATAATCAAATACAAACTATATATAAAAATTGCTGCAATAATAACAATACCTTCACTTCTTAAAATATTACTAATTCCAAGTAATACTCCTGCAATTAAACTCTTAAAAATATATTTGTCATACTTAATATTAATAAGAATATATATACTAATCAATGTTAAAAGTGCTGGTAAATGTTGATTAGTTAACACAGTATTTAATAAAAGTGGAAATAAAAATATAGAATATAAAATACTAACTATAAAAGCAGCCCTTTCACTAGATATCCTTTTACCTATTAGATAGATAAATACTACTATTAAAGATGTAATAAATGAATTAACAACTTTTAAAAAGGTGACACTATTAATCAGACTAAGTAAAAAACTTTGATAAAGAACATGTCCCATTTGATATCCCCAAGTTAAAAAATAAGTTGAACCCTTATAGAAATGAGTTCCATTTATAATCTCTAAAGCAGCCTCATACATAGTTTTAAAGTCAGACTCTATTGGTGTTTTAACTACACTTACCACAAACAAGCGAATTAAAAATGAAAAAATAAATAATATAATTACAAATTTATGTTTCTTAAAAAAATTTATTACTTTATTCACAAACTCACCTACCATTCCCAACTATTGTATCACAAATAATAATTAAAAAAAAGAATGGCATGTATTATTATATGGGCCCCTTCAAAATGTAGTGGTAAGCTTAAAGTAGACAACTAGAGGGGGTATGTAGACAAGCAAATAAATTAAGTAGACATCTGTTTTTATTTAGTAGATAATTATTTTATTATATATACAATCGAAAGGAGTTTTATTATGTC
>CAOJYR010000045.1 GCA_948465965.1 uncultured Mycoplasmatota bacterium
GATATATGTGTTTCTTGTTCTTATTCAACTTCATAATAGACTACTCCTTCTCTATCCTGTTATATACCTAAATTATACTCTGCCTCATATATATTTGTAAATATAATTTTTAGTTGACTAATGCAAAAGCCCATTTCTATATCCTAGAAATGGGCCTATTATTTAATAAACTTAGATTATCTTAAGTATTTAAAATTTTATCTTTATCAATTTTTTCTCTGCTTCTCTGTATCCATTTACATATACTATTTTACCTGATAACGTTCCATATATTCTATAATCAGTTGCCTTTCTTACATTCGCACTGGGAAGATCACATGTATTGAGTGATAACTTATCAACTTTTCTTGGTGCAGTGTTATCTCCTCTTTTTGTATTTATAATTATTCTACCTGCTGGTTGTTTCATTTTTATTTCTCCTTATTTTATTTTAATTCTACAAGATCTAACCTTATATCATTATGGATAAATATTAATGTAGCCTCATTTTGATAATCTTTGTAGCTATCATCTGTGTAAGTCCATGAAACTTTTACTTCATAGGCCTTTTCATCTGTTTCTTCTTTATATGCAAAGCTTGTTTCTTCACAACTTTCAATAGTTATTTTATCAACAGTAGGAAGTTTTTGTTTTCTTTGATTATAGATATTACTTTCTACATACTTATAAAAAGTATCTTCTGCATTTTCTAAGAAGTTATCTAATATTTCGGAATAAATAAAATCAGTTCCACCTACATCTGTTTTAGCAGTTTTATCATTTAAAGTATAGAAATCATAAATAAACATTTCTGTTATTTTTTTTACATATTTTTCTTCATCTACAGGATCTTTTTTTAATATTTTTTCTAACCCATAAAACATTTTCTTATATTTTTCGCTTTTTGAGTCTTTTAGATTATATCCATATTTATCAATTGTATGTAATATCTTTGTTTCCTTAACTTGTTCTTTGCTCAAAAATATCTTATATATGGCAAACACACTTATTGCTATTACTAATAGTACAGATATAGTTATTAGAATTCTTTTTGGTTTCTTTTTTAGCTTCATAGACTATTTTCCTTTCTCTTGATATTCCAGCATCTTATTTTCGTTGTCATTATCCTCTTTTAATAAATTGAACACTATCATATCATTAGATACATCTAATAGTTTACTTGAGTAGTTGTTATTTTTTTGTATTTCTTCTTCATTTATAGCCTCTCCAGTAAGTGATAAGTATGCCTCTTTTTGGCTATTATAATATACTTTGTTCGTTACCCAATTTCCATTAGGAAAAACTACAATATTGTTATCCTTTATATTAAAGATATCATGACCTAATTGATATTTATTATAAAATCCAAACATATTTCCAAGGGTTGGCATCACATCATACATTCCCATAACATTTGTTACTTCTTGATTTAACTTAGTTTCTGCCATATCTTTTGACCAAATAATGAATGGTACTTTTCTACCTAATTCATATTGATATGAATCATATTCTTTATAATTTGGATCCCCACTATCTAAAGTTGAATCCTGCTCTTTATTGTAATTATAAAGTCTATTGTATTCTTTTTTTGGAAGTCTTGCGTCATGGTCACCATATAAAATTAATACAGTATTATCTAATAATCCTTTTTCATCCAATGCATCTATAAACTCTCCTAAAGCACCATCTGCATAATGAATTGATTTAAAATAATTACCAAGCTTAGTACCTTCCATATATGGATAGGTTACTTCTTCTTCTGATCCATCTTCTTTGGTAACTGTTTCTTTTAATGAAACATCAAATTCTCCATATTTATCCACTTCTGAAAATGGAGTATGGTTTGTTAACATGATTAATAAACTATACCAATTATCATGTTTTTGTGCCTCTTTTTCAATCTTTGGTATTGATTGGGAGAAAAACTCCTTATCACTTAACCCTAATCCAATCGTATTTTCTTTTGTAACATTATAATCTTTTTTACTATAGAATTTGTTATATCCTAGGCTTTCGTGCATGGCCCTTCTATTCCAAAAATCAGCATTATTAGCATGCATACTAAAGGTATAGTAACCTTTATCTCTCATTAATTTAGGAATTGAAACATAAGATCTATCATAGTAAGACACAAATGCAGTCCCACTTTGTGTTGGCATAAGGGAGGTTGTGAAGGTTAGTTCTGTATCGCTACTCGTTCCGACGCTTACTTGTGAATAGAAGTTAGAGAAGAACATTCCCTCTTTTGCTAATTTATTTAGAGTTGGTGTTACCTCTTGCCCATTAAATTCTAAATCCATGGCATTTGTTTGCATACTTTCTCCATGAATTACTATAACATTCTTTCCTTCAAATATATTTGTATACTCATTCGTTTGCACTTCGTCGGTATTTTTAAAATAGTCGGCGAATTTCTTCTTTGCTTGGTCATATCCAAATAGGGAATTTATCTTTGGTTGAACTGATGTTACTACATCATTTGCTTGATATATGTATATTCCAAATCTCATTACGATATATTCTCTATTCCATTGTTTAACAAATCTAGTTACATCTAGAGATGATAGAGTTACTAGGAATAAAATCATAAGAGCTCCACCTACAGATAATGTTTTAATTGTTCTTTTCTTTCTTTCTGATTTTATTTCAACCTTTTTATAATAATTAATCTTCTTTAGCTTATAATGAACAAATATTAGTATAACCGGTCCTATTATATAAAGTAAGTCTTTTAGTTGAACAACGTTTTCTACAACAGCATCTCCTACTTCACCAATATATTGAGTAAGTGATAACATTGATACAGAGGCAAATGAGGTATAAAAAGTATAATAAATCGAATTAATCATACAAATAGCCGTAAAGAAAATATCTAATATTAAAAGGTATGTAAATCTATTTTTAGGTTTAAATAAATATCCAAATGATCCAGCTATAATGATTACTGCTAGATCGGCCATTATTGGTTTAATAGCTAAATAATTTTCTAATGTATGCATACAAAAGAATCGAAGTATAGTTGAGTTTATAATACATGTTAATACAAAAGTTATAAATAGGACATTATGCTTTAAATATTCTCTAACAAGATGTTCTTCTTTCACTTTTTTTAAATACTTTTTTGAACTGTTTTTTAATTTTAAAAATTTATTCTTTATATTCTTCATCTTATAACCTCGCTTACTATATTATAACAAAGTTATTTTTATTTTTCAATTCCCTATTCAACTTATTGTAATCATTTTGTGATAATGTCATGTTATATCATTTTTTGAAAATGTCAGTAA